>NZ_JAIMAV010000025.1 GCF_023511815.1 Alicyclobacillus sp.
CTTGGTGCGGTCGAAGGGACTTGAACCCCCACGGTGTTGCCACCACAAGAACCTGAATCTTGCGCGTCTGCCAATTCCGCCACGACCGCATGGTCTTCGTTTTGCACCCTCGCTCGCGGCGCCCGTGCCGCTCGCGAAGACAAGACTGATTATAGCAGCGGTCCTCTGGTTGTGCAACCCCATGGAGAGAGGAAATTTCATACATTGGCCCAGGGGTCGGATTGCGGTCATTCGCAGGGCCGAATATGGTAGACTCGTGCCAGGAGGCGAGACCATGCTGCGCGTGACGAAGATGCACGCTCTCGGCAACAACTACATCTATATCAACCACCACGAGCAGGCCGTCGACGAACGGGCCTTGCCACAGCTCGCTCGGGCGGTCAGCGATGTGCGCCGAGGCATCGGGTCCGACGGGCTCATCTGGATCGGCCCGTCCGACCGGGCCGACCTGCGCATGCGCATCTTCAACGCGGACGGTTCCGAGGCGCAGACCTGCGGGAACGGGCTGCGCTGTGTCGCCAAATTCGCGTGGGACAGAAAGCTGGTGCATCGGGATCGATTCACCATCGAGACGGGGGCGGGCGTGGTCGAGGCGCTCGTCCATCCGGAGATGGGCGCGGTGCGGCGGGTGACCGTCGACATGGGGCCGGCCCGCTTCGGGGCGGGTCCGGTCCCGTACACCGGATCGACCGAGGGCGAGTGGGCCGTCGTCGATGTGGATGGACGGACGTTCCGCGGGCTTTTGGTGTCCATGGGCAACCCGCATTTCGTCTGCTTCGTCCCGCGGGTCGACGAGGTGCCGCTGGCCGAGGTCGGCCCGCGCATCGAGCGCCATCCGGATTTTCCGGAGCGCGTCAACGTGGAGTTCGTGGCGCCGCGCGGGCGGGGGGAGCTCGATTTTCGCGTGTGGGAGCGCGGCTCCGGGATCACCTTCGCCTGTGGCAGCGGGGCCTGCGCCAGCGTCGCGGCCGGGGTGCGGCTTGGTCTGCTGGAGAACGCGGTCACGGTCCACCTGCAGGGGGGAGACCTGTCCATCGAGGTTCGCGACGGGCGTGTGTGGATGACCGGCGAGGCTGTCGAGGTCATGACCGGTTGGTATCACGAGCCGTGCTGAGCGAAGACGCGCAGGAAGACCAGGATGAACAGGGAGAGCACCCCGAGGGCGGCGGCGACGGCGATGGCGCCGATGCCAAGCACGAACACGGTCACCAGGGTTGCGCCCGACCACAGCCACAGCCCGGCCGGGGCCGAGCGGTGAAACACCGCGCCGCACCCGACGGCCATGCACCACAATCCGGCGAGGGCGGACAGCGCGGCGACGGTCCATCCCAGCACGGGCGCCCAGCGCGTCAGCGCCACGCCCACCACGGCTGGAGCGGCCAGCGCGAGGGCGGTGCACTCGACGTTGAGCAGGCGCAGGCGTTGACCGCGCGCTTTGAAGACGCTGGTGGCCATGACGTGCGCCACCAACGTGTACAGGCGCAACAGACCATAGACCGCGGCGGCCAGGCCGATGGCGAAAACGACCCAGACCGCGGCCAACACCGCCGGGCCCGCGTGAGGAGGGAGGTGGAGGACCCGCTGCGGGGCCACCCACAGATCTGGCCTTGCGATGCACACGGCCAAAAGGCCAAGCGCCGTCACCCACCCGGCCGTGCCGCGGCTGCGGCGGATGGCGAGATCGAGGGGAATGTCGAGGAGTTCCAACACCGCACCCGGGCCGCGGCGCAGCCGCCAGAGCGTGCGCCAGAAGCCGGGCGGATGGCCTCGGTGTGTCTGTTGGAGCATGCCGTCCACCTCCCGCTGCGTTTCATTATACAGAAACCGGCGCTCCGGGCGGGGACAGGCGCCCTGCCGCGGATCCTCGCATAGGATGCGCGAGGACGGAGGGATGGCTGTGGCGGTGTTCATCGCGTTTGGCGGCATGAAGATCGCCGCGCAGTCCAACTGCGCCGGCGTGTGGTTCGGTCAGAACATCCAAAACGGATGGGACGCGCACTCGGTGACCAAGATGGCGAGCGGATTCGCGATGGGAGATTTCAACATCCTCCCGTCGTTCGTGAACATCTATCTGGACCCGGATCTGTTGGATACGCCCGTGTTCGATCCGGACGTCAAATCGAACGCCTCCATCTACGCGCAGGGCCTGTAGCCGCCCTGGCCGCGCCCGCGGCCAGGTCTGTTCGCGGCGCCGCGTCCGTGCGGGAGGCGCAGGAGGGGATGGCCATGACCGGATCGAGAGAACCGGGTCTTGACGGGCAGCCGGTGGACGAGCCGTTCGGCGGGGGCCGGGCGCGGCCGGGCGGACCCGGTTCGGGCGGGCGGAATCCCGCCGTGCCGCGGCCGGCCGCGACGCTGATCCTCGTGCGCGACGGGGCCGAGGGGGTTGAGGTGCTGGGCGTGCGCCGGGCGGCCGGGATGCGGTTTTTGCCGGGGCACGTGGCGTTCCCCGGGGGCGCCGTGGATGCGGCGGACGGGCGGCCTCTGGACGGAGCCGTGCGCGGCGGGGTGCAGATGCCGCAACCGGGCGGCGACGACCTGACCGCGTACGCGGTTGCGGCGGTGCGGGAGTGCGCGGAGGAGATCGGCTGGCTGTGCGCCCTCTCGGGGGCGGCCGGCCCGTCCCGCCGGGTGCCGGGGCCGCTTCGCACCGCGCTGCTGGAGGGGCGTGCGGACCTGTGGTCGGTGTTGGCGGCGCTGGACGAGACCATCGATCTGAGTCAGCTTCGCTACGTCGGCCGTTGGATCACGCCGCCGCCTCAGCCGGTCCGCTTCGACACCCGGTTTTTCATCTGCCGGACGGGGACGGCGATTCAGCCCGATTGGCACCCGGCGGAACACGACTGGGCCGGCTGGCGGCCGGCCCGGTGGTTGCTGTCGGAGATGATCGGTGGCAGGGCGCAGGCGGTGCGGCCCACGCGGGCCATGCTCGAGGCCGTCGCGAGATGCCGCACAGCCGAAGAGGCGTTCACGACCCTGTGGGTGCCGGGCCCTGTGGATGGACGGGCCCCGTGACCAGCCGGTACACCGTGGCGTTGTCGGAATCGATCCGCTCCACCTGGCCGAGTTCCACGAGGTGCTGCAGGTGGCCCTCGACGGTGCGCACCGCGGCCGTCCGAGCGCCCTCCGGAATGGTGCCTTCGTACAGCGCGCGGGCAAGATCCTCGACGGTCCCGGGTCGGCGCGCCAGGTGCGCCAAAATCTCGCGTTCGCGGCCCTGGCGGCGGGCCTTGAGCGCGCGGGCGGCCGCCGCCGCGTCCATGAGGGCCGGGCCGTGGCCGGGGCCCGCGATGCGGCAGGGGCTGTCGGCGATGGCGTCGAGCGCGCGATAGTAGGACGCCATGTGTCCGTCCGGCGGGCCAATCCACACGGAGCCTTCTCCCGCCAGGTGGTCGCCGACCAGGATCACGCCCTCGTCCGGAATCTCCACGTGCACGTGGCCCGGCGTATGGCCGGGGTGGTGCCGGATGAAAAGCGTGACGCCGGCCACGTGGAGCGCCGGGGGCGGGGGCGCGAGGGCCGCGCGGTCCTCGGGGGACCAGGAGAGCCGCGCCTGGTCGAGCGGGTGCATCAGCACGTTGGCATCGAGGGTGCGGTGAAGGGCGGGCAGGCCCGCGGTGTGGTCGCGGTGGTGGTGGGTGGCGATGAGGGCGACAACGCGCCGCACCCCGAGGTCGGCGAGGATCGACCGGAGCGCTTCGAGCGACGCTTCCTCGGACGTACCGGCGTCCACCAGGACGCCTTCTCCATCCTTGCAGATGACGTACGTGTTGGTGGCCACGGCCGGCGGGAGCGTGGACGTCGGAACACTGATCTGATGCACGTGCGGGGACAACCGGGTGACCGGAAGTTGCGGTGTCGGCATCGGGATCCCACCTTTCAGCGTCATTATATCGTTTTCAGAGGAGTCGAGGATGGCATGCGGATCTACACCAGATCGGGCGATGAGGGGCAGACCAGCCTCATCTACGGACGGCGGGTGAGCAAAGCGTCCCAACGCGTTTGCACGTATGGGACCATCGACGAGGCCAATTCCGCCATCGGCCTGGCGGTCGCGCGCCTGAATGGCGACGCGCGATTCGGCGACCTTTGCGGGTATCTCGGGCGGGTGCAGCGGGATTTGTTCGATCTCGGCCGCGACCTGGCCACACCGCTGGACAAACCGTCGACACCGTACACCACGGAGGAAGACGTGCTCTTGTTGGAGAAGATGATTGACCGGCTCGACGCCGAAAACCCTCCGCTCACGCGGTTCATCCTGCCGGGCGGCCACGAGGCGGCCGCCCGGCTGCATCTGGCCAGGACGGTGGTCCGGCGCGCGGAACGGGAGGTGGTGGCGCTCGGCGAGGCCGAGCCGGTGCAACCCTTCATCCGGCGGTACCTCAATCGCCTCTCCGATCTTCTGTTTGTCATGGCGAGGGTGGTGAACACGCGCTGTGGGGTGGAGGAGCCGGCGGTCGACTTTCAGGCGCCAAAGCCAAACCCGTTTGCGGACGAGCCAAAGGCGTGACGGAACATGGACGGGAGGCTTGCCATCATGCGACATCATGAACAGGTGAATTGGGACGCAGCGCTGCTCGATCTCGACGGCACCCTGTACCGGGGCCACGAGGTGGTCCCCGGTGCCGGGGCGTTCGTGGAGCGCCTTCGCCGCCGCGGCATTCGGCCCGTCTTTTTGACCAACAACTCCACCCGGACGCCGCGGCAGGTGGCGGAAAAACTGAACGGGATGGGCATCGAGGCGCATCCGGACGAGGTGTGCACGTCGGCGGAGGCATCGGCGCATCGGTTGGCCCGTCTTCTGGGGCCTTCCGCCGTCGGGTACATTGGGCTTGACGGATTGCGCGAGGCCTTGGTGGAATTCGGGCACACCGCCGTGGCGCTCGGAACTCCCGAGCAGGCCGGGGCGCCGCCCGTTTCAGCCGTGGTGATTGGGCTCGATCCCGAGGTCAACTACCCCCGCCTGGCCGCGGCCTGCACGG
The DNA here is from genome assembly GCF_023511815.1 of Alicyclobacillus sp. Lineage (GTDB taxonomy): Bacteria > Bacillota > Bacilli > Alicyclobacillales > Alicyclobacillaceae > Alicyclobacillus_H. The sequence continues at coordinate 4,983 of NZ_JAIMAV010000025.1, forward strand.
AGGTGGCACGGCTCGGTGCGTTTATCCTGACCAACGGGGACGTCCGCCTGCCCTCCGGAGACCGTTTCATGCCGGGCAACGGGGCGCTCGGTGCGTTTATCGAAACCGCGACCGGCATCCTTCCCTACGTGGCGGGCAAACCCAATCCCGATTTCATCGACTTCGCCCTCGCCAGGTATGGGCTGGATCGGGCCAGGGTGCTGCTCATCGGCGACAACCGGCGAACCGATGTGTTGGCCGGCCGACGGGCAGGCGTTTACACGGTCCAGGTGTTGAGCGGCGTGCGCTACAGCGAGGCGGAGTCGGATCCGGACGGTCCTGAGCCGGATGAGGTGCATCCATCGGTTGCGGAGCTGTTCCTGAACTAGGGATTCACGGCGTGGATCGGTAGACTTGCGAGCCATATATGTGGTGTGTATAATGGGCCCTGAACCGGTAACACACACTAGATGTATGGGATTATGGTAACCCGTCAGGACCGCCGATGATAGACTCGCGAACCGGCGGGACGGCCCGCGGATGCGGGGTCCGTCCCGCGTCCCATCCTGAGAAACGAGGCGTGACCCATGCGCTGCCCCTACTGCGAAACGGACAACTCCCGCGTGATTGAATCCCGCGCCAGCGAGGACGGCACCAGCATCCGGCGCCGGCGCGAGTGCACCAACCCCGCGTGCGGAAGAAGGTTCACCACGTACGAACGAATTGAACACCGGCCGCTGATGGTCGTCAAAAAGGACAACAAGCGCGAGGAGTTTTCGTACGAGAAGCTGTACCGAGGGCTGATGAAGGCGTGTGAGAAACGGCCCATCTCGGCAGAACAGGTGGAGCGGGTGGTCGAGCGGATCGACCGGCGGCTGCGCCTGGAGTACGAGCGGGAGGTGCCCTCGGCCGTCATCGGTGAGCGGGTCATGGAGGAGCTGCGCGCGCTCGACGGTGTGGCGTACGTGCGCTTCGCGAGCGTGTATCGGCAGTTCCGGGACGTGGAGACGCTGGCCAAGGAGGTCCTGTCCCTGTTGCAGGAGTCGGCGGGCGGGCGGAAGCCGGGGACGTGAGGGTGTGTGCCATCCGGCACGGTCGTACATACTTTTGAGGCATTCGCCGCGTCAGGGCGGCGGGGAGGCGGAGATATGGCCAAGGTGATGGAAGAGAGCATGCTGCCGTTCACGGACGAGGACCGGCTCGGTGCCACCGGGGAGCGGATTGTGGCGGATCGCTATCTGCTCAAGGACGTCCGCAAGGAGACCCTTCAGGTGGGGTCGCTGGTGGTGGCGGTGCTCGACAAGAAGCGGGCGTACCACGAACTGGCGAGGGTCGTCGAATTGGATGAGGAACACCACACCGTGACCGTCGAGTTGAAGGACGGTCATCGGGAGGTGCTGCCGCATCACCAGGTGGATGTGCTGCTGGAGACGTCGCCGCGTCAGATGTGGCGGCGCGTCGCGGCCGGAGCGGCGGCGGTCACGCGCGACCCGGAGCACTGGGCGGGGCGGTTCTACCAGCTGCAGACCGGTTGGAAGTATGTGCCCGGCGGGCGCATCAACGCGTCTCTGGGGACGGGCATGCAGGTGACCAGCTACAACTGTTTTGTCATCCCGAGCGTCGGGCCGACGATGCGGGATTACGCCGAGTCGTTCGGGCAGACGTTGGAGATCCAGGCGCGCAGCGGCGGCGTGGGCATGAATCTGTCCCGCATCCCGCCACAAGGTACGTACATCCCGGTGTTCTCCGGCTCGCGGCGGCCGTACCTGCATCTGGTGCTGGACGTCTGGCATCCCGATCTGCCCGAGTTTCTGCAGGCGGAATACCCGCACAGCACAAAGGTGGTCCGGGTCAGCCGCGAGTTTTTGCGGGCCGTCGAGGAGGATGCCCCTTGGCGCATGGGCTTTCCGGAGACGAGCGTGGACGGGTATGACGACCGTTGGACCGGCCGCCTGGAGGACTGGCTGGAAGAGGGGCTGCCCGTCAACTGGCAGGAACCAATCCCGGCGCGCCGGCTGTACGAGTCCATCCTCTCGAGCGGCGCCCTGGTGCTCAGCGACGTGATCGGCACCCTGCTCGTCCCGGGCGACCAACGCAGCACCATCGCATCCACGCTCGGCGACATGTGGGAACGCATGGCCGAGGGCAAGCAGGTGTCCATCCTCCTGTCCTCTCTGCGCCCGCGCTACAGCTATGTGCGCGGGGTCAACGGGCGCAGTTCGGGCGCCTACTCGTGGGGCACGCTGTACGACAAGGGAAACCAGGTGTTCGGGGAAGGCTTCGGCCCGGTGGGCGTCGGCGAGATCATGAGCGTCGGCTGCCAGCTTACCCTGCAGGGCGGGTCGCGGCGCGGCGCCCTAATGCTGATTCTCAACGACCGTCACGCGGACGTGCTGAAGTTCATCCGCTGCAAACAGGTGGACGGGGTGATCACCGGGGCCAACATCTCCGTCGGCATCTCCGAGCGCTTCATGGAGGCCAAGGAGAGAGGGGAGCCCTGGTCGCTCGGGTTCGTCCCGAAGGACAGTTGGTCGGCGTTTGACGGCGATTTCGACGCTTGGGTGAACGCGGACAACCCGTTCGAGGTGACCGAGACCATCCAGGCGGACGCGCTGTGGGACGAGCTGGTTCACTCCGCGTGGAAATCGGCGGAACCGGGCGTGGTGTTCCTCGGCCGCGCCAACCGCATGAGCAACTCCTGGTACTACAATCCCTTGGTGGCGACGAATCCGTGTTTCCATCCGGATACGCGCATCGCAACCGAGTTCGGATTGGTCCGCATTGAGGATTTGCATCGCCGTGTCGGGCGGAAGGCGTTTCGACTGGTGTCAGACGACAGGACGTGGGCGGCTTCGGTGGTCGTAAACGGCCGCAGTTATCCAGCAGTGGGGACAACGGTCCGAGAGGGCCTCGTGTTTCCAACCGGGGTTCGACAGACGGTCCGCGTGGTGCTGGATAACGGCATGGAATTGAAGGTCACGCCGGATCACCGCCTGCTCACCCGCCGGGGATGGGTCGAGGCCGGAGCACTCACGGCGGAGGACGTCGTATATGTCCAGTCCGGTCCGGGCCTGTTCCCGGCGAAGGACGACCTGGGCCAGGAGTGGGGGTGGTTCCTCGGGTGGCTGACGGGGGACGGGTGGATCTCGACGAACGGGCAGGTCGGGCTGGTGTTTGGGGCCGAGGACGCGGAGGCGGCCGCGGTGTTGCGGGAGATCGGCAATGCGCTGAGCGGATCGAACGTGTCCGTCACGCGGCGGCAGAACGGGGTCCTGCAAATCACGTGGAAGCGCAGTGCTTTCCGTCAGCGGCTCCTTGAACTGGGGGCGGGAGTGGTCCGGGCCCATGAGAAGCGCGTTCCGGAAGCCATCTTCCAGGCGGCCAGGCCGACGGTGGTCGCATTCCTGCAGGCTCTGTTCAGCGCAGACGGAACGGTGGGTTACACGGACGAAGCCCATCGCACTGTTCGACTGTCGTCGGCTTCCAAGGAATTGCTTCAGGATACCCAATTGCTCCTGTTGCAGTTCGGTATCCACGGCAAAATCTATGCCCGTCCGAAGTCAAACCAGAGGCGATTTACCTACCAAACCTTGGACGGTGAGGAGAGGACATACGACCATCACCCGCACTTTGAACTGATCCTTTCCGGGAATAACGTGGATCAGTTCTACCGGGACATCGGGATGCCTTTGGTGGCGCGCAAGCAGGCCCGTCTGACGGAGATGGCTCGACCCTCTCGCAAGTCGGAGAAATTCGAGAGTCGGGTCTCACGCGTGGAACCGGGTGAGGAAGTGATGGTGTATGACATCCATGAGCCGATGACGCATTCATTGATCGCCAATGGCCTGGTGGCGCACAACTGCGGCGAGCAGCCACTTCCGGCCAACGGCATCTGCAACCTGGGGGCGGTGGTGCTGAGCAAGTTCGCGGCCGGGTTTGCGGACAGCGGAGAACGGGTTGAATTCGCCGACCGGGAGAAAGAGGCGTATGTCCGCGGCTGGCTGCGGAAGCACTTCGACGAGGAGAAGGCGGAGTTCTTGCTCCACCATGTCAAGTGGGAGCAGCTCGAGGACACCACGCGCGCGGGGATCCGGTTTCAGGATGCGGTGATTGACGCCACGTATTACCCGTTCGAGGAGAACCGCCGCAACCAGATGCAGGAGCGGCGCGTCGGCCTCGGCATCATGGGGCTGCACGACCTGTTGCTGTACTGCGGCATTCGCTACGGCTCAGAGGAATCGGTGCGCTTCATCGACGTCCTGATGGGGTTGATGGCCGAGTGGTGTTACCTGGAGTCCGTCGAGATCGCCAAAGAGTATGGGCCGTTCCCGGCGTTTGACGCGGAGAAGTTCCTCGCCTCGGGGTATATGCAACGGATGGCCGAGGAGCGGCCGCACGTGGCGGAGGCCATTCGGAAGCACGGGGTGCGCAACGTCACCTTGATGACCATCGCCCCGACGGGGACGACGGGCACGATGGTGGGCTGCTCGACCGGATGCGAGCCGTACTACGCCTGGTCGTACTTCCGGAACTCACGCCTGGGCATGTTCGAGGAGAACGCGTCCATCGTGCAGGAGTACTACGACACCCACCCGGGCGCCGAGCGGCTGCCGGATTACTTCGTGACGGCGATGGAGCTGTCGCCGGAGGACCACGTGCGGGTGCAGGCGGCGCTGCAGAAGTGGATTGACAGCTCCATCTCGAAGACGTGCAACGCGCCGAACTCGTACACGGTCGAAGACACCAAACGCCTGTACGATCTCGCATATCAGCTCGGCTGCAAGGGGATCACCATCTATCGCGACGGGTCCCGCTCCGAGCAGGTGCTCTCGTTGAAGGCGGACAAAGCCGCGCAGGCGGGGGCCACCGAGGAACCTCACGGTGCGGGGCACCAGGACGGCGGGCCCCAGGGGGCCGCGCCGAGCGAGGCGGCGCCGACGTCGGATCGCACGCAGAACGCCCCGCCCGCTCAGGCGGCCTACCAGAAGCGCAGGCGGCCGGACGTCCTGTACGGAGCGACGTACAAGAAGGAGACGCCGCTCGGCAAGGCGTACATCACCATCAACGACGATCCGGAGGAACACGTCGCCCTCGAGATCTTCGTCAACATCGGCAAGGCGGGCAGCGACGTCTACGCGGCGAATGAGGCGCTGGGCCGCGCCATCACGCTGTATCTGCGCGACTCGCGCAACCCGAACAAGGAGGCGGAGCTGGTCAAGCACTTCGCGGGGATCGGCGGATCGAACTCCGTCGGATTCGGGGATCGGCGCATCACCTCGGTCCCGGACGCCATCGCCAAGGCGCTCATTGAGCACTCGGAGACGTTCCCGCTGCGCAAGGCGGCCTTCCGCGAGTGGGCGAGCGGCCAGGAGACGGCCGTGGCCGAACCCGAGCGGTCGGCCCTGCGCGAGTACTCGGTGGGCAAAGATCTGTGCCCGAACTGCCACCAGCACACATTGGTCCGCACCGGCGGTTGCTACGAATGCGAGGCCTGCGGATTCAGCAAGTGCTGACGGCGGGCCATCCCCGGGCGTTGCCGGGGAGGCGGTTCATCTCGGTTCCGCGGGCATGGCATTGCGGTTGATGCGTTGCGCGGCCAGCGGTGCGCGACGGGGGGTGGGCGACCCAGGTCGCCAACCCCCCGTCTTTGATACCGGGCGGCAATCCGGTCGGGATCGCCATCCCAATGTGTCAAATTTGGCTTCCTTCGGCCGCAGCTACCAATGAACCCATCAATTAAATATACACTTCCTCAATGAACTCTATCTATAATCAGAGGAGGTTTCCATAAAACTGCCGAATCACCGGTGCTCCACTGCCGGTGTACGGGGGACGCAACAAAAGGGACCAATCCCTTGGGGTGAATCGCGCGACCGGCGCGAGGGGTGTTCTCGTACCCGAACCCGACAACTAACCCCGGAGGCAAACGAGAGGTGAGGTTGCTGTGTCCTTCACATGGAAGAACACGTTGTGTTCGTTGGGTGCTGCGGTCACGTTCGTGGCGGGTACCCCGACCGCGATGGCGAGCGTCGTCACGGTCGGCCCGGGCGACTCCCTGTGGACCATCGCTCGGTCGCACCAGGTGTCCCTGACCGAGGTGGTGCAGGCCAACCCGAACGTCGACCCGAACCGGCTGCCCGTCGGGGCGCGAGTGGTGGTACCGGACCGGCACACATACGTAGTGCGCGACGGGGATTCCCTGTGGACCATCGCAAACCAGCACCACGTATCTGTGCAGGCCCTCCAGCAGGCCAATCCTTGGGTTGTGCCCTCCAATCTGCCTGTTGGGGCCACGCTGAACCTTCCGGCGAACGCGTCCACGACCTCGTCCAATGAGGCAAACTCGAAACTCGCCACGTCGGACAACCTGTACTGGATGGCGCACATCATCCACGCCGAGGCGGGCGGCGAGCCGTTGAACGCCAAGATTGCCGTCGGGGATGTCGTGTTGCACCGGATGCAGGACCCGGCGTACCCGGACACCGTAAAAGGCGTGGTGTTCCAGGTGGTGGACGGGCACTATCAGTTTGAGCCGGTGATGAATGGGTACATCTACACGACGCCCGATGCCGAGAGCATCCAGGCCGCCGAAGCGGTCCTGCGCGACGGCAGGGACCTGGTCCCGGGGGCCATGGTGTTTTACAACCCCGCCCAGACACCCGCGGGCAGCTGGGTGTGGACCCGCCCCGTGATCACGCGTTTGGGCCATCTGAACTTCGCCCGCTGACAGGCCAGGTTCCATCGAGTTGCCGGTCAAAAACGCCGATGCATGCGCATCGGCGTTTTGCGATTCTCGAGCGGATGCCATGCGGGTCCGCGCCGCACGGGTGCGGCAGTTTGCCGTCCCGAAGGGGCGCCCAGGCGGGCTCGCGTTTGGCCGCGGGATCGACTACACTGGGGACGGCATGGGGGCTCGGGGTCCTGATCCGCGGCTCAGGGGCCCGGCTCAACGCCCGACCGATGGAGGAGGAAATTGGATGGAACCGAAATTTTGCCGTGAATCGCGCTGTGTGAAGATCAGCCGCGTCTTTCCAAACGATCTCAACGACCACAACACCCTGTTCGGCGGCAAGCTGATGGCGTACATCGACGACATCGCGTCCATCTCCGCGGCCCGGCACGCCCGTGCCAATGTGGTCACGGCATCGACTGACTCGGTGGACTTTCTGTGTCCGATCCGGCAGAGCGACTCGGTCTGCCTGACGTCCTACGTCACCTGGACCGGCAGGACGTCGATGGAGGTGTTCGTCAAGGTCGTCGCCGAGGACCTCAAAACCGGTGAACGGCGCATTGCCGCGACGGCGTTTCTGACGTTTGTCGCCCTGGATGATCAAGGCACGCCCGTTCCCGTTCCGCCGGTGCGCCCGGAATCAGAGGAAGAGCGCGTCCTGTACGAGACGGCGCCTCGCCGAGCCGAGCTTCGCAAGCAGCACCGCAATGAAAGCAAGGCGCTCGCCGCGCATCTGAGGACGGAGAAATTCTGGGACGAGGTTTGAGCGCCTTGCCACGGGATGTCGTGGGGATGTCGTGGGGATGTCGTGGGGATGTCGTGGAGAGGCCGTCCAGGGAACCGGGTTCGCGCGTGAGATGGGTTGCCCTGGAGCGCTGACGTTGCCACGAGGCCTGCCCGTTCCCCCAGGGAAATGGGGTTTCCCACGCAGGGGATACAGCCCGCCCACGAGGTTCGACAAGGGTCGACGGCTCCCGCGTGAGGACGAGCCGGAATCCTTCTCTCCCTGGCACTCTGTCCATGCCGGCCTGGCCCGATCCGGCATATGTGTGCTAGCGAAGGGAGGGGTGTTGTGTGTGCACGATGGGTCAGTGCATGAAACTGCGCGGTCAGTGGGTACACTTCTACACGCAGTGGGGCTACCACCGCGGCATCATTGAGGATGTGAACAATCGTGCGGTGTTGGTGCGGATGCCGCGCCGATACGCGCCGCTCGGCCTGGCCAGCCACGCCCCGCAGTTGGACACCGGCGCAACCGATGAGCAACGCCTGGACCTGGTCCTCGCCGCTGTCTACGGCCCCGGATGGGGGTACCGCGGCTGGGGCTATCCCGGTTGGGGCGCTTGGTGGGGCGGCTGGTGGTGGTGGTGGCTGGCGTTTTGGTGGATCTTTGCCTTGGCCGCGCTGTGGTGGTGAATGCATCGCCCGGGCGGCTCGGCGCAAGGCCCGCGGCGAGGTTGCCTGTCGGCGACTGTCACCGGTGCTTTGGCAGGCGCTTTGGCCGGCCCTGCCGTGTCGATGCGTCATCGCGGTCGCACCTCAATGGCGAATGGGATCCGGAGAAGCCGCCGTCTGGGGCGGCTTTTCTATGGCTATGGTTCGTGCGCCGCTCTTGGATTTCGCGATGTTCCCCAATTGAAAACCGATGACATCCTCCGAACCTGGTGAAATCACAGACACGCCGGTGTTCTCGCCGCTTGGATACGAGCTCGGTGACCACCGCCACCTTCCCATAGGATTGACCTTGCACGTTCAGGCAGTTCAACGTTCCGCGTACAGTCTGCTTCCCGCTGCGCTATTCTGTAGAGGGGGGCGATGGGGTTGATGCCCGAAGACCTGTGGCATGCCATTGTAAACTGTGACGTCGCATACGATGGACGGTTTTACTACGGTGTGGTGTCTACTGGGGTTTTTTGCCGGCCATCCTGCAGGTCGAAGACTCCGAAGCGAGAACACGTCCGGATCTTTTTGACCACTGGGGAAGCCAGGGCGGCGGGATTTCGACCCTGCAAAAGATGTAAACCGGATCTTCAGAGCGCTGCATGCATCCCGCGGGATGGCGAGGTGGACGTGACGAGGGCGTGAAAAAAATGCCGCATGACTCCATCGAGGATCATGCCGCATACGGTGGGAGTGCGTATAGTCTTACTGAACCAATCGGGTTATAATCTTTATAGAACTCATGGGAAAGGTGATGACTTTCATGCATCGACCCGATTCCATTCCGCGTCCACTCGTCCGGGCCAATCAATGGGTGATTGTCCTGGCTGTGCTGCTCTCTTGGATCACCGCCTGGAGTGGGTGGCTGGTGGTGCCTCTGGTTGCAGGTCTGTTGGGCCGATTGTTCGGTTGGAACCCGGTCATGCGGTTCGCAAAGCTCTTTCTGAGGAAGGATCCGTCGACGTACGTTCCGGAAGATCGCCGACAGCAGGAGTTCAGCCAAACCATCGCAATCGTTTGCCTCGCGGTTGCGTTGATTGCTCACGCATTCCGCTGGACCGCGGTTTATTGGGTGTTCAGCGCAATGGTGGCGGTCGCGGCCTTCGTCGCCATCCTGGGCTTTTGCGTTGGTTGCTTTCTTCACTATCAGTGGACACAGTACCGGTACCGCCAGCACCAACGCGCGAAACACGTGTGAGGGGTCTGCCGTTTTGCAGCGCGTATAGAGTAAAGAGAGGCGGAATCGGATTGGGCGGCCCCTTCCGATCTCGCCGGCCTCACAGTGAGGGTGTGGCCTCGAAATTGTGGATGACCGCGAGGGCGGCGCCCCAAGCCGAGGCGTGGGCGGTGCGGAGAAAGAGAAGCTGGGTATGGCTCGCCGGAATCTGCAGCGCCCTATCGCGCACCGCATCCCGAACGGCCTGCTGAAACGTGCCGACGTCGTTGTAGGGGGCGTCAATCACGATGTACTCGGGATTGAGGAGATTGATCACAAGGGCGATGGCCGTGCCGAGGTGTGTTCCCACTCGTGCGAGCACATCGTGGAAGGGGTCGCTGGTTGGCGCATGCTGCCGGTCTGCGAAGAATGACCTGACGGTGTCGTCGTCTGCGGGATCGATTTTTCTCACTCCAAGCCGATCCAACACGGCGGGCACGCTCACCATCTGCTCCAAACATCCGCGCTGGCCACAGGTGCAGCGTGGCCCATCTGGCGCCACGACCACATGGCCGATCTCGCCGGCGGTCCGGCTGAACCCGTGCACAATCTCGTTGCCGAGCACAAAAGCCCCGCCGACCCCTTCATCGATCCGGATGTAGAAGGTGCTGTGAGCATCCTCCGGGATCACGTGCACGGGGGCGAGGGCTGCCGCCTTGACCCGATTGAGCACCTGCACCGATACCCCGAGGCGTTGCGCGAGTGGCTCTGCGACCGGCACGTCCCGCCACCCCAAGTGGGTGGAATAGCGGACGAGGCCGGCGTCGGGATCGACCAAGCCGGGTATGGACACCCCGAGGCCAAGGATGTTGATGCCGGGGCCTGCGAGACGGTGGACCAGATCCTCGATGCAAGCCAGGCATGCCTGCGGGTCCCGTGAATGGACATTTACACGTGCGGACTTGAGCATCGCCCCATGGTAGTCGGTGAGCACAGCCTCGCAGGAGGTATCCCGAACCAGGATGCCGAGCACGCGGAAGGCGTCCGCGGCGAGACACAGCTGTGTCCGCGGCCGCCCGATGCCTTGGGGATCCGCCCCCACCTCCTGGACGAGCCCATCCTCCAAAAATTTCTCGACAATCAGGGAGACGGTGTTCTTACTCAGCCCGAGCCGTTCGGCCATCTCCTGACGCGAGCTCACCCGGTTGGCGCGCAGAAAGGAAAGGATGCGCTTTTCGTTGATCTCGCGTAGCAAGGTCGGACCTTTGGGCAACTGGGGCACCTCCTCGTGAATTCCATAATAGTACAGGTTTGCGGAGTTTGTCACTTGACGCCATCGTACATCTGCACGGCACGGCTCTAAGCCAGGGCGAACAAAATTTTTACCCGGTCAAATTCTCTGTTGATATTGACGATTCCGGTGTATGCGTGATACATTCAACACACATAGTCATAATTTATGACAAATAGAAAGACAAGAAGGAACGGGGTGATGGCAGGGGGCGGTACAGGCGGGTAACCTTGAAAACGGTTTCGTTCTTCACGAGAAAAGGAGGGGCGTGAATATGTCCGGATTGGATTGGTTTATCCTCATCGCATACTTCTTCGTCATGATCGGTATTGGGATTTGGTCTTACAGGCGTGTCGGAAGCGCTGACGAATACTTCACCACCGGCGGTAAGATGCCCTGGTGGCTGGCCGGGGTGTCTCACCACATGTCGGGGTACAGCGCCGCGGTGTTCGTGGCGTATGCCGCGGTCGCCTACACCAATGGCTTCACCCTCTATGTCTGGTGGGCGGTGCCTGTCTCCATTGCGGTCTTCGTCGGAGCCATCTGGATTGCACCTCGCTGGGCGCGGCTGCGGGAGCACTACCGCGTGGGTTCTCCGATGGAGTACCTGGCCACCCGCTATAACGTGCCCACCCAGCAGCTGATGGCCTGGTGTGGCGTACTGCTCAAGATCTTTGACGTCGGGGCGAAGTGGGCGGCCATCGCCATCATCCTCCAGGTATTCACGGGGCTGCCGCTGCCAGTCGGCATTCTCCTCTCCGGCGGTGTATCACTCATCTACTCAACCATCGGTGGACTGTGGGCGGACGCGCTGACGGATTTCGCACAGTTTATCATCCAGCTGGTCGCGGGGATCGCCATGTTCGTCATCGTGCTCGCCAAACTCGGGGGCATCGATGCCATCGGCGGCATCTGGGCAAAGCTGCCGCCCAACCACAGTCATCTGTTCGACGGACCGTACACATTCTGGTTTGTTGTGGCCTACCTCTTGATTGACTTTCTCAGTTACAACGGCGGTACGTGGAACTTGGCGCAGCGGTATCTCGCGTCGCCCAACGGGACGGAGGCGAGAAAGGCCGCCATTCTGTCCGGCTTTCTGTATCTTCTGTGGCCCCTCATTCTGTTCTTCCCGATGTGGGCGGCACCGATCTTCTTTCCGCACCTGGCCAAGCCGGATCAGTCCTACGCCCTCATGGCGCGCACCTTCCTGCCGCCGGGGCTCGTGGGCCTCGTCCTGGCCGGGATGTTCAGTCACACGATGGCCATGACCACGTCGGACGCCAACGCCATCTCGTCCGTCGTCACACGGGACATCCTACCGCGTCTTTCGGCACGGACGCGGAACCTCAGCCCTCGGGGCGCACTCGTCGCCGCCCGGACGACCACGCTGGTGTTCGTGTTGCTGACCATGCTGGTGGCCGTCGAACAGAACGCCTTCGGCGGTGTGTTGGGCCTCCTCATCACCTGGTTCGGCGCCCTCGTCGGGCCGATCTCCATCGCCATGCTGTTCGGCCTGCTGCCGGCCTTCCGCCACAGCGGCCCCGCGGCCGCCATCGTCTCACTGGTCGGCGGCGTCGTGACGTTCGCCCTCGATAAGTACGCCTTCCATGTCAGCACGGCCGCGACCGTCGGTCTGCCCGTGCTCGTGTCGTTGATCCTTTACACCGTCATCGGCTGGTTCTCCCGCGGCCGCGCGCTGAAGCCAGAGGTCGCCCGGATGATGGAGGCCCTGAGTCAGGACGTACCGCCGCCGGCTGACGTGTACACCACGACCGGGCGTGGCTGAACATCGCAGGCCACCCGTGAATCGACCATCTGTATGCCTTCGGTCACCTGGATCTCACGCGTAGGAGGAGATGTCCGTGTGCGCCACCCAGGACCTTCGGACTTTCTACGAGGAGCACCTCCGGACGGTACTGCTGCCGTTCTGGCAACGCGCCGTCGATCCCCGTCACGGCGGGGTCTACACCTGCTTTAACAACGACGGTACGGTCCTTATCAGCCGGGATAAATACACCTGGTCGCAGGGGCGATTCGCTTGGCTGTGGTCGACTATCGCACGTCTGGCCCAGGACGGTGTCCTGTCCATGCCGGCCGAACCGTTCCTGGCACAGGCCGGGCGGACCGTCGCTTTCCTTCGGCGGCACGCCATCCTGCCGAACGGCAACTGCGCCTACCTGCTCGCGGAGAACGGGGTGCCGAAGGAAGCCATACAGGGCGCCGGGCATGACATCAGCTTTTACGCCGATTGCTTCGTCATCCTCGGCTTTGCCGGATACGCGCGTGCAAGCGGCGATGAGGCTGCGGTGGAGGACGCGCTTCGATTGTACGATCACGTCGTCGAACGCGTCCAAGCCGGCGAGTTCCGCACCGAGCCCTACCCAATTCCGCCGGGGATGCGGGCGCACGCCGTTCCCATGATTCTCCTGAATGTGACACAGGAGCTGTTGGACCTGCTCATGGCGATGGGCCACTCGAGGACAAGGGAGATGCGGGATCGCCTCGTCGAATACGCCGAGGACATCCTCGCCACCTTCATGCAACCGGACGGGCGGGTGAAGGAAATTCTTTCTGACCGGACGGAAGACGACAACACTGTGCTATGCCGCCATCTGAATCCTGGGCACACCATCGAAGACATGGGGTTCGTCCTGCGGGCGGCCGGGCAGACCGGGAGGTCGGATTGGATTGCCCCCGCTCTTCGGGCCATCCGCAAGGCCTTTGAACTCGGTTGGGACGACGACCACGGCGGACTCCTGCGCTTCGTCGACATGGACGGCGGCTCTCCTCGCGGACGACGATACGGTGATCGCTACGAGCAGCTCATTCTCGACACATGGGACATGAAGCTGTGGTGGCCTCACGCGGAAGCTCTGTACGCCACCCTGCTCGCGCACCAGATGACCGGGGCGGAGGACATGAGGCATCTGTATGACCAAGTACACGTCTATACTTTTCAGACATTCCCGAACCCAGAGCAGAAGGTCGGGGAGTGGGTGCAGATCCGGGATCGATCCGGCCGGCCCGTCGACACGGTTGTCGCTCTGCCGGTCAAGGATCCGTTTCACATCCTACGCAGCGTGCTGCTCATCCTGGAACGCTTGGTGGAGGAAGGGATACCGAGATGACGGGGCTGTGGCTCGGCGCGACGAAGGTGGACATCACCCCCCGGACGCCCGTGCCTCTGGCCGGGTTCGCGCACCGCACCGGCGTGTCCGAAGGGGTGGCGCATCCGCTGTACCTGCGCGCCTTCGTCCTCGCCCAGGGAGGCGTCCGCGTGGTGTGGATCACCGCCGATCTCATCTGGTGGGGCCCGGAGTTGGCCGGACGCCTGCGTCGCCGTATTTCGGATGGGTGGAGCATCCCGCAGGCACACGTCCTGTTGCATGCCACGCACAACCATTCCGGGCCGCAGACCACCGCCCGCTTCACCGCCCCCCTCGGCCGGCCGGATGAGGAGTACATTCGCCAGCTGGAGGCTGCCGCCGCGGAAGCGGTGGCGGCGGCGTCCGGTCATCTGGAGCCCGTGTCGCTGGCGGTCGGAACAGGGGTGTGGGGCGCGGGTGTGAATCGACGGCGCGTGATCGACGGAGTCAGCCGGATGGCGCCCAATCCCGAGGGTCCAAACGATCCACGGGTCACCGTTCTCTCGTTTGTCCGCCCGAACGGCCGCCCGAAGGCACTCTGGGTGCACGCCACGTGCCATCCCACCACCACCGATGACAACCGGGTCTCCCCGGACTTCCCCGGGGTGGCCATGGATGCGCTGGAGGCACTCCTGGGCGGTGGGACGGTCGCCGGTTTTCTGCAGGGCTTCTGCGGTGACGTGCGGCCCAACCTGACACGGAATGGGGAATTCATCCGCGGAACGCAGGCGGACGTGGAACACGTCGCCGGCCAGCTGGTGGATGCGGTCGGGGAGGTCCTGCACACCCCGCTTCGGGATGCAGGGGCCCCGTTGCTCAAGGTAACCGAGTGGGACGTCCCGCTCCGGTATGCTCGGGTTCCGGGCGAGGACGAGCTGGGGCAGGCCGCGTCATGTCCCGGCATCCGCGGGGAGTGGGCCAAGCGGCTGATGGCCGAGCGGGAGAGAAGGTGCACATCCGTGCCGCTGCACCTGACAACCGTTCGGTTGACGGGAGGGATCGGATTTGTCGCCGCGGACGCGGAGATGGTTTGCGATTACGGGCTGAACCTGCGCCGCATCAGCCAGGGCCGCCTGCTGCCCGTCGGGTACACGAACGGCATGATCGGTTACGTCCCGACGGCCGGACAGATCCGGGAGGGCGGCTACGAACCGTACGAGTCGTGCTTCTACTTCGCGTTGCCGTCACCGTTTGACGAGCGTATCGAGGCGGCTATCCTGGACGCCTTTCATCACATCGAAAAAGGGTGTTGGTCGTGAGAGAATTCGTGCATCCTTGTGTCGACTTCCAAGTGGACGCGCTCGAGGTGCGGGTGTACGAGGATCGCGACGCGATGGGCCAGGCCGCCGCGGCCCACGTCGCGGACCTGATGAACCGCCTTCTGACTGAGCGCGGCCATATCCGAATGGTCTTCGCGGCCGCCCCCTCCCAGAACGAGCTGTTGGCTCACCTGGCCCAGCATCCAATCGACTGGTCTCGCGTAACGGCCTTTCACATGGACGAGTACATCGGGCTCGCCTCGGACGATCCGCGCCGCTTCGTCCACTACCTGCGCACGCACCTGTTCGACCTCGTGCGCCCGGGCACCGTCCATACCCTCGATCCCGCCGACGACCCGGTACAGGAATGCGATCGCTACACCCGGCTGCTCCAGGAGGCGCCCATCGACATCATCTGCCTCGGCATCGGTGAAAACGGGCATATCGCCTTCAACGATCCGGGCGTCGCCGACTTTGAGGACCCGGCATGGGTAAAGGTGGTACCGCTCGATCCGAGATCCCGCCAGCAACAGGTCCACGATGGGTGCTTCCCCACGCTCGACGAGGTGCCGACGGCCGCGGTGACGCTCACGGTGCCCGTCTTCCGGTCGGCCTGCCACCTGGTGGCGGTTGTGCCCGGCCCGACGAAGCGGGAGGCGGTGCGGCGAACGCTGCAGGGTCCCGTCACGCCCGAATGCCCGGCCTCCATCCTGCGCACCCACCCGGACGCGGTGCTGTTCCTGGACCGGGATGCGTACGGGGGAGGAGATGGGGGCGCGAGTGAGCCGGAGACGAGGTTTGATCGTGAATACCCTGTGAGGCCGGATGAAGTTGTGGGGGGGCAGGCGGGCACACATGGCGTCAAGGACACTCGGTTCGTGACGTCCACTGGTGCGGAAGACGCTGTCCTTCTGGCCCCTGAGCCCCGGGTGCACGTTTCCGATTGTGAGGCGCTTCTGCGGGTGGAGGGTCGCCATTATCGCACCGGTATGCCCGTGGCGGTGGAGCTTAGGGCGGGGCGGATCGTCCGGGTGACCACGGCACCGGAGCGGCCTGGGTTGCCGTGGATTGGGCCGGGCCTCGTTGATCTCCAGGTTAACGGCTTTCGCGGGATCGACTTCAACACCCGCCCCCTCACGACGGCGGCCATTCAGCGTGTGGTGCATGCCCTATGGGCGGAGGGGGTGACGACCTTTTTGCCGACCCTTATCACGAACGGCGACGAGGCCATCGCGGAGCTCGCCGCAAGCGTGGCGCATGCGATTCGGGATGAAGCTGACGGAGGCGTGGGGCAGGGGTTGTGGGATCCGGCCATTGTGAGCGAACACGACGAGCGGGAACGATCCGGTAGGATCCCCACCATCCCCGGCATCCACCTGGAGGGGCCGTTCATCTCGCCGGAGGATGGCCCCCGGGGCGCCCACGATCGGCGCTACGTGCAGCCGCCCGACTGGGACCGGTTCCGGCGTTGGCAGGAGGCCGCGGACGGACGGATTCGCCTGGTCACCCTATCACCGGAGTGGCCGGAGGCGGCGGCCTTCATCGCCCGCTGCGCGGCCTCGGGCGTCCGGGTGGCCATCGGGCATACGGCGGCGGGTTCGGATCAAATCACGGCCGCCGTCCGGGCCGGGGCCACGCTGTCCACGCACCTTGGCAACGGGGCTCACCCCGTGCTTCCGAGGCACCCCAATTACATCTGGGATCAGTTGGCCTGTGACGATCTGTGGGCGTCCGTCATCGCCGATGGCTTCCATCTTCCGGACGCCGTGCTGAAGGTGTTCCTGCGGGCCAAGGGGGAGCGGGTGTTTCTCGTCAGCGACGTGGTGGACCTGGGTGGCCTCGCGCCCGGACGATACACCACCCACATCGGCGGAGATGTGGTCCTCACGCCCGAGGGGAAGCTGCACCTGGTCCATCAGCCGGAACTCCTGGCGGGTTCGGTACAGAGTCTGCGTCAGGGCGTTGGCAATTTGGTGGCGAAGGGGCTGTGTTCGCTGGCGGACGCCTGGGGGATGGCGTCCGTGCGCCCGGCGGACTACCTGGGGCTACCTGTGGCTCGTGATATCGCGCCCGGCGAGCCGGCGGATCTGGTGCTGTTCACCTTTGACGGGCAGGTGCGTGTGAAGCGGACTTTGAAGGCCGGCGTGATCGTCTACGACTCGTACGAAGAAATGGATCCAGGTGGCCGGTCAGGTGTCTGAGGGCAAAGACGGGATGTGTCCAGAGGGATTCAAAGGAGGGAGCAAGCGATGACCGAATCGGTCATGACCCAGTATCTCGGCAAGATTCTCCGCCACCTGCAGGCGCTGCACGATGAGGAGCAGGGCGCCGTTCGCAGGGCGGCGAGGCTGGTGGCGGATCAGGTGAAGGCGGACCGGATTGTGTACGTGTACGGGCCGGGCGGGCACTCGAATCTGGGCAGCCAGGAGGTTTTCTTCCGCGCGGGCGGGCTCATGCACATCAGCGCCATCCTGGACGAGGGGACGCTGCTCTCCAACGGGGCGCTGAGATCGATGGCCATCGAGCGGACCCCCGGGTACGGCGCCATCGTGATCGCCGACAACGATCTGAAGGCGGGCGACCTGTTGATTCTGGTCAACGCGTACGGCATCAACACGGCGTGCATCGACGCGGCGCTGGAGGCCAGACGGCGGGGCGTGACGACCATCGGCGTGACCTCGGTGCGGCATGCGCAGCGCACACCGCACAATCATCCGGCTCGTCATCCGAGCAAGAAGAATCTCTACGAGGTGGTCGACGTGGTCCTCGACAGCAAGGTGGACGTCGGCGACGCGGTGGTGGAGATTCCAGGGCTCGAGCAGGCGGTGGCCGCGATGTCGACATTCGCCAACGCTTACCTGCTGAATTCGCTGATGGCGGAGGCGGTCGCCCTCCTGGTGGCAGAGGGGGTGCAACCGCCCATCTGGATGAGCGCCAATGCCCCTGGGGGCGACGACGCGAACGCCCGCTTCATCGAGCGGTTCCGTGGGCGGATCCGGAACTTATAAAGGGCTTATGGTCGGTTCACAGCGGGCAGGTGTGCCCGGCACCCGAAAAGCATGTCCGCCTTTACCTTCAAAGCAGGTCAGGTGGAGCCGGCCAACCTGCGGGGCTCGACTTCGGCCGAGGGGGCGCGTGGGGGTCTGGAGTCGCCTGCGCCCCCGCGTCACGCTCCCAATCCCGGCGTTTCCATGACCTTTGACCTCACCTCTGCGCAGCGGCCTCTCGGGCGCGTACGACTCGGCAGCCGGCCTCGCGCAGGCGTGTGAGGGCCTCTTCCGGCATCCCGTCGTCTGTGATCCAGAGTGCGGGTTCGTCGATGCGGGCGACGGGCGCCAGGGTGACACGCCCGAACTTGCTCCTATCGGCGACAATGATTCCGCGTGTGGCGGATTGGAGCATGATCTTGTCGGTACGGCTCTCCATCAGGTTCGGCGTCGTGAATCCCGCCTGTACATCCGCACCATCCACACCGACGAAAGCGAAATCCGCATTCATCTGCGTCAGTGCCTCGTCCGCCAAATGCCCCACCGCCGCGTATGATCCCGGTCTCACAATCCCCCCGATCATGACCAGCGTAATGTGCGAGTGTCCCGCCAGTTCCGAGGCGATGTTGATTGCCGGTGTGATGACCGTCAGGTGCCGTTTCTTCAATAACTCCCGGGCCAGGTAAGTGGTGGTCGATCCCGCGCTCAGCATGACCACCTGGCCATCCTCCACCATCGCCGCCGCCGCTGCAGCGATCTGGCGTTTTTCCGCGGTGTTTCGCCCCATCTTCTCCTGAAAACGCGTCTCCAGCGCAGACGCTGGATTTGCCGTCGCGCCTCCGCGGACGCGGCGAATGAGGTTCTGAGACTCCAGGATGTCGAGATCCCTCCGCAGCGTGACCTCACTGACCCCGAAGAAATCGCGGAGCTGATCGATCCGTACCTCTCCGCATTCCGCCACCCAATCGGCGATTCGCTGTCGGCGCTCGTCTGCCGACATTCCGTCCCCGGAACGCCCCGCTTCGTTTTTTACCGTTTCCCGCTGCTCCAATGGATCTCACCCGCATTCCAACCGATCATCTGAGCCTGCGTTGTGCCAATGGGTGATTGTGTCACCTCGGGTAGGACGTTGCCATCCTCCCGGTTTGTCACCGTCGGGTATCGTACGGACACAGGCCCTCTGGTACCCACTAGCATAGCACACGACGGGAGCCTGATGGACCACAAAATGAAAGGTTGGTGTTTCGAACTGGTTTCTATCATTGAATGAATATCGATAAAATGCCTAACGAATAGGTTGCGAAATATCTTTGAATCGATTACATTATCCTTGTAAAACGGTTTCATGTTAGCCGGAATGCATACCGGGAATCCTGTCATTATCACTCCGGTTGTCATTCCCGCCACTTCGGGTTGTGAGAGGAGGAACCACCAATGGGACCATCCAACGGGAAACCTGGCGGATTGGTTCGAGCCATCGGGTTGTTTGAGGCAACCACCATCAATATGTCTCAGATGGTGGGGATTGGTCCATTCATCACCATTCCGCTCATTCTGTCCGCCATGGGTGGCCCGCAGGCATTGTTTGGTTGGATCGCCGGTGCCTTGCTCGCGATGGCCGACGGTTTGGTTTGGGCTGAGCTTGGTGCAGCGATGCCGGGTGAGGGCGGATCGTACGTGTATCTGCGGGAGGCGTTCCAGTACAGTACAGGGAAACTGATGCCGTTTTTGTTTGTGTGGTCGACTCTCATCGCCACGCCGCTCATCATGTCGACCGGCATGATCGGAATGGCCAACTACCTCATCTACTTCTGGCCGGGGATGACGCCGCTGGAGACCAAGTTGGTTGCGGCCGGTATCACCGTCATCACCGTCGCGCTCCTGTACAGGCGGGTGACGGGTGTGACGAAAGTGACCAAGGTACTTTGGGCTGGTATGATCCTCACCGTGCTGCTCATTATCGTGGCGGGCCTGACCCACTTCCATGCCGACCGGGCGTTCGCGTTCCCCGCAGGGGCGTTTGCGCCCAACAAATTCCTCGCGGGCCTGGGCGCCGGCATGCTGATATCCATTTACGATTACCTCGGGTACTACACCGTCGCGTACATGGGGGACGAGGTCAAGGACCCGGGCCGCACCATCCCGCGTGCGATTGTGCTGTCCATCGTCCTGGTCGCCATCATCGACATGGCTATCAACCTGAGCATCATCGGGGTCGTGCCGTGGCAGACGGCGGTCAACAGCCAGAACATCGGTACGCTGTTCATGCAGACCGTGTGGGGCAAGACGGGCGCTGCGCTGATCACCCTGCTGATCCTGTGGACGGCGTTCGCCTCAGTTTACACGGGTCTGCTGGGTGCTTCGCGACTTCCGTATAATGCGGCGCGCGACGGACTGTTTTTCAGCAGCTTCGGGAAGCTTCATCCCAAGCACCAGTTTCCGCACATCTCTCTGCTGGTGATGGGTGCGTTCACGGCGGTGTTCTGCTTCTTCAACCTGCAGCAGATCATCAACGCGCTGATGGCGGTCTCCATTGTCGTGCAGTTCATCGGCCAGATTGTCGCGCTGACCGTCCTGCGCCGCCGCCAGCCGGGTCTGAAGCGGCCGTTCAAGCAGTGGCTGTATCCGTTGCCCAGTCTCATCGCCCTGATCGGGTGGGTGTGGATCTTCTGGTCCTCCGGTTGGCAGGCTATCGAGTGGGCCATCGTTTGGACCGCTCTCGGGATTGTGGTATTCCTCGTCTGGGCTGCGCGCGGTCGTCAGTGGCCTTTCGGGGAGAAGGTCATCCACGAACAGTATCTATCCGCGCAACGGTGAGGCGCGGCCGTGGGACAGCGTGCGACGCGTTATGTGGTCCCACGGCGCCTTCGCCATCTACACTCCCGTGAAAAGGGGGATGGGCGTATGGCACCAGCGTACCTGTTGGCGTTCGATTTTGGCGGAACAAAACTGGCGATCGCGACGGCCACGCCGGATGGCCGCCTCCTGTCCAGGGCACAGGTGGCGACCGGGGAGTGCCGTGACGCCGCCGACGCCCTGAGACGGGCCATCGCCGCCGGAAAACAGCTCGCCAGTGGCGCGGAGGCAGAGGGGAAGCGGTTGGCGGGCATCGGGGTTGCCACAATGGGAATCACCCGCCGGGACGGAGTGGATATGGCGCCCAACGTGCCTGGGTGGCATGCGCTGCACCTGTGGGACGTCTTCGACGAGGCGTTCCCAGGAACCCCCGTCGCCATCGCGAACGATGTGAAGGCGGCTGCTCTCGCGGAGGTGTGCAGCGGGGCGTTGCGAGGTGCGAGGAGTGGGATGTATGTCAACCTCGGTACCGGCATCGCCGTGGCACTCACGATGGGCGAACAGGTCCTCGAAGGCAGTCATGGCGCGGCCGGCGAGATTGGCTACAACCTGCGCCGACCGGATGAACCACGCGGGGTCCGGGATGGTGTCGCCCCACTCGAGGAATACACCGGCGGAAAGGCGCTGGGCGAGCGGGCCACGCGTCGATTTGGCCGATCCTTGACCGCGGCGGACATATTCGCCCTCGTCGCCGAAGACGCCGAGATGCGGGGGTTCGTGGAGGATGCAATGACAGAGTTGGCCTTTCACCTGGCCAACGCGATGGTGCTCTGGGACCCGGAGGTCGTGGCATTCGGTGGAGGCATGATGGGCGCCGAGGGGGTCATCCTGCCCGTTATCGAACGATATGTCCGGCGGTTCGTCCCGTTCCCGCCCCGCCTCAGTTTGGCGTTTTACCGCCGGGATGCCGGCTTGCATGGCGCACTGGAGCTGGCCCGACGAGCCATGGCGCAAGAGAACACGAAACCGGGAGGCGATTCAATTGTCATACACCCGTGATGAGATTGACCACCAGCCTGAGGCGTGGCGCCTTACCTTGGCAGCGACCGACGCATGGTGGGACGAACACGCCGAGTACCTCGCGCAGGCCATCGACGGTACGGTGGTCTTCACAGGATGCGGGACGTCGTACCACTTGGCGCACAGCGCGGCGCGTCTGTGGCAGCTCGTCACCGGGCACCGTGCTATCGCGGTACCGTCGTCCGAGGTGTTCCTCTCCGGCACCGGCGCGCTGCCGAAGGACGGGCCGCTGACGATGTTCGCCATCTCTCGATCCGGTACGACCACCGAGGTCCTGTGGGCGGTCGAACAGATTCAGCGGGATCGGCCTGGGAGTCGCGTGGTGGCCGTCACCTGCCACGAGGACAGCGATCTGGCCCGTCTGTGCGAACGCCCACTCGTTCTTCCACACGCCGCCGAACGGTCGGTTGTGATGACGAAGTCGTTCACCAGTATGCTGCTGGCGTTGCAACGGCTGGCCGCGCACGCGGCTGATCGAGTGGATCTCGTTGCTGAACTCGACCGCCTGCCGGACGAGCTCGCCCATCGCATGGCTGAGTTCACCGCATTTGGGCAGTGGGCGGGGGCCCAGGATAGCTGGCGCCAGTACATCTTCCTCGGCCTTGGCCCATATGAAGGGCTGGCGAGGGAAGCGACCCTGAAGCTCAAGGAAATGACCCAGGTCGCATGCGAGGCGTACAACCCGCTGGAGTTTCGCCATGGTCCCATCTCTGTAGTGGCGCAGGGCACCGTGGTGGTGTCCATGGTCGATGCCGCCAACGCCGCCGCTGTGCAGGCCGTGGGACGGGACGTTGCGAGGTTGGGGGGAAGCGTGCTCGAGCTCGTCCCGGAAGGAGTCACCCGCGCACAGGAGGCGACGCGCGCGTTGGTTCTACCGTCGGTGAGCGACTGGAGCCGGGCCGTGCTGTACATGCCGGCGCTCCATCACCTGGCATTGGCACGGGCTGAGTTTCTAGGCTTGAATCCGGATCAGCCCAGACATCTGACGCAGGTGGTGACACTGTGACGGGGGTGACCCCGCTGTTCGGTGCGTGACAGGGGTGGTTGCTGGTTGAACACATCGCACGACTTCAACACGGGGAAGTCGAGCTGACCGAGGGAGGCCTCGAACATGCCACTGGTCCGGATGATGGACGTGTACGCGCGGGCTCAGCGACAGAGTTGGGCGGTGGTCGGATTTGCCGCATACAATTTGGAAACTGTCCAGGCATTGGTGCAGACCGCGGACCGTCTCGGTGCACCGGTGCTGGTGCAGACGACGCCGAGCAATATCGACAACGCGGGCATTCACCTGTTGGCGGCACTCGTCCGTGCAGCAGCGGATCGGGTTTCCGTACCGGTTGGGTTGCATCTGGATCACGGGGACAGCATCGATCGCGTTCGCCAATGCTTGGAATACGGGTACACATCGGTGATGATAGACGGTTCACACCTTCCATACGCGGAAAACGTGGCGTTGACCCGCGAGGCGGTGAGGTTGGCGCATGCCCGGGGTGTACCGGTGGAGGCGGAGTTAGGCCATGTCGGCGGTGTGGAAGATGACATGGCTGAAGCAGAGGCGGCATACACGGACCCGGATCTAGCGGCCGATTTCGTAGAGAAGACGGGCGTCGACGCTCTTGCAGTGGCAATCGGTACGGCGCACGGGCTGTATCGGGGGGAACCGAAACTCGACTTCGACCGATTGAGGGCCATCCGCAAACGGGTGTCGGTCCCACTGGTACTCCACGGGGCGTCCGGCGTCCCTGACGCGGCCATCCGGCGCGCCATCGCGGAGGGAATTGTGAAAATCAACATTGCCACAGAGTTGAAGATCCCGTTTGCGGCGGCGCTGCGCACGTACCTCGTGGAAAATCCGGAGGACTCGGATCCGCGCCGCTACTTCAAGCCCGCGCAGTCGGCGTACGCGGCGGTGGTGGCCAAGAAAATCCGACTGGCCGGCGCGGAGGGCCAATATGCCGGCGCGTGAAGGTTCCGGCAGAGGACCCGCTGGCGTGGCTGGCGCAAGCACGGGCGTTGACATGGGAGTTCGGTTGGTCTGCGAACGTGAAGGTGACAGCATGCTTCGTCGGGGGACCGCGGCCCTGCGGGTGTTGACGGTGACACCGAATCCCGCGATCGACAAGACGTATTGGTTGGAGCGAGTACGCCCGGGGGAGACGCTGCGGGTCAAGCGCGTGACGGCGAGAGCGGGAGGCAAGGGACTGAATGTCCTTCGAGTTCTCACAGCCCTGGGCGTTCCCGCGGAGGCCACGGGCATGATCGGTGGGCACGCGGGCGCTTGGATCCGCACGGCGCTTGAAGTGGAGGGGCTGGCGAACGATTTTCTCCAGATTGAAGGGGAGTCGCGTGCGACCGTTACGCTGGTGGAGACGGACGGCCGAGTGACGGAGCTGTTGGAACCGGGGCCGCTGGTGAGGGCTCGGGAGGCGGACGCATTCCTCCGGCACTTGGAACGCTTAGCGGAACGCGTCACGTTTGTCACGATGAGCGGTTCCCTGCCGCCAGGACTCGATCCGAGCCACTACGCCGATATGGTCCGAATGGTTCAGGCGTCCGGTGCTCGCGCATGTGTCGATACGAGCGGTGCGGCTTTGTCGGCTGCGGTTCCTGCCCGGCCTTTCCTGGTAAAGATCAACCATCATGAGCTGCGCCAGTGGTTGCAGACACAGCGGGAACCGATGTCGGACCCGGCGGTTGAGCCGGTTTCAAGGTGGGTGATCGATGGAGCCAGGTCGTTGGTGGAGGCGGGAGCAGAGGTGGCTGTGGTCACCTGTGGAGACCAGGGAAGTTTTTTGTCCACGCGGACGGACGTTTGGTACGCCCGGCCGCTGGTGCTGGTGCCGAAGCACGAGGACGGAATCAATCCGGTCGGCAGCGGGGACGCCTTTTTCGCGGGTCTGCTTGCAGGTTGGCACCGGTTTGGTGACTGGCTCGGGGCGCTTCGCGTGGCGACCGCGGCGGGTGCGAGCAATGCCGAGCATCCGGTGGCGGGAACGGTGGATCCGAGTGACGTATGGCGGCGCAGCGCGGAGGTCGTCGTGAATCATGTCGTTCACCTGTGAAGGGTTCAGATGGTTCTTTGCATGGGTTGCTCTTTCGTGGTGACGGACCGTATGTGCGACCGTCAGTGTTCCGTGGAGATAGATCCGGAGTCGGAGATCCGCCCGCATCCCCCGGGCGGCCATCTTCGATCCACAAAACCTCACCTTGTTGCCCACCGTGAGCGGTTGTCCATCTTCTATGCCTATGTCATTTTCGTGAGGATTATGCTTGTCAGACAAGCTTGCATTCTTTTATAATCGGTACGAACCGGTGTCCAAGGCCGGACAATTGACGAAAACATCCGAACCCCGGTGTGGGGGCGGGGGAACTGTGCTGTTTTGGGGCGAATCCTGTTGAAAGGTGCCATCGCGGGGGGAACGTGAGCGTCGCCGTGGGCGATGCGAACCGCGATGGCGGCAGGTAGGGAGGAGAAGCCGCTCCCGAGCCCGTCAACTAACCTCGCAGGATGCAAAGGGGCTTACGGAATGCACATCACTTGGCGAGCGGCCGTGGGGGTGGCCGTGTGTGCCGCGGGACTCACGGTGTTCGCGGGCACGGGCGAAGCGAAGGTGGCGGCGTCGGGGAACGCGGCGTCGGCGGGAGTTGGGTTTGGGGCGGCGGTTTTGACAGGCAACGGGATCGGGAGTGGGATTCGCCCGGCCTTGGAATGGCCGGACGGCTTGACGGCGGCGAACACGGTTGCGGCGGTGGCGCCTCCGTTTCAGTCGGTTCGTGGGATGGCCTTTCGCGAAGGGGTGCTGGCCACGGCGGACATCGTGGACACGTTGGCCAGTGTGCCCCTTGGCCTCGCCGGGGTTGATGCTGGGCCGGAGCAGGTGTGGGCGGCGGAGGTGCAGCGGGATCGGGCGGCGTACATCGCCACCGGTGCGGCGAGCCGTTCCGGTTCGTGGCAGGGGAAAAGTTCCGGGGATGGAGCGAGCGGATCCGCTGCGGCGGTGGACGCGACGAAGTCGGGGGCTGCGGCCGGTGAGGCCGTGCAGCGTGCGCGTTCGGGTGCGAAATCGGGTGGAAACGCGGGGACGGCGAATGCCGCGGCCGGCGGAAAGCCGGCCGGCGGGCAGGCGACCCACGGGCAGTCGGCTGGCGGCAGGCCGGCCGGGCAGGGGAATCGGCCGGGGGCGTCGGCGGGATCGGCGTCATTGTCGAGCCGCGCGGGCGATCCGGCGGCTGACGCGACGCTGGGCGCGCGCATCGCGCTCACGGCGGAGTCGTATCTCGGCGTGCCGTACCGGTGGGGCGGGACGTCCGAGCGCGGGTTCGACTGTTCCGGGCTTGTCCAGTACACGCTGGCGCGCGTCGGCATTCATGTGGGCCGCACGAGCTATGACCAGTACCAGTCTGGGCGTGTGGTCAGCCGGGCGAACCTGGAACCCGGAGATCTGGTGTTCTTCGACACGGATGGCCCCGGGGCGTCCCACGTCGGCATCTATGTCGGCGGGGGCCGGTTTGTCAACGCGACGAGCTCGGGGGTGCGGACCGATTCTCTCTCGAGCGGTTACTGGGCATCCCATTACCTCGGTGCCCGTCGGGTGCATCCGTGACTCCGCCGGATGTGCCCGGGCTCACCCCTGTCCGGGTGGGACGAATCCCGCCGTATCGGCGCTCCGATAGCGGTCAATCACCTGGCGGACCTCCTGGACCGCCTCCCACGGCAGGGATTTAACCATCTCGGCCGTGCGGACCACCTCCGACCATTGATCGGATGTGAGAGCCCCCTCGACCAGGTTCATCTGGCGGCGCTTCCGGTTGACCTCGTTGGCGGTGACGCCATATATCTGGGCGATCTCGGCGTCGCTGAGCCCCTGTTCCCAGGATAGGCGCCGCAGCTCCTCCCGCGAGATGAGCGGAAACGGCTTGGCCGGCGCCTGGCGCCATCCGGCCCGGTGCGGTGGTGTGTGGCGCAACCGGATCGACCTCCCTCCGCATGTGTTCATTGGGAAGCCTCCCCGGGATTTCCGC
The DNA here is from genome assembly GCF_023511815.1 of Alicyclobacillus sp. Lineage (GTDB taxonomy): Bacteria > Bacillota > Bacilli > Alicyclobacillales > Alicyclobacillaceae > Alicyclobacillus_H. Next base: position 31,872 of record NZ_JAIMAV010000025.1, read on the forward strand.
AGGCTATGCACGGGGGCACCTTTCCCACGGCAGTTGAAAACCGTCTCCGGGCCGGGTATTGGGTGTGCGATTGGACCACCGACGCGTCACGCGTTCTTGACGATCACGGAGTCCAACACGTCGGCCACGTCCTGGCAGCGGTCGGTGATGCCCTCGAGGATCTCGTACACTTCCTTCAGCTTGATGACCTCCAGCACGTCGCGATCCCG
>NZ_JAIMAV010000026.1 GCF_023511815.1 Alicyclobacillus sp.
ACGACGATCTTGCAGTGGTCCCGGTGGTTGAGCCGCGGTGTGATCCACGGAAAGCGCAGTGGGAAAAAGATTCGGCAGCGGACGCCGGCTTCCGCCAACCGGCGGACCGCCGCGCGCGGAAAGGCGCGGCTGCCGACGCCGTCCCGCACGAATCGCACCCGAACACCGTCCTGGGCCCGCGCGGCGAGGATGCCGGAGATGAGTCGTCCGACGTGATCGTCCCGATAGATATAGTAGTCGACGTCAATGGTCCGCTCGGCAAGGCGCAGGGCGCGGATGAGGTGATCGAAGGTCTCGGTGCCGTTGCGCAGAACCCGGACCTCGGCCGGTTGCGGCGCGACGCCCGTGATCCGCTCCATGGCGGAGGCCACGGCCCGCGCCGCGGGGCCGGACGGGTGCATGCCGTCCGCATCCGACGCCGGTTTCGAACGGACCCCTGAAGGTTCGGGCGCCTGTCCTGTGGGCGCGGCCTTCCGGGGTTGATCGTTTTCGGTTTGCGCCTGCGGTGGAGCCGTCAGGGCGGGCCGCGCCATGCATGTGTACAGCAGCGGCCCGATGACCGGGACGAGGATGGAGAGGCACAACCACGTCAGCGCTTCGGCGGGCCGCCTCGCGTGCCGCCACGCGATGACCATCAGGACCAGCGCGTGCGCGGCGTACAGCGCGCACAACCACAACAGCGCGTTCACGGGCAGGCGGTCACTGCGCGTGCAGCCGTTCCACGCGGACGCGCAGCATCTTTCCGTCCGTCTCGGAGTGGACCAGCGCCGTCTCGGTGTCGTCGTCCAGCTCGTCGATCCACACCGGGTTGCCCTCGTACAGCACCACCACGTTCTCCGGCGAGTTGACGATCTCTTTGGCCTGCTGCATGTTCATCCGGCATTCCCCCTGAGGGGTTAGGATGACCAGAGAGGATGGACGGTATACGGAGAGGCGGCGCGTGGGGATGCCGCCACTACCCTCTCACCCAGGGGAGCACCGGGCGGCGCACACCGAGCCCGGGACCCGCCGGACGCCTCGCGCGCGCGACGTACCAGAAGCAGACCGCGCCGAGCGCCGAGCTGAGCGTGCAGGACCAGTACATGGTGGCGGCGCCGCCGCTGTGCAACAGCATCCCGTTGAGGAGGTTTCCGACGATGCCCGCGAGTCCGCCGCAGATCATGCCGAAGATGCTCTGCGCGGTCGCCTGGAGCTGCGGTGGCGCCGAGGAGAACACGAAGTCGACCGCCGCCACGTAGTAGAAACCGAACGAGATCCCGTGCAGCACCTGGATGGCGATGGCCACCCAGGGGATGGGGACCAGCGCCTGGACGCTCCAGCGCAGGATGTATGCGAACGCGGCGATGGCCATCATCCGCTCGCGTCCCAGCCGTCGGTTGAGGCGGGCCGCGACCAGCATGGACGGGACATTGGTGCCGGAGGCGAGCAGAAACGCCAGTCCGGTGAGCGAGATGGATCCGCCCATGTCGCGGAAGGTCAGGGCGAAGTACGTGTTGAACGCGGTGAGCGTCTGGCTGACCAGGAATCCGCCCGCCAGAAAGATGAGGAACCGTCGATCCCGCAGCAACTGCAGCAGCCCGTCCTGAAACGAACCCCCGAGTCCGACGCCGTGCGCCTCCCGGGGGAAGGTGAGGGTGATGAGCGCGCCGCACAGGCCGGCGGCGGCGTACGGGATCCACAATCGCTGCAGCGGTAATTGCGTGAGCAACAGCCCGCTGGCGTACCCGCCGACGGCGAAGCCGAGGCTGGCCAAACAGCGGATGGTGCCGTAAGATGTTCGCAAAGCCCTCGCGGTGGCCACGGCGTACGCGTCGGCGATGGGCGCCTGGGGCGCCGAGAACAGGTTGCTGATGGCGTTGGCGAGGGCGACCAGCCACAGCCACGGGATGTTGTACAGAACCGCCACGACGCCGGGGATCAGTGCGCTGAGCGCGAGGGTGAGCCGGGTGACGTGGAAGCGGTCCACCACGACCCCCCACACGGGTTGTGCCAGGATGGCGACGACCGTCCCGATGGCCATCACCTGGCCGACCTCACCGCTGTTCAACCCATTCTGGACCAACAGCATGGACAGATAGGGGATGAAGAGCCCTCCGGAGAGGCCGGTCAAGAAGTAGAACGCGCGCAGCTTCCACAGGGTTTGCGGCACGATGCACACACTTCCTTGCCTAGCCGCCCCGGCGACGGGGCGAGAAGATACCTACAGGATATCACAGCGCGATGGCATCGGAGCCCCCTTTTCGCGCCGGTGGGCCCGTCGCAGCGGAACCTGGGCGGAGGCGGTGAGCGAATTGAGGGATTTGGATGGTGACACGCGGGCGCCCGACGTCGTGATCATCGGGTGTTCCACCGGCGGGCCCGCCGCGTTGGCGGCCCTTGTGCCCCAGTTTCCACCGGACTTTCCGGTGCCCGTCCTGGTGTTGCAACACATGCCGCCCGGGTTCACGCGCCCATTGGCCGCGCGGTTGGACAGACTGTCGGCCATCGCCGTGAAGGAAGGGGAGGACGGGGAGGTGCTCCGGCCGGGCACCGTGTCCATCGCCCCGGCGGGTCTGCAGACCCTGTTGGAGCGGTCGGAGGGCGGGCCGGTGATGCGGGTTTGGCCGGATGCCGAGATCCCTTCCGCGTACGTCCGGGACGAGGCGCCGTTGTACCGGCCGTGCATCGACATCACGTTGGCCTCCGCCGTGGCGGCGGGATGGAACGTCATGGCGGTGATCCTGACCGGCATGGGGAAGGATGGATTGGACGGATGCCGGCGCGTGAAGGCGGCGGGGGGCCGGGTGCTCGCGGAGGCGGCCGACTCGGCGGTTCTGTACGGGATGCCACGGGTGGTGGCGGAAGCCGGCCTGGCGGACGCTCAGGCGCCCATCGCCCGGATGTACGAGGCGATGGCCCGCCTGCTGGGGGTCTGTCCGCGTTGAACCCGTGCGGCCTTACCGGCTGACGCCCATCGCCCGGGCGCAGGGCAATCCGGCGGGAGAAGGGAGCGAATCGGATGGCGCAGACGGTCGCGGCGCCGGCTTCGATGCCGGGGCAGCCGCTCAAGAAAGCGGCGGTGTGGACCTTTTCGGGGGCGCATCTCATCAACGACCTGATGACGGTGGGCCTGGTGCCGGCCCTGCTGCCCCTGTACAAGTCGGCGTTTCACCTCACGTACACCCAGACGGGCCTCATCGTCCTGTTCTCGTACCTCATGTCGTCGGTGATGCAGCCGCTGTTCGGATGGATCACGGACCGCAAACCGCGGATCTGGTTCCTGCCGGTCGGGGTCACCCTGACGTGTTTCGGGTTGGCGTTGACCGGCATCGCCCCGTCCTTCGGATGGGTGCTGGTCTTCATCGCCCTCTCCGGACTCGGTTCCGGGATCTTCCATCCAGAGGCCTCCCGCGGCACGCATCTGGCGGCGGGGCGCCAGAAGGGGCTCGCCCAGGCCATCTTCCAGGTGGGTGGGAACGCGGGACAGGCGTTCGGGCCGCTTTTGGTCCCCCTGTTTCTGCTCGCGACGGGCGTGCGGGGGCTGACCCTCTTTTTCCTCCTGGGTGTGTTGGCGTTTCTTTTGACCTGGCGGCTGTTGCCGTGGTACCGCGAGCGGGTCGAGCAGGAGCGTCTGGCCAAGCGGACGGCGCAGGGGCGCAACCGCGCCGGCTGGATGATGGTCTTCTGCGTCGCCATCATCCTGAGGTCGTGGTGCCAGATCGGCGTCGCCGGGTTTCTTCCGTTTTTCTATGTGCATCAACACATGGCGCTCGGTCAGGCGGAGCTGTTGACCTTTTTGTTTCTGGCCGCCGGCGCCATCGGCACCTTTTTCGGCGGGGTGTTGTCGGATCGGGTGGGGCGCAAGCGGACCCTCGTCGCGTCGCTGGCCCTGGCCATCCCCTTCGCCTGGCTGCTTCCGCACGCGAGCGGCGTGTGGGCGGCCGTGGTGCTGTTCCTGTTCGGCTTCACCATCCTCGGTTCGTTCGCGGTCTCGGTGGTGTACGCGCAGATGCTCCTGCCGCGCAACATCGCGCTCGCGTCCGGACTCAACATCGGCTTCAACGTGGGGGCGGGGGGCATCGGCGCGACCCTGTTCGGGCACATCTCCGACGTCTGGGGCGTCGGCGTGGTGTTCACCATCATCGCGGTGCTGCCCATACTCTCCGCGGCGCTGTGCGCCACGCTGCCGTCGGATCGGCGATTGCGCGCCGAGGCGGCCTCCGCGGGCCCGAAGTCGTCGTGACTGGGAAAACACCGCCCGATTCAATACAATGGGAGCATCGACACGTCGCGGGGAGGGACGGCCGGTGCCGCCGCTGGAGCGGGGGGAACGACAACAGGTGTTGCTCGACGCGCTGCGGGCGAGCCGGGAGCCCATCCCGGGATCGCAGCTGGCCGCCCTGTGCGGCGTGACGCGCCAGGTGGTGGTGCACGACATCGCCCTGTTGCGCGCCGCCGGGGAACCCATCCTGTCCACGCCGCGCGGGTACTGGCTGCGCCCCGGTGAAACAGAGCGCCGGTCCTTCGTGCTCTCGGTCTGCCATCCGCCGGAGTTGACCGAGCGGGAGCTGTGCACGCTGGTCGATCACGGTGTCCATGTGGTGGACGTGGTGGTGGAACACCCGGTTTACGGAGAGCTGCGCGGGGCGCTGCACCTGTCCTCGCGCCGGGATGTGGCGCAGTTTCTGCAGCGGGTCGCAAACACGAAGGCGTCGTTGTTGTCGTCCTTGACCGAGGGCTTTCACCTGCACACGGTGGAGTGCCGGAGCGAGCGCCAGCTGCAGGACGCGGTCGCCGCCCTGCGGGCCTCCGGCATCCAGGTGCTGGATTGACGCGGGTCCAAACCGCGGCCGGCCGGATGATGCGCTTCAGGCGTCAGTGGGCCGTTTGACTTTGTGGCAAAACCGTGGAATGACAATCGCAACGAAAGGACGGATGTTCATGGTCATCAAACCGAAGGTGCGCGGTTTCATCTGCACCACCGCCCATCCGGTGGGCTGCGCCGCGCACGTGGAGGAACAGATTGCATACATACAGTCGCAGCCGCGCGTCGAGGGAACCAAGCGGGCGCTGATCATCGGCTGTTCCACCGGGTACGGCCTGGCGACGCGCATCGCCGCCGCCTTCGCGTGCGGAGCCGACACCCTCGGCGTGTGCTTCGAGAAGCCGGCGAGCGACAACCGGACCGCGACGGCGGGTTGGTACAACACGGCCGCCTTTGAGCAGGCCGCGCGAAAAGCCGGGCGGTTTGCGAAGACGGTCAACGGGGACGCGTTCTCCGACGAGGTCAAGCGCGAGGTCATCGACCTGATTCGCACCCACATGGGCCAGGTCGATCTCGTCGTCTACAGCCTGGCCTCTCCACGCCGCAAGCACCCGCGGACCGGGGAGACCTACTCGTCGGTGCTCAAGACCATCGGCCGCCCGTTCACGAGCAAGACGGTCGACGTGCACACCGGCAAGGTCACCGAGGTCACCGTCCAGCCGGCCACCGACGAGGAGATCCGGGACACCATCATGGTGATGGGCGGTGAGGACTGGCAGATGTGGATGGACGCCCTCGAGGAGGCGGGCGTGCTCGCGGACGGGGCGACCACCGTGGCCTATTCCTACATCGGCCCGGATTTGACCCGCGCCATCTACCGGGATGGGACCATCGGCAAGGCGAAGGACGATTTGGAGGCGACCGCGCTGCGGTTGAACGAGCGGCTTCAGCGGCGCGGGGGCCGCGCGTTCGTGTCCGTCAACAAGGCGGTGGTCACCCAGTCCAGCTCGGCGATCCCGGTCGTGCCGCTGTACATCTCGCTGTTGTTCAAAGTCATGAAGGAGAAGGGACTGCACGAGGACTGCATCCAGCAGATGTACCGGCTGCTGGCGGATCGGCTCTACCGCGGGGGCGAGGTGCCCGTGGACGAGCAGGGCCGCATTCGGCTGGACGAGCTGGAGCTGCGCGATGACGTCCAGGCCGCGGTGATGAGCGGCTGGGAGCGGGTGGACACGGACAACCTGGCGCAGCTGACCGACATCGAGGGGTATCGCCGGGATTTCCTGCGCCTGTTCGGATTTGAGATGGATGGCGTGGATTACGACGCCGACGTCAATCCGGAGGTCCCCCTCGGTTGATGCGGCGGTGGGTGGGTGAGCGCCCAACAGGCACGGCCACCCGTGCGGCGCCGGTGTGTCGGTGCCGCTCGGGTGGCCGTCACTCCGCTCGAGTCCCGTATGGCGACCCGCGCTCCCGAATGAATTGGGCAATCACCTGCAACAGGTGCGGCGCGTCGTGAAGCAGATCCTGCTCCGCCAACTGCCTGGCCAGCACCAGATACGGCCGGGAGGATTCGGACGCGATGAACCGGGTGGTGTCGCGGTCGTACAGGGTGTGGATGCGTTTGGCCAACTCCAGCCAATCCGTGTTCTCCGTGGAATCGGGCGACGGCATTGGTCCGGGGATCGCCGGTGCTCCCGGTGCATCGACCGCTGAGGGGGTGGGATGGCCGGCGAGCGTCTCGGGCAGGCCGTGCTCGAGGGGGTGGTCGTCGTCAAAGTAGGCGAGGGAGACCCCGAAGGCTCGCGCCAGCCGCTTGACGCAATCGATGGACGGATTCGGCCGAGTGCCGTTCTCGATGGCGCTGATGTGGCTGACCGACACACCGGAGCGCTCGTGCAGCTGCTTCAGCGTCCAGCCCCGCTGTTCGCGCAGGTATGCGACCTTCTCCCCGATTGACGCCACGGCCCGCACCTCCACCCTCATTATATCGAACTGTCTACAAATGTGTAATCCTGCAATCCGCCGCCGAAAGCCGTATCATAGGAGGCGGATTCGCTTTTGCGCCCGAACGGGGAGGGATCGCCTTGTCCTGGTCGAGGTTCTGGACATCACCGGGTGTCTTTGCCGGCCAACGTCTCTCATCCGAGACCTTCGCACCGACCGGCCTCGCTCGGCCCATCCTGGTGCCGGAACGCCCCGCTTTGGCCGAGGCGGCCGCCATGATGGAGTTGGCGGCGCGCATCGGGCTGGAGGCGTTGGCCCTGGCCGATCCGCCGTTTGACGCACTGTTTCGGGCAACGCCTGAAAGAGCGCGCCCGCACGGGCAGGAGGCTGGGGATGCCTCATCCGATCCGCGCCGGGATGAGCCGGGTGGGGCCGCGGATGTCCTGCTCGGCGCGGATCGCCATTGGCTCGCCGCGCAGCTCGGGGAAGCGGGGGCACCGCTGTTTGCCACGCTGTCGTCCCTGCCTCCCGACACCGGGTTGCTCCATCGGCTGCCCGGGGGGCGCTGGGTGATCACCGGATCGACCCCGCTGGGGGTTCTCGCCGCCGCACGCCATCTGGCCACCGAAGGGTTCGGACTGGGGGTGGCGGACGACGATGTCGTGATGGTCCCGTACCTTCCCCCGGCGCGCATGGCCGTCCAGGGTCCGACCGTTCAACCGGAGGGATCGCTTCACACCGTTCTCACCACCGAGGGGGCGTTTTCCGCGACAGACGGGCTGCACCCGGTGCTCGACGTGTCCTTCCCGCCATCCGACCGGCCGGCCGTCGTCCGGGCCGGCGTGGATCTCGTCGCCCGGTTGGCGCTCGCCGCAGCGGAGGTGGTCTTTCCCGTGACGCGGATGGAGGGAGAACCGCTGCGCCCGAGCGCGCTGGTGGTGCGCATGGAGTCCGAATGGGACGAACCAACGCAAAATCTCCCGGAGGACGCGAACCGACCGCCGCGGACCTGCACCACCTCGCCCGATGCGTCGAGGGCAACCGGGCGTTGGACCGTGCATTTGGACGGGCGCGTGCTCGTCCTCCGGGGGCGGGAGGACGTCCTCCCGGATCTCGCCCGTGCCATCGGGAGCGGGTGGACCGAGGAGGCGCATCGGCCGGGGGTGGACGATTGGCGCACCCGCCTTGCGGCGCTCACCTCGCCGCACCCGGACATCTCGCGCCGGGCCCGGTTGGCATGCGCCCTGCATCGGCGGCTTTTGCGCGGGGATGTTGGCACCGTCGAGCTTCCGGAACCGCTCGGACAACCGCTGGCGCTGTGGCGGCGTCAGGCCGGGGATCCGCCGGGCGTGGCGTGGCGGGTCCAGCCCGTCGAACCGGTGCGCACGTTCGAGTGGTCGGACCCCGGGGAGCTCGCCGAGTTGCGCCAGGTGGTGTTCGACATGCTGGCGGACCTGGCCGCGCCGGCCTCCCGCGCGATGGCCGGGGAGGAACCCCTGGTTCTCGAGGTTCTCACCTCCGTCCCCGAGACGTCGTTCACGGCGTGGTGGCGAGAGGTCCGGGCGGCGCTCGACCAGCGCGGTCTGGGGCGCCTGCCCATCCGGGCGGTCCGCCGCAACAGCCACAAGTCGGCGCTGCACTGGGCGCGCACGGACGTGTTGCCCGCCCTGGCGGCCCTGCGGGGAGTGCGGCGCCTGCGCCTGTCCGCACCCCGCTTTGCGCCGGATGTCCCGCACCTGGACATGCCGCAGCGCTTTCTGCAGGAGCTGTACCCGTTTGACCGCATCGCCGCCGCGGCGCTCGGCCTTCCCGTGGAGGACATTCTCATCGAGTATCTGGACGGGGAGGGGCCGATCTGGCGCGTGGCGGCGGAGGACGCGTCCGGGCGGGTGCTCGGGGAGTGGCGGTGGCGCGGGTTGTGTGAGAGCTTGGTGTACATGCCGGATCGGCCCGCGCTCGGCCACGTCCTGGTGCCGAAGAGCGGCGTGAGAGCCGTGCGGGGAGATGAGATCCTGCAGGAGCGGGCGGTTGCGCCGGATGCGCTTCGGTTCTGGCGCTGGTTTCAGCGCGACGTCCTGCCCGCCGTCCCCCGGGCGCTCCCCGGCCGCAACACGGAACCCAGGTTTCTGCGCCTGACGTGCGATGTGTGGCTCGACGCCGAGGACGAATGGCTCTCCGTCGGCGAGGAGACCAGCTCGGTGTTGGAGGCGCTGCACGAGGATGTCTATTTTCACGCGCTGCACTGGTTTCACGAGTATGGAAAGCGGTCGGGCGATTCCACATGGGATGCGCCGGGGGCCATTCTGCCCTTCATCCACCGCGCTCCGGGCGGGGCGCCGCCATCCGCGACGATCCGGTTGTACCCGTACCCAGCGGCGGATTGCGCCTGGGTGACGCGGACGGATGGCGGGCGGGAGCGGGTGCGCGCGATTGAGATCGCTTCTGGTGACGCCCCGCGCGCCATCCGCATCGAGGGCGCGGGGGGTGGCTCGAATCCTGTGCGGGTGACGCTGGCGGGGGTGGCCGATCCCGACGCCAGGGCCGCCCTTGCGGATTGGATCGGCTCGGCGGGCGGAGGTGTCGGTGGCATCCCCAACGAGATCCGGACAGACGGGCGGGCGGCTGAGGCCATCGACGTCGAGACGGCGACGACTGCGCCCTCCGCCGAGCCGCCGCAGATCCCGCGCATCGCCTCCTCGCGACAGGTGCCGCACGCGTTCGGGCCGGTGGAGGTCGCCGGTTGGGTTGCGGCCCATCGGGCGGGGTTTCCGGGCCGCGTGCGGGTGGGCGATCACTCGTTTGAAGGCCGGCCCCTGTGGATCCTGGAGGCCTTTGCCCCCGCCGGCGCGCTGACCTCGCCGGTCAAGCACCGGTTGTACAAGCCGACGCTGTACATCAACGCGAGGCACCACGCCAACGAGGTGTCGAGCACGCACGCGGCGCTGCAGCTCGCGGAATCGCTGGCCGCCGACCCGGCCGTCCTGGGTCGAATCAACGTGGTGCTGGTGCCGCTCGAGAATGCCGACGGCGCGGCGCTGCACCGCCGGATGGCGCGGGAGCATCCGCGTTGGAAACACCACGCCGCCCGGTACAACGCCTGCGGGGTGGAGTTTGCGTACGACCACTTCCGCCCCGGCACCCCCTTCGGCGAGAGCCGGTTGTACCGGCGCATCTGGACGACCTGGTGCCCGGACGTGCTGGTGGACGATCACGGCGTCCCATCGCACGAGTGGATTCAACCGTTCTCCGGATACAACTCGCCGCCGCGGTTCCCGGTGTCGTACTGGCTGCCCATCGCGCGGATGTACACCATCTGGTACGAGATCGAGGACGCGGGCACGGCGTGGACAGACGCGTACGCCCGGTTGCGGGCGGCGGTGACCGAGGCGATGGCCCGGGACGCGTCGGTGGCGTCCGGCAACCAGGAACATCTGGAGGCGTTTCGGCGCTGGGGGCACGCCTTTGCGCCCGAACGCTTCCCGTTGGAGACCTCCAACGGCGCCCTGACCTATGTCCGCCGTGCGCGCGGGCGCCCGGACAGCCATCTGGCGGTGGAGCGGTTCGGCGAGGCGGTCACCGCCGAGATCATCACGGAGGTGGATGACGAGACGGTGGACAGCGAGGCGCTCGCGGCGCGCCAGCACGCGCATCACGTCGTGCATCGCGCCATCCTGGCGTGGTTGACGGCGCAACCGGTGGACGTGCGGATGGAGGTCTTTCCGCTCGCGGCGGGTGCCGCACGCGTGCGACTGACCCGCCGCAGGCCCATCGCCGGCGGGAGGGTGGAAGAGGAGGGACCGCGATGAGCGAGACGACCATTGCCCTGCGTAGGCGGGTGTGGCGGGACTGGGCGGTGCTGGCGGGATTGAGCCTGGTCATCGGCTGGGGATTCAACCGCCTGGGGGTTCCGGCGGCGTGGATGGTCGGGCCGATGGTCGGCGCCATCGCCTTCGGCCTTGTCACGGGGCGCCGGCCGCGCGTGCGGCGTCCCGTATTCGCGTGCGCGCAGGCGGTCATCGGCGTCATCGTCGCGAGCATGTTCCGCGCGTCGGACCTCCCGGTGATCCTCCAGCACCTGCCGGCCGTGATCCTCATTGCGGCGGGATCTCTTGTGGTCAGCCTCGTCATCGGTTGGGCCATCGGCCGCTTCGCGCACGTGGAGCGGATGACCGCGGTGCTCGGCGCGATGCCGGGCGGCGCGTCGGGCATGGTCGCGATGAGCGTGTCCATGCAGGCGGACCCGAAACTGGTCGCGGTGATGCAGTACGTGCGCGTGATCCTGGTCGTCCTCACCGCCTCCGCCATGACCCGGTGGCTGGCGGGTCAGGGCGCGGCTCATCTGCAAATGCCCACCCCGCAGGTCCCCGGAGGCTACGCGTTGCACAGCGTGCTGACCCTGGCGGTGGGGTTGGCCGGGGCGTGGCTCGGCTTGACGGCGCGCCTGCCGGCGGGCCAGCTGCTCGGCAGCATGGTGCTGGGGACCCTCGTCAATCTCGCCGGATGGGTGCCCCTGACCATCCCGAGCTGGATCGCCGCGCTGGCCTACGCCATCCTCGGGGTGTACGTCGGATTGATGTTCGATCGCGCCTCCCTCAAACACGCCGGCCTCATGCTTCCGTACATCTTCGCCTCGACCGTGGCCCTGATCCTGTTGTGCGCGGGCATCGGGTGGGGGATGGCCCGCTGGACCGGGGAGACGCTGTTGACCGGCATCCTCGCGACCAGCCCGGGCGGGCTGGATTCGGTCAGCCTCATGGCCATCGGCGGCGGCGCCAATCTCGCGCTGGTGGTCTCGCTGCAGACGGTGCGGATGTTCACCATCGTCCTGTGCGGGCCGCCCATCGTCCGGTGGATCGCCCGGCGGGAGGGCCGGCTCGCCCACGGGGAGGGAGGGGCATGACGATGAACCTTTCGCTCGGTTTGGCGTTCTTGGCGGGGGTGCTGTCGTTTCTCTCCCCCTGCACGCTTCCGCTGTTTCCCTCGTACCTGGGGTACATCACGGGGGTGTCGTTCGCCGGGAGCGGCGCCCCGGGGACGGCGGGGGCTTCCGGTCCGCCGCGGCGCAGGGCGTTTTTGCACGCCCTGTGCTTCTGCGCCGGGCTGTCGGCCCTGTTTGTCACGCTGGGCTGGGGGGCCAGCGCCGTGGGCCGCCTCTTCATCCAGTATCGGGAGATCTTGCGGGTGGCGGGCGGCCTGCTGGTGATCCTCTTCGGGCTGTTCATGGCGGGGGTCCTTCGCAGCGAGCGATTGATGCGCGAATGGCGATTTCACCTTCCGACACGGCGCCCGTTCGGATACGCGGGCTCCGTGCTGGTGGGCGTGGTGTTCGCCGCCGGGTGGACCCCCTGCATCGGGCCCATCGTCGGAGCGGTGTTGGCGATGATCGTCGCCCATCCGGCAGAGGGCGTCCGGTACATGGCCGCCTACGCCCTCGGTTTCTCGGCGCCGTTTCTCGCGTTCGCCGTCACCCTGGCGTCCATTCGGCCGCTGATGCGATACACCGAGACCATCTCGCGCATCGGCGGTGTGCTGCTCGCCATCATGGGGGTGCTGGTGGTCACCGGGAGGCTGTCGGTGTTGTCGCTGTGGATCCAGCGGTGGACGGGCTTCACGGGCTTCTGAAGCCCTGACTCGGTTTTGCCGCCTTTCGAGTCCGTTTATATGCGCTTTCCCATCTGTTTCACGGGCTTCTGAAGCCCGGACTCGGTTTGGCCCCTGGGGTCGTCGGCGCACGCCTCGCTGGGCGAGGGGGAAGAAGGACAGCCGCGCTGAGCTCGGTTCACGGCCCATTGGGTTCCCGGCGCGGTTTCGGCAATCGCCCTGCGTCGGCGCGCCACAGCGCGTACATTCGCATCGGTTCGCCCTCCGACCAGACCCTCCAGCGCAGGTACCGGGCGTACGGGCCGGCCGGTGGCCGGGGCATGCGGCCCCGAGGATGCTCGGAAGGACCCGGGGTCAGCTCCCTGAGCGGCCAGCCGAGCGCGGCGAGGGCCCGGTTGGCGCGGAGATTGCGATCCGCGACCGTGAACAGGAGCGCGTGCGCGCCGGTCCGGGCGAAGACCCACCGGGCGGCGAGCCACTTGACGCTCGCGTTGACACCCGTGCCGCGCCAGGCCGGCAGCAGATAGGTGCCCATCTCCCACGCCTCGGGCTCGCCGGTCGACAGGGCTTCCGGGATGCGGTGAACGAGGACGAATCCGGCGCTCTCCCAGCGGCGCGGGTCCGGGTGAGACGTTTGAACGCGCACGACCCACAGACGACCCGACCGCCACAGCGCCATCGCCCGGCCCTCCGACACAAAGGTCTCCCATGTGTGTTTCGAGCGATCCGCCAATGGCCAGGCCGCATCGTCCCGGCCGGATTGCCAGACCGAATCGGCGACGTGTGAGGAGGGTTGCGCCAACCGGACGAGACCCACAGCACGCCGGTGGGTGGCGCGTCGGGGTGCGTCGTCGGGGAATGCGGATCGGGGGGACCCGGTTGTTCTCGCTTGAGAAAGAGGATTGCGGCCAAGGTCCTGCACGACGTCACCTCCGGATGCGGGGGAGGTCACCCCCGGTACGGCGGAAACCGCCCGTGGCATCAGCATACTCCAATCGGACAGGCGGCACCGCCTGAAGGCTTCCTTTTTCGATTGAAAAATGAAATGCGGTAACTCGTCCCCCTTTGCGCTATAATTTCACAATAGGGGAATTTGTGCGCGGGGGTGCAGGATATGGAGGGCCTCGGAACGCGGTTGAAAAAGCTGCGGTTGGCGCGAAACCTGACGGTGCGGGAGCTGGCGCAGCGCGCGGGGGTGTCGGTCAGTTACGTGTACGCCATCGAGGCGGGATCGCGCGGGCACAATCTCGTGAAACTGCAGCGGATCGCCGACGCCCTGGGCGTGCCGCTGAGTCAACTGTGGGGAGAGAGCGGTCATGACTCGGACGCCAACTGAGCCTCCGTGGGTGCGCTTTGCCCGGATGCGCCGCTCGCGCGGGATTTCTCAACGCGCCCTGGCAAAGGGATTGGTGACGCAGAGCCTCGTGAGCCAATTGGAACGCGGGCGCGTGGTGCCATCGAGATGGACGCTGGCGGCCCTGCTGCAACGACTCGGGGTCGAGGACGATGATCGCTGGTTGGACGAGTGGGAGGCGTGGCGGCGCCGGGACAGCGTTCGGGAACGGCTGTGGCGGGCGGTATCCGCGGATGACGGTGGACAGGCGGAGGCGGTGCTTCGAGAGGCCGGCACCGTGTTGCACCCGTTTGAGCTCCGGGTGTACCAGGCGTGGGTGTGTGCAAGATTGGGGGAGATTGACCGGGCGGAACAGTTGCTCTGGGAGGCCTGGAGCCTGCGGCCGGATGTCGGACAGGCCCGCACGGCGTACGCGCGCGCCTCGCATCAACCGCTGTACGAAGCGGCCAAACGCCCGGAACACGGCCACGAGGCGGCGTGGCGCCACAGGGACCGGGTGCGCGCGATGGCCGCGTCCGCGCTGGCGCAGGCGGCCATCTGCGAGCACATCGGACGGCGCGACGCCGTGGATTGGTGGCGATCCCGCGGACAGGCCTGGCTTGGGACCAAACCCGAGAAACCTGCCGGCCTCCGCTAGCCGGCCGGTTCGGCGCGCGACATCGTGGGGACGGACGCCGGATCCAATCTGGCGGCGCGGACGACAATCCCGTATAATCAGGGTATCCTGGACGCGTTTGGACGAGAGGTGAATGTATGGCGGCCACCGGCGAGGAGATCGGCTACCGCGATGCCATCCGGCAGGTCCACCGCAGCCTCGAGCGGCGCCTCAAGGCCCTGCGCGACGCGTTGGACGGCGCCGAGGAGGCGCGCAAGGCGGAGATCCGGGTGCGCATCGATGAGGTCGAGCACATCATCCGGGTGGTGGAATCGCTGCACCGGTGAGATCGCCGGGCGGTGGCATGTAAGCGCATACAGAGGATGTGCGGCGCCGCCGTCAGGGTGGCCTGAAGGAGGGACACGGGTGCAGACCGTCGAGTTTCGGCTCCCGAGCCACGGAGATGACGAGCACGAGGCGGAAGTGGTCAAGTGGTTGGTGGAGGAAGGCGAGTATGTCCGTGAGATGGAGCCGATTGTCGAGGTGCAGACCGACAAAGCGGTGATTGAGCTGCCGTCGCCCATCACCGGCCGTGTGCGGGACATCCTCGCCGCGGCGGGTTCGGTCGCGCGGACGGGGGACGTCCTGGCGGTGTTGGAACCGGCGACGCCCGTTTTGTGGTTGGACGGCCGGCCGGTGTACGCGTCGCCGGCGAACCGGGCGGAACCGGAACCGGAGGCGGACGAGGAACCGGCCTCGGATCCGATGGAGCGCGCGGTGCAAGAGACGGCGCGGGGCGACGCGCCGCCGGGGCCAACCGAGGAGGCGGGGGCCGGTGATGCCGGATTGCGGGCCGAGCCAGCCGGGGACGCCCAGGGTGCCGCGGGCGCCAAGGAGGGCGGGGCCTCGCGGGCGGAGGCCGCGGCGCAGCGGGGGACGACCGCGGGAGCGGCGGCCAACGACGCTTCGTCCGGGGGGCCGGAGGCGCCCGGGATCGCCGCTCGGGAAACGGGCCCCGAACCTGCGCGGGCGGAGCGAGGCGCCGACGCCGCGGTCAGTGTGCAGGAGGCGCGGGGGCCGGAGCCCTCGCCCATCGCACCTTGGGTCGAACCCCCCTCCGATTCGCTCCTGTGGCGGATGGTGCGCAACGCGGAGCGGTCGGCCCAGCGCACCCAGCGGAAGCGCTGGCAGAACGATCCGGAGGACGACGCGGTGCTGCGTCCTTTTTACCCGGGCGCCAAGCCGGCGGCCGAGGAGCAGCCGGAGCGGCGGTCCACTCGGGTCCCCTTTCGGGGGGTTCGGCGGGCGACGGCGGAACACGTCACCCGCTCGGCGTTCACCGCGCCGCATGTGACGGTCTTCGACGAGTGCGAGGCGACCGAACTGATTGCCCTGCGGCAGCGGTGGAACCGCGTGCTGGAGCCGGAGGGCCAGCGGGTCAGTTACCTCCCGTTCCTGGTAAAGGCGACGGTCTCGGCGCTCAAAGCGGTCCCCTACATGAACGCGCGGCTGGACGAGGCGGCGCATGAGATTGAACTGATTGCCAACTACCACATCGGGATTGCCGTGGAGACGCCGGAGGGGCTGTACGTCCCGGTGATCCGCCACGCCGACCGGTTGACGGTGCGCGAGATCGGCGAGGAGATCTTCCGCCTGCGCCAGGCGGCGCGCGAGCGGACCCTCGGCCAGCAGGACCTGCACGGCAGCACCTTCACCATCACCAACATGGGGCCCATCGGAGGCGGGCTGTTCGCGACCCCCATCATCAACTACCCGGAGGTGGGCATCCTCGGCGTGCACCAGATCCAGCGCAAACCGGTGGTGCGCGGGGATGAGGTGGTGATCCGGGACATGATTGCCTTCTCGCTCTCGTTCGATCACCGCGTCATCGACGGCGTGACGGCGGTGCGCTTCCTCAATCACCTCAAGAATCTGGTGGAACACCCGGAACTGCTCATGCTGGAGATGAAGTGACCACCGCCCGGATGCGAACCCCTTCGCATCCGGGCGATTCGTTGAACCGGCGGCCTCGCACCGTCGACCCCGCGTTCGCCGTGTCCGCGGCCCGTCCGTGAAAGCCGCCGTGCCGCCGCCGGGCACAACCGCCGGGCACAACCGCCGGGCACAACCGCCGGGCACAACCGCCGGGCACAACCGCCGGGCACAAATCGAAATTGTAAGCGTTCTCTTTCTACCAATCCGGATGATCCCCCCTTCCCGCAGTGGTAGCGGCGTTTGGCTTGTGGTAGCATGTCCCTATGGACCACCTCGAAAAGGGTGACGGTGTTGCAGTTGGACAAATTGCGCGACCGCGTGCTCGACCAACTGTTTGAGGCCGTTTTGTGCCTGAAGACGGTGGAGGAGTGCTACCGGTTCTTCGACGACCTGTGCACGGTGGGGGAGGTCAGGTCACTCGCGCAGCGCCTCGAGGTCGCGAGGATGCTGCGCGAAGGATGCACCTACCACCAGATTGAGGAGGAGACCGGGGCGAGCACGGCGACCATCAGCCGGGTCAAGCGCTGCCTGCAGTATGGCGCCGACGGGTATCGGGTGGTGCTGGAGCGCCTACAGCATCGACAGGAACAGGACCGGCGACACCAGACAGGTGACGACAGCGACCAGCACGATGGCCTGTGACACGGCGGCGGGCAGCGCCCCGATTCGCACGCCGATCTCGGCGACCGCAATCACCAGGCTGAGTCGAGAAGACAGAAGCAAGCCGGCGGCGATGGCCCGGCGGCGCCCGAACCAGCGGCGCAGGTGCCAGGCGGGGACGAGTTTCACCACAAAGGCCATCGTCAACAGCACCGGCAACCAGGTCCAGAGCGCGTCGCTCTCGAGGATGCCCGGGTCGAACCGAAGGCCCACGGAGATGAAGAACACCGGGATGAGAAAGCCGTAGCCGAGGGTGTGGCAGGCGTCCGCAAGCTCCCGCTTGAAGGCGAACGGCAGGGCGGAGACCAGGATGCCGGCGACGAAACTGCCGATGATGGGCTCGGCGCCGGTGAAATCGGCGATGGCGCAGAACAGGGCCACCAGAGCCAGGGCCGCGCGGACCCGCTGCTGGAGATCGCCGGCCAGGGCACGCAGCCGGCGCACCCGCTGCGCCCATCGCGCAAGCTGGAAGCAGGCCCACGCCGCCGGGATCACCACCAGGGCGATGAGCACGCCGCGCAGACTTCCGGTCGTCCGGGCGCTGACGAACAGAGACACCAAAAGCATCGTGCACAGGTCGGCGAGCAACGCGCACAGCAACAACACCTGACCGTATTCGCTTCCGAGGAGATCCGCCTCGTCCAACACGGGGAGGATGACACCCAGCGAGGTGGTTGCGAACAACAACGTCAACAGCCAGGGATGCACGGGCGCATCGGCCCAGCGGCTGACCCCCCAGGAGAGGGCGAAGCTGGTCAACAGCGTGGTGCAGAAGATGAATGCCGCGATGCCGAGAGGATGCGCGCGGCCGCCTTGCCATGCCCTCGGCTGCAGCAGGCTCGGGTCCACCTCCAACCCGGAGAGGAACATCAGGAACAGGAGACCGACGTCGCCGAGGTGGTTGATCCACCCGCTGGCGGCCGGGTTGAGGCCTCCATGGAGCTGGATGAGGATGCCGAAGAGCGTGTAGCTGACGGCCATCGGCACGCGCAGGCGCGGAATCTGCGCCAGCAGCGTGGAGAAAATGAAGGATCCGACGAGAACCAGCAGAAATAGGGTGACAGTACCGTTCATGTCCGGCCTCCCGGTCGCGTCGATGGGGTGTCCGATTCCACGCAGCCGGCCGTGATGGCTTCGCCCGGATCGGCGGGGCGACGGCTCAAAGCGGTTCCGGCCGGTGTACGGATGATGGACCGCTCGGGTCCGGAAACGGGGCGGGCGGGTTGTCCGACCCGCCTGAATCCATGTCTACGCGCCGCGGGGGCGCAGTATGCCCGCGAAAGGGGACGGGGAACCTGTGAGAAGGATCCAAGACCCGGTCGACTTTTTCGACATGGTGGGCCAGACGCAGTGGCATCGGGCCATTCAGCGCACGCTGATCCACTGGATGGGCGTGCGGGACACCCAACACCTGTTGGACGTGGGATGCGCGGCGGGCTGGTTCGCGATGCAGGTGTCGCCGCGGTGCGGGTGGGTCACCGGGATCGACATCTCGCCGGAGATGGTCCGGCGCGCCGAATTGAACGCGGAGGATTACCGGCTCGACAATGTGTCGTTCGTCGTCGGCGACGCGCGGGACATGCCCCTGCCGGACGCGGGATTCGATTGGGTGACCTGCATCGACCTGCTCCACCTCATCGAGGAACCCGAACGGGCGCTGCGGGAGATGCTGCGGGTGTGCCGGCCCGGCGGACAGGTGATCCTCGTCAATCCGACGCGGCAGCTGAATCCGTGGACCGCCCAGGCGTACTGCGACCGCCACAATTTGGTGGATTTCGATCGCGACAGTTTCCTCTCCTGGGCGACGGCGTGCGCGCGCCGGCCGGTCATGGACCTGGACACCCTGCGCCGGATCGCCGCGGCGTGCGGGGGTGTGGTGGAGTCCTCGATGCTGTTGACGGACGGTCTGGCCGTGGTGTCACGCGTGATCCACTCAACGATGGAGGTGGCGGTTTCCGATGCGGCGGCGAGTCTGGAACCTGGTGAATGACACAAGTTGTTCGCATTTCTGTGGAAAAAATGTTTAAAGCGGCTGTCCAGTAATCAGAATGTTATGTGGTAAAGTATTTCCTGGTGCCCGCGGGGGGCCCTGGCGGCCGCGTGTCGTCATCAAATCGCAAGGTTAGGAGAATGGCGCGTGAAACTGCTGGAGAAGGTTCAGGAACTGGGTCAACTGTTGCGTACTTCAAGCGTTCAGGTGGATTTTCAAGAGGTCGCGGAGTTCCTCAGCCGCGTGATGTCGTGCAATGTGTACATCGTCGGCCGCAAGGGCAAGATCCTCGGCTACGGGGTGTACGAGCACGCCCTGACGGACGAGTGGGTGCACATCATGACGGAGGAGAAGCGGTTCCCCGGCGACTTCAACAAGCACCTGTTGCGCATCGAGCAGACGGTCAAAAATCTCGAGGACAAGGAGCCGTTTTACGTGTTCTCCGAGGAGGAGAACGAATCGTTCCGTTCCAAGTACATCAGCATCGCGCCGGTCATCGCGGCGCGGGAACGGCAGGGCACGTTGGTGTTCGCCCGTTCGTCGAGCCCGTTTGACGACGAGGACATGGTGCTGGCCGAGTACAGCGCGACCATCGTCGCTCTGGAGATTGTCCATGCGCGCCAGCAGCACAAGGAGGAGGAGGGACGCCAGCGCGCGCTGGCGCACCTGGCGGTGGAGTCGCTCAGTTACTCCGAGCTGCAGGCGGCCAAATACCTGATGGACGCCATTCACGAGTCGCCGGACGGCATCGTCGTCAGCTCGCAGATCGCCGACGAGCACGGGGTGACGCGCTCCGTCATCGTCAACAGCATCCGCAAGCTGGAGAGCGCCGGCACCATCGAGAGCCGCTCGCTCGGCATGAAGGGAACCCACGTGCGCATCCTCAACCCGTACGTGGAAGAGGAGATCAACCGCCAGTTCGATCGTTGACGCGTCGGCGGGTGCGGGACCTGCTGCCCGTCTCCCCGCGCGCCGCGGGGTGCCCCTCGGCCCTCTGCCGGGGGACGAAAGGATGAGAAACGCCCGCCCGGGACAACCCGGGCGGGCGTTTGCGCGATGCTCGCATGCCGGCGGGGCGTGGGGCGGCCGCGACGGGGTCAACCGCCCAGGGCGCCGGGCAGCCCTGTCCAATACCCGCACAGCGTCCGCAGGCCCTTGTCGAAGTTCTCCAGAGAGAAGTGTTCGTTCGGCGCGTGGAAATTCTCGTCCGGCAGGCCGAAGCCCATCAATACCACCGGGGCCCCGATGAGCCGATCGAACACCTCCACCACCGGGATGGAACCGCCCATGCGGATGAAGCTCGCCGGAGTGCCGTACGCCTCCTCGTAGGCGCGGGCGGCCAACTGGATGGCCGGGTGATGAAACGGCGTCACGTACGGCCGGCCCGTGTCCTGGAAGACGACCGTCGCCCGGACGCCGGGCGGCAGATGGGTTTGGACGTGCTGGCGGATCAGCAGTTGGATGCGCTCCGGGTCCTGATCGGGCACCAGGCGGCAGGTGATCTTGGCGTGCGCCTCGTTCGGAATGACGGTCTTCGTGCCCTCCCCCTGGAATCCGCCCCAGATGCCGTTGATCTCCAGCGTGGGGCGCGCCCACACGCGCTCGAGCGCGGTGTAACCCGCCTCGCCGAACAGCGTGTCCACGCCGAGTCTTTGCGCCGTGGCCGCCTCGTCGTCGCCGAGATTGAGGAAGGCCCGGCGTTCTTCGGCGGACAGCGGCTGCACTTCGTCGTAAAACCCGGCGACGCGGATGCGCCCGTCCGGGCCGCGCATCGACGAGAGCACCTCGACGAGCGCGTGGACCGCGTTCTGCACCATGCCGCCGTACAGGCCCGAGTGCAGGTCGCTGTTGGCGCCCTGCACGTGCACCTCGAGTGCGGCCAATCCGCGCAGGCCATAGCAGACCGCCGGGCGGCCGGGGCCGAGGATGGGGGTGTCGGAGATGACGATGACGTCGGCCTGGAATCGATCCCGATGTTCGGCCAACACCTGCGGCAGATGGGGGCTGCCGATCTCCTCCTCCCCCTCGATGCACAGTTTCACGTTGATCGGCAGTTGGCCGGTCGTCCGCAGCAGCGCCTCGAACGACTTGAGGTGCATGAACACTTGGCCCTTGTCGTCGCTGGCGCCGCGGGCGTACAGCTTTCCGTCGCGGATCTGTGGCTCGAACGGCGGGGAGGTCCACAGATGCAGCGGATCGACCGGCTGAACGTCGTAGTGCCCGTACACGAGGACGGTCGGTTGGCCGGGCGCATGCATCCAGTCGGCGTACAGAACGGGATGCCGCGGGGTCTCCAGCAATTCCACGTGGTCAAATCCGATGGCCCGCGCCTGTTCGGCGAGGAACTCCGCCGCTCGCCGGACGTCCGCCCGGTGTTCGGAGAGGGTGCTGATGCTCGGGATGCGAAGCAGCGCCTTCAATTGTTCGAGGTGTTCGTCGCGGTGTTCGGACAGATAGGTGTCGAAGGTGGCCAATGGCGTCGCTCCTTTCCGGTTGCGCCGAATCGAATGGGGATCGCACGCGGGCGACACACCAGGGACATTATACCACCCGGGCCCCGGAGGGCATGCCTCCGAGGCCCGGCGCGACGAAAGGGGGTTCGTGGGTTGCCCAGCGCGGCCTCGCGCGCGCCCTCTGTCACGCGCGGCATCCGGCCACCGGTCGCTCAGCGGCCGCGGGCGTAGCGGCGCCGGCGTGCGAAGCGGCCCATGCGGAAGATGCGCAGCCCGATGTTGGTGATCACCCGGAGGGGCCGCGAGAGCCGGCGGGCGATCCACCCGGAGAAGAGGCCGACGACCACACCGCCGAGCACATCGGTCGGCCAGTGCACGCCGACGTACACGCGCGCGACCATGGTGATGAGCGAGATCACCAAAAACGACCGGCTCACCCAATTCGGGGCCTCGCCCCAGGTGCCGCTGGTGAAACCGAAGCCGCCCGACACGTGGTCGCTCGGGAACGACGCGTCGACGCTGTGAGGGATGATGCGGTGCACCTGGTCCGGCATGGCGACGAACGGGCGCGGCCGGTACCAGATGGAGCCGATGACGAGGTTGATCCCCAGCGCGATGACGCCGCCCGCCACTCCGAGGATGAGGCCGTGCCGCCGGTCCTCGTCGTTCCGCGGCAGGGTAAACCAAGCGACGATGAAGAGGAGGGCGTACAGCTCCAGGGCGTACTGCGCGAAAAACTTCATCACCGGGTCGAGCGCCGAGTGCCCCGCGAACTGGTTCAGGGCGTGAAACAGCGTCTTGTCAAAAGCGTTCATGGTCCACCTCCAACTCCTCGTAATCATACGGCAGCCTGAACACCCCCACAAGAGGAAAGACGCGCGGCACCCCCCGCGCGTTCACCGGAAGGCCGCGTTTCGCGCATGTCGACACGGCGCGGTCCACCCGCCGCCCATTGTCCAAAATCCGGCCCTTCACATTTCGGCGCGACCGGCATATAATCATAGTCAGAAAGTTTTCCTCGGGAAACATCTTGTCGCGGACGAAACTTTTTCGGACCGCGTGTGCGCGACGTTGACATGCGCCGGCGGTTGACTTTCAGAGAGGACGTGAAGGCGATGGGAGGACTGGTGGTCTCGCAACGACAGCGGGCTCGCGGCGACAGCCGCGCCATCCGGGCCGGCCGCCAGGCGCTGGCCGGACAGCGCCGCGGCCTGCGGGCCGTGCTGCCGTTTTTGGGGCCGTCGATGATCGCCGCGATCGCCTACGTCGACCCGGGCAATTTTGCCACCAACATCCAGAGCGGATCGGAGTTCGGATACAATCTGCTGTGGGTGGTGCTCGCGGCCAACCTGATGGCGATGGTGATTCAGAATCTGTCCGCCAAACTGGGATTGGCCACGGGGAAAAACCTCCCGGAGCTGTGCAGGGCGCATCTGCCCGGTTGGTTGTCCGTGGTCCTGTGGGGGATTGCGGAGGTCTCGGCGATGGCGACGGACGTCGCCGAGTTTCTCGGCGCCAGCCTGGCGCTGCACCTGATGATCCACATCCCGCTGTTCACGGCGGCCGTCATCACCGGCGTGGTGACGTACCTGATCCTGACGCTCGATCACCTGGGCTTTCGCCCGCTCGAGATCTTCATCGGGGGCCTGCTCGGCGTGATCGCGCTGTGCTATGTGGCGGAGACGCTCCTGTCGAGGCCGGACTGGGCTTCCGTCGCCCGGCATGCCGTCACCCCGTGGATGGGGGGCCGCGAGAGCGTGATGCTCGCGGTCGGCATCATCGGCGCGACGGTGATGCCGCACGCGGTGTACCTGCACTCGGGGCTGACCAAGGGGCGCATCGTGCCGCGCAGCGCCGAGGAGGCGGTGCGGATCTACCGGTTCCAGCGGATCGACGTGTTGGTGGCGATGCTCGTCGCCGGGCTGGTCAACCTGGCGATGATGTACATGGCTGCGGCGACGTTTCACGGCGCGGGGTACACCGGGGTTGCCAGCATCGACCAGGCGTACCGCACGCTCCAACCGTTGCTCGGGCCGGCGGCGGCGTGGGTGTTTCTGATCTCGCTGCTCGCGTCGGGGCTGTCCAGCTCGGCGGTGGGGACGATGGCCGGCCAGGTGATCATGCAGGGGTTCGTCGGGTTTCAGATTCCGGTTTGGGTGCGGCGCGTGGTGACCATGCTGCCGACCCTGGTCATCATCGGGGCCGGGATGGACCCGATGCGCGCCCTGGTGCTCAGCCAGGTCATCCTCAGCCTCGCGCTGCCCGCTCCGCTTCTGGCGTTGGTGTGGTTCACGCGCCAACCGAAATTGATGGGCCCGCTCGTCAACCGCCCGTGGATGACGGGGCTCGCGCTAATCATCTCCCTCCTCGTGCTCTCCCTCAACGCCGTCTATCTGGTGCTGACCCTGACCGGCCGGGCGTGACCCCGGCCCTCGCGGGGGCCTTTTCAGGGAGCGTCCGCCGCGTGACAGGCGGGGCAAATGCCAAAGAGATCGACCTTGTGGTGGCGAACCTCGCATCCTTCGGGAAGGTGTTGGAACACGGGGCATTCGTACAGGTCCTCGACGCGGTGGCAGTGGAGGCAGACGAAGTGGTGGTGGTGCTGGCCCGAACAAAAGGCGTAGTAGACGCTTCCATCCACCAGGAAGGGCGTCGCCAATCCCACCTTTGTCAGGACCTCGAGCAGCCTGTATACTGTGGTTAATCCGACCCGAACGTGTTCCCGCTGGGCCAGCGCGTGCCATTCGGCGGCGGTGTGCATCTTTTCGGTGCGCATCAACAGGTCCAGCAGGGCTTCCCGTTCCCGGGTCAGGCGGAAGTTCTGTTGATGCAGCAGGTGGACGATGTCCCGTTTTTCCATCAGAAACAAGATCCCCTTTGTACATTCAAGTGCAATCTACACCGCGGATCGGGTGGTGTCAATCGCCGCGGCCGAACGGTGCGAGGGATGGGAGGGAGAGGCGTGTCGAAGCGAGCGGAGATCGCACGTCGGTTGCAGGAACAGAGCTGCCAATGGTTCAAAGGGCGGGTGTGTCATCCGGAGCCGGATGCCATCGAGGTGATGATTGAGCGTCTCCGCTGCGTGATGCTGCCGAACTATTTCCGGAGGTCCGGCGAGCACGACCTTGAGACCTGCATGGACCTGTTGCACCGGGGGATGGCGGGCCAGATCCACCGGGCCGTGTTCCAGAAGTGCATGGACAAGGACGGGACCGACGAGACCCGGGCGTTCGTTGCGGATAAGGCCGACGAGGTCCTGGCGGAGTTGCCAAAGATCCAGGAGGCGCTGTACGAGGACATCGTGGAGACGTACAACAGCGATCCCGCCGCCACCGGGTACGACGAGGTGATCCTCACGTATCCCGGGCTGTTCGCGCTGCTGGTGTACCGGGTGGCGCACGTGATGCATCGGCTCAACATCCCGCTGCTGCCGCGGATGATGACCGAATACGCGCACAGCGCCACCGGGATCGACATTCACCCCGGAGCGACCATCGGCCGGGGCATCATGATTGACCACGGGACCGGCATCGTGATTGGCGAGACGGCGGTGGTGGGAGATCACGTGAAGCTGTACCAGGGCGTGACCATCGGGGCGCTGTACTTCCCGCGCGACGAGGAAGGCTTCATGGTGCGCAAGACCAAGCGCCACCCGACGGTGGAGGACGGGGTGGTCATCTACGCCAACGCGACGGTGCTCGGCGGAGAGACGGTGATTGGGCACCACAGCGTGATCGGCAGCAACGCCTGGATCACCGAGAGCGTCCCGCCGTACTCAAAGGTGCTGTATCAGACGGAGAGCGTCGTGAAGTTTGGGTCTGCGCCCGCCCGCTGATGGGACGGGCCGGCCTTGCCTTGACCCGGTCGCTTGACGGCGGCCAAAGGGGGAGGCTTGGTCTTTTTCCGCGGCCGGCGCCGCGGGCGAGACCGCGGCCCGGGACGCGGGGGTGCTTTGCCGGGACGGCTGCCAGGGCAAAAGTCCCAAGGCGGTTGGGGCAAAAGGCCCATGGCCGGAGGCCGGCGGTGTGGTACGGTAAAAGTAACCCTTAACCCCTTGGTGCGAACCGCGCGCAAGCAAGGTTCGTGCCGATTCCTGCCCTGTGCCAACTGTTGGCCTGTGCGGATGTGTTTTGGCCACCCGCGACCCGGGTGGCCCTTTTTTTGCTTCCGGCCTGCGGCCGGGCCGCGGGGGCCCCGCCGTGCGACGGCCCTGCGGCGTGGCCCTGCGGCGCGGCGGCCCCATGGCGCGGCCTCCGATTCCGGGCCGGACGGACTTCGGCACCGGGCCGGACGCACTTCGGCGTGCCGTCACTTGGACAGCCGGTACGGCACGGTCACCACCTTCACCGACTTGTTGAGCACCAGCCAGGCGAGCAGCACGCCGCCGGTCTTGTTGTGCAGCAGTTTGTGCCACCAGCGGCGGGTGATGAACTGCGGCAGGACGATGGTGATGTTTTCCGGAGAGTACTTCTGCAATTCAAATTCCACGAATCGCTGCAGGCGTTTGGCGACGGCCCGGTACTGGGAATGGATCACAATGAGCCGGACGCCGGTGCCGAGCCGCTCCCACTCCGCCTCGATCTTTTTGGTCTTGCGCTCCATCTCCTCCTCGGTGTCGGCGGTGACCACGTGCACGGCGACGACGTTTTTGAAGTTGGTCACGGCGTACCGCAGGGCGTTGACCGACGCCTTGTTGACCGACGCGATGGGCACGATGGTGATGCCCGGCGCGGACGCGCAGAACGGTTGGCTGAAGTCGTACCGCAGGTCTTCGCGGATCTGCCGGTAGTGCCCCTGGATCTTCGTGAACATCATGACCATCAGCGGGACGCAGACGAGCACCAGCCAGGCCCCGTCGAAAAACCGGGTGACGAGAAACGTGACGCACGCCAGCCCGCTCATCAGCACGCCGAACCCGCTGAGCAGAAGGCGCCATTTCCATCCGCTCTCCCGCTCTCGGACAAGGCGCGCCAGCATGCCCATCTGGGAGATGGTGAAGGTGTAGAAGACACTCACGCCGTACAGCGGGATGAGGCGGCTGACCTTCGCGTCAAAGCCGATGGTCAACAAAAGCGAGATGAACGTGAGAAAGACGATCCCGTTGCTGTACACCAACCGGTCGCCCTTGTGCAGCATCCAGCGCGGCATGTAGCCGTCCCGGGCCATCGTGGACCACAGCGACGGGCAACCGGCGAACGCCGTGTTGGCCGCGATGACCAGGATGCACATGGTCGCGAGGGAGATGACGATTGTGACCGCGTATCCGACGCCCCGGTCTCCGAAGACCTCCATGGCCTCCTGGTTGATCAGCGGGACGTCCGGATTGTACCGAAGCCCGTGCAGCGTCGCGACGGTGGAGACGATGAAGAACAACACCGACAAGGTCACAATCCGGGCGAGCAGCGTCCGCTGCGCTCGCTTCACCGACGGCTCCCGGAACACCGGCACCGAGTTGGACACCGCCTCGACACCCGTCAGGGCGCTGCAGCCGTTGGCGAACATCTTGAGGAACAGAAACAGGGACATCCCCTGCACCGCCTGCATCCCGGCGGCGGTGGGCAGATGGACGTCACCCGGGTGGCGGAGAGCCTGCACCGCGGCGCCGACACCGAGCAACACGATGCACCCGATGAACAGGTACGTGAACGGCACGAAGACCGCCGCGGATTCCCCCGTGCCGCGCAGATTGACCAGCATGATCACGAGGGTGAGGAAGACGTTGAACCACAGCTTGTGATCGCCGACAAACGGGATCACCGGCGCCACGGCGTCCACCCCGGCGGCGACCGACACCGCCACGGTCAGGGTGTACCCCACGATGAGCGTCGCGGCCGCCGAGAGGCCCCAGACCCGGCCGAGATCGTTGAGGCCGATGGAGTAGGCGCCGCCGCCCATCGGGTAGTGCGCGATGATGTTGCGGTACGCCAGATACAGGAGGAAGGCCAGGCAGACGATGAGCCCGGTGCCGAGCATGGAGTAGCCCAGCACGTCGGTGACCTTCGCCTCGGCCATCCCCGCCCCGATGAGCACGGCGAGGATCAGTTCCATCTGGTCGGTGGCGTACGCGACGCTGGACAGGGCGTCCGGGGTCATCACGGCCATCCCCTTGAGGACGCCGATTTTCACATGGGCCTGTTCCCGCGTCTTGAGCGGCCGGCCGACCAGCCATCGTTTGAGGGTGAGGACGGCTTCCATCATACGTCTGATTCTCTCCGATCCGCATTTCTTTCAGGAATGAAATGATTGCCACACGGGGCGTCGATCCCGCCGGCGCCCGTTCCCTGGAATGCGTCGAATGTACTCCGGCACGGTGTACCTTGCAATGCCCGATTTTCGTCATGCAAACGCATACACGCGCGGCCTGGCGGGGTGGCGGGCGGGTGCAACCCCGCGCTCGCAGCCGGGACGGCCGCTGCGCGCGCGGGCGTGTTCGGACGTTCTCGGGGAAGCGCCGCCGGACCGTGTCTTGACCTTTCCGATGGGATTGCCCTAAGATGGAACCACAACCGATTACGAATCCACATCCTTCGGGGCAGGGTGAGGACCCGTCAGGGTGCCAATTCCCGACCGGTGGTGACGCGCGTGGCGCGAAGTCCACGAGCCTGACGCCGCGAGATGGCGGTGCCGGGCAGGAACTGGTGAAAATCCAGTACCGACGGTACAGTCCGGATGGGAGAAGGATGACGCATCAGGTGCCTTTGTCTGCGCAGAGCGGATGCTTTGGTGCGGCCACGCGGGTGTCGCGGTGTCGTGGCCCGGTCCGCCACACGTGGGCCGATGGCGACGTGCCGCGCGGCCGATTGGAACGCACCGCGCAGCCGATGCCTGCCGGCGTGCCATGGAGCCGATGGCGGCGTGCCATGCGGACCCTGGCGGCGTGCCACGCAGGCGTACCGCGCACTTGATTCGGACGACCCTGCCCCTTCACGGATGTGAAGGGGTTTTTTGCGCATGGGTGAGGATGAACGTTACATGGAACTGGCCCTGCGGGTGGCCGAACTCGGCCGGGGGCAGACGTCGCCCAACCCGCTGGTCGGCGCGGTGGTGGTCCGCGATGGCGAGATTGTCGGGCAGGGGGCGCATCTGAAGGCGGGGACACCCCATGCCGAGGTGCACGCGTTGCGGATGGCCGGGGATCTCGCCCGGGGGGCGACGGTGTACGTCACCCTCGAGCCGTGCAACCACCACGGGCGCACGCCCCCCTGCACGGAGGCCCTGCTCGCGGCGGGGGTAAGGCGCGTCGTGGTGGCGGTCGAGGACCCGGACCCGCGGGTCCAGGGCAGGGGCATCCGCCGCCTGCGCGAGGCCGGGGTGGAGGTGACCGTCGGCGTCCTGGCCGAGGCCGCGCGGCGGCAGAACGAGGTGTTTCTGCACGCCGCCCGCCGGCGGCGGCCGTTCGTGGTGTTGAAGCTCGCCGCCACCCTCGACGGCCGCATCGCGGCGATGGGGGAATCGAACGCCTGGGTGACCGGCCCCGCCGCGCACGAGCGGGTGCAGGCCCTGCGGCGCGCGTATCGCGCGGTGGCGGTGGGCATCGGAACGGTCCTCGCGGACAATCCCCGCCTGACCGTGCGCCCGCGCGGATCACCGGCGGAGTCGGCGCGCCAACCGCTGCGGGTGGTGTTCGACTCGCGACTGCGGTTTCCGCCCGACGCCGCGATGCTCAAAGAACCGGGGGAGACGCTTGTCTACACCACGGATGCGGCCATCGCGCGGGAGGCGAGGCGCGCCGAGGCCTTGCGGGAGCGGGCCGAGGTGGTGCCGGTCGCCGCGGATGCCGCGGACCGGGTCGACCTCGAGCGTGCGCTGGGGGATCTGTTCGGGCGCGGGATCGACAGCGTCCTCGTCGAGGGCGGCGGGGTGCTCGCCGGGGCTCTGCTGGCAGGGCGGCTGGTGGATAAGGTGGTGTGGTTCGCCGCCCCGAAGATCCTCTGCGGCGGCGTCGCGGCGGTCTCGGGCCCGGCGCCGGCGGGAATGGCGGATGCCATCGCGCTCACCGGGGTGCAGGTCGAGATGGCGGGCGAGGACGTGGTCCTCACCGGCTATCCCACATACCGATGAAAGGAGTGGGGCCCGGTGTTCACCGGACTGGTGGAGGAAGTCGGGCGGGTGCGCCGCATCGAGCATCGCCAGCACAGCGCGCACATCCACATCGGTGCCAGGCGGGTGCTCGAGGGGGTGCGCCTGGGAGACAGCATTTCCGTCAACGGGGCGTGTCTGACGGTGGTCGCCCACACCGCGGACGGGTTCACGGCGGACGCGGTGCCGGAAACCCTTCGGCGCACGAATCTCGGCCGCCTGGCGCCGGGGGATCCCGTGAATCTCGAGCGGGCGCTGGCCGTCGGGGATCGACTGGGCGGACACCTGGTCTCGGGCCACGTGGATGGGCTCGGCGTGGTGCGCGCGAAAGCACAGGAGGGGCTCGCGACGGTCCTGACCATCTCGGCCCCGCCCGAGGTGATGCGCTACGTGGTGGAGAAAGGGTCCATCTGCGTCGACGGGGTCAGCCTCACGGTGATGGACGTCGCGGACGGCGCGTTTCGCGTGTCCATCATCCCGCACACGGGGGAGCGGACGACGCTTTTGCAGGCCGAGGTCGGGCGTCCCGTCAATCTGGAGGCGGATCTGCTCGCCAAGTACGTGGAGGCGCTTCTCGCCCGCAGGGATCCGGCGCCCGTGGCGGGCGGCGTCAGCCGGGCGGGGCAGGACCGTCGAACGTATTTGGCGAGCGAGGACTCCGGCGAACTGACATTCGAGATGCTGCGGGAAAACGGGTTCGTGTGACCGGCTTGCGGAAGACCGGGACGCCGGCAGAGATGAGAAAAGAGGCGAGGACGATGTTCGATCGCATTGAGGACGCGCTCGACGATCTGCGCCAGGGGCGCGTGGTGATTGTGGTGGATGACGAGGACCGCGAGAACGAGGGGGATTTTGTCGCGCTCGGGGTGCACGCGGACGCGTCGGTGGTCAACTTCATGATCACGCACGGGCGCGGGCTGCTGTGCGTGCCGCTGACGGCGGACCGGGCGTCGCGGCTGGGCTTTTCGGCGATGGTGGAGCGCAACGAGGATTCCTACGGGACGGCTTTCACCGTTTCGGTCGATCACGCGGCCACCCACACCGGTATCTCGGCCTTCGAACGCGCCCAGACCATCGCGGCGATTGTGGCGGACGACAGCCGGCCGGAGGACTTCCGCAAGCCGGGGCACGTCTTCCCGCTGGTGGCCAAGCCGGGCGGGGTGCTCCGCCGCGCGGGCCACACGGAGGCGGCGGTCGATCTCGCTCGGCTCTGCGGCGCCCCTCCGGTCGGCGTGATCTGCGAGATCCTCAACGAGGACGGGACGATGGCGCGCCTGCCCCAACTGATGGAGATCGCGAAGCGGCATGGGCTCAAGCTCATCTCTATCGCGGATCTCATCGCCTACCGGAAGCGCTCGGAGAAGCTGGTGCAGCGGCAGGCGGAGGCGTTTTTGCCGACGGCCTTCGGGGACTTTCGGGCCGTGGTGTACTCCAACCGGCTCGACGACAAGGAGCACATCGCCCTGGTCAAGGGGGACATCGACGGCTCCCCGACCCTGGTGCGCGTGCACTCGGAGTGCCTGACGGGGGACGCGTTCGGGTCGCTTCGCTGCGACTGCGGGCCACAGCTGCACGCGGCGCTGCGCCAGATTGAGGAGGCGGGCAAAGGGGTGCTTCTCTACCTGCGGCAGGAGGGGCGCGGCATCGGGCTGTTGAACAAGATCCGGGCCTACGCCCTGCAGGACGAGGGGGCGGACACGGTGGAGGCGAACCACCGGCTCGGCTTTCCGGCGGACCTGCGCGATTACGGCATCGGGGCGCAGATCCTGTACGATCTCGGCGTCCGCCAGATGCGCCTGCTGACGAACAATCCGCGCAAGGTCAAGGGCATCGAGGGCCATGGGCTGAAGGTCGTGGAGCGCGTGCCGCTGGAGGTCGACCGAAACCCGTACAACGAGCACTACCTGC
>NZ_JAIMAV010000027.1 GCF_023511815.1 Alicyclobacillus sp.
CCTATGGACCAAAGGGCCTTTCACTATTGGAAGAAGGACTGCATCCCGCCGAGGTGGTCGAACGGCTGATTCAGGACGACGAACACCGTGATCTACGCCAGTTTGCCGTCATGGACCGGTATGGAAACACCGCGGCCTACACCGGCAAGCGCTGCTTTCACTGGGCCGGCCACGTGAACGGAAAACATTTCTCCTGCCAGGGTAACATTCTTGTCAGCGAGGACACCGTCACCGCGATGGCAGAGACGTTCCAGTCGAGTGAGGGTTCGTTGGCGGAACGGTTGCTGCGGGCACTTGGCGCCGGGCAGCGGGCGGGGGGCGATAGTCGTGGGAGGCAGTCCGCAGCGCTGTACGTGGTGCGGGAAGGCGGTGGATACGGAGGATACAACGACCGGATGGTGGATCTTCGGGTGGATGATCACCCGGATCCAGTTGTCGAGCTGGATCGCCTATATCGACTCCATCAGCTCTATTTTGGAAAATCCGAAGAAAGTGTGACCCTGGACCTGACCGGAGACGTCCTGCGCCGGGTAGCCGACGCACTCCGTCGGCTCGGATTTCTCACCGAGGGTACTCCAAGTGTCATCGAGGCCCTCGACCGGTTCGTTCAAATGGAGAATCTCGAGGACCGATGGCACGGTGGGGATACCGTCGATATCCAGGTGTTTCAATATCTTTTGGACCGAGCGGGGGCAAGGGAGGAGCGATGAGGATGAAGGGGATGTCGATTTCAGTCGCAGCCGCTGTGGTAATGACGCTGGCTATCACAGTGAGTGGATGCGGTACCACGAGTGGTGAGGCGGGCGAAGGAGCAACGAAAGCGAAGGGAGTTGCCAATGCAGCGGACAACGCCGGTCGGCCCGTGGATGGCGGCAGTATTACCATTGGACAGGGGACAAAGTACAACGATCAATTTCTACCTGCCGTCGACGCGAGCCTGTACACAGCCAACATTGTCGGAATGGCGTTTGATTCATTGCTGCGTGTGGACAATAAACTGAATTTTATCCCTGATCTGGCAAAGTCTTGGGAATGGTCCGACGACAAGAAGACGCTGACCATTCATCTCGATCCCAAAGCAAATTGGTCTGACGGTAAACCAATCACCTCAGATGACGTACTCTTCACCATCGATGTGATTGGGGGGAAGGATTACGCTACTGCTTTGCAGGGACAGTACGGCTATCTCGTTGCAAATATTCTGGGTGCAGATAAGGTACTGAACGGCCAGGCGAAGTCGTTCGCAGACACGGGCGGATTCAAGCGGATTGATGACAAGACCTTCTCACTGACCTTCAAATCTGTCGATGCTGCGGTTCTGTACTCAGATATTGCCAATATCCAGCCCATGCCCCAGCATGTGCTGAAGGACAAGCCAGTGAAGACATGGAGCACGCTCGATGAAAATAAGAAACCGACCGTGGTTTCCGGGCCGTACCAGTTCACCAAGGTGAACGGTCAAGACTCTGTGGAGATGGACGCGAATCCCAATTATTTTTTGGGCAGGCCGCATATTCAACGCATTGTTTTCAAGACGGTCTCGCCGAACGTTGCGCCCGGCCTGTTAGCCAACGGTACACTCGACCTGATGCTCAACGGCCTAAAACCGTCTGATGTCTCGGGTTTAAAGACTCTGAATAACATTATAGTAAAGACCATGGCCCAGAACGGGTATTTCTATCTGGGTCTCAAGTTGTATAACAAGGAGTTTCAGGACGTCCGGGTACGTCAGGCGTTCGAGTACGCGCTCAACCGACAGGGAATGGTCGACGGTATTCTCAAGGGATATGGGTCGGTCATCAGTGGGCCGTTGCCGGCAGTCAGTTGGGCGGCTGCCACGGAGAAGGATGGACTCAATCCGTATCCGTACGACAAAGAAAAGGCAAACCAGTTGCTAGACGAAGCTGGTTGGAAAAAGGGGCCGGATGGCCTGAGAATTGACCCGGTCACAGGTAAGACTGCGAATCTGCACCTGGCTTACTACAGCGGCGATCCGGTGGTTCAGGCCACCTGCATGGACATTGAGCAGGATCTGGCGGCTGTCGGTGTTAAGGTGACGCTCGATACTCCACTCGACTTCAACACGTTGGCGAACAAAGTGGAATCGGACGACAAGAGCCTCCAGATGTGGTACATGGGGTGGGCTCTGGGCATCGATCCGGACCCTCGCGGCCTGTGGGAGTCGACAGCGTCGTTCAACTTCCCCCGCTGGGTGGACAAGCATGACGACGACCTGATTGCACAGACGGTGAGCGCACAAGCGTTCGATAAGAACTTCCGACGTCAGGCACTCATTCAGTGGCAGTTATATGTCAATCAAAAACTTCCATATGTATTCCTGTACGCGCCGGATAACATCTGGGCGGTGAGTAAACGCCTGCACATCCCGGGTGATGACTGGAACGTAACAGGTCCCATCAACGTCCAGGATTGGTGGGTGGAGTCGTGAGGGAATGCGGCGCGGACGCCCTGTGCCGACCGGTCGATCCCGCCGGACCCCGCAACCCCCGGGCGGCGAACGGCCGTCCGGGGGGCATCTCGGTCAACGCAGGGCGACCAGTGCCGCGGCCGCAGCGATGGCGACACCGAGAGCGGCCCAGTCCCGCCGGCGCAGGCGGCGCGGTTCACCGGAGGCGACGGATACCGCCCGGACGGTGCGGTATCCCCGCGCTTCCATCGCCAGGGTCAGGTCCTCGGCGATCTGAAACAGCGCGGCCAGCAGGGGGACCGTGATGGCCGGGAGATCGCGCGGGCGAATGCGGCCGACCGGTGCCGGGGATTTGGCGCGTGACCGGGCGATGCGGGAGAAGCGGTCCAACTGCTCGCCGATGACAGGGATGAACCGCATCACCAGCGACGCCGACAGGGACAGCACCCCGGCGGCCCGGCGGAGGCCCGGAATGCGATGCAGACCTTGCTCGAGGGCCCGGCGCAGCTCCATCGCGGTGGTGCACGCGGTCAGCACACCGCTCAGCCAGACCATCAGGACGACGCGGTACAGCGCCGCAAAGGTCGTCGTCGCTCCGGCGGGATCGAACGCCAACCGGAGTCCGGCCGTCTGAATGCGCAGGAGGACCGCGTGTCCCTGAGGCGGGATGCCAAACCGCAGTCCCGCCAGCGCGGACGAGAAAAGGGTCAGCAGGGTCATGGCACGTGTGAGCCGCCAAACCGTGGCGGCAGACATCCGCGCGGCGGCGGCGAGGCCGGCGGCCACCGCGGTCGCTGCGGCCAGGCCCCATCCGCGGTGCTGGATCAGGACGGCGAGGGTGAGGAGGGCGTAGCCCGCCCAGCGGACGCGGATGTCCAGGGTGCGCAGCAGGTTGGGCGCGGGATTCGCTTCGGGATCGACAGCGGTTTCGGGCTCCTGCGTGGGCTCCTGCGTGGGCGGCGCGGCGGGCTGTTGCGCGGTCGAACCGGCCGGTGGTGTGCGCATCGGCTCGGTGTCCTCGGCGGACGGAATGGGTGTCCAGGATGCCCGGGACCAGCCCTCTGCGATGGCTGCGGCCATCTGCTCGGCGGATGTCGGGTGGGTGGGCAGATCCAGGCCGAAGGCGGACAGCGTCCGCTGGAGCATGACGCCCGCGGGCAGGGCGAGCCCGGCGTCCGAAAGCGGGCGCGGGTCCGCATAAAGGGCGGAGGGATGGACATCCGCCGTCATACGCCCCTGATGGATGACCCAGACGCGATCTGCGATGGGCAAGAACGTCGTCAGGTCGTGGGTTGCCACCAGGATGCCGCCTTGGCCGCGGGATCGACGGGCGTTGCGCAACTCGGACAGGGTCCGCACAAATCGAACTGCCGCTTCAGGGTCCATGCCCGCCGTCGGTTCATCGAACAGCAACCAGTCCGGGTCCGGGGCGAGGGTGGTGGCGACCGCCACGCGGCGGCGCTGGCCTCCACTGAGCATGAGCGGTGGACGGGCCAGGATTCCCTCCGTCAGGCCGACCCGTGCCAGCGCCGCACGAGTGGCCCGCTGCGCGTTTTCTCCGAAGAGCCGATACGGCCGCAGGGAGTATCGAAACTCGCCGGCCACATCGCGGGCGAACAACTGCTGCTCGGGGGATTGAAAGACCATTCCGATGCGCCGAAGCACGGTGACGTCGGGCCGGCGGCCCTTCCACAGGGAGCGCCCGTCGCACGAGACCTCCCCGTCGTCGGGGCGAAGGAGGCCGGCCAAGGTCTGCAGCAGCGTCGACTTCCCCGAACCGATCGGCCCCACGAGGACAGTCAATTGCCCGTCCTCGGCTCGAACACGGACGTCGTTGAGGCGAAGGCGGTCCGCCTCCGAACGGATGGTCAGGCGGCTGGCCTCAAGCGCCATCGCTTCCCCTCCTCATCCACAGGTTTCGCAGGTCCTCCGCCAGTTCCTGCTCCGTGAGGGCAATCCGCGGGACGGGAACCCCTCGTTGTCTCAACCCCATGGCGACGGCGCTCGCCCATGGCAAGGGGAACCCCAATCGCTGACAGGGTGTGGTGCCCAGCGGATCGGGGGTCACAAACGCGTGCGGGGGGCCCTCAAACGCGATGGAACCCGCCTCCAGCACGATCACCCGATCCGCGTGCGCGAGTTCCTCGAGATGTTGGGTGATCCAAACCACAGCCACGCCTTCCTCACACAGGTCGTGCGCCAGGTTGAGCAGGGCCCGCCGCGCACCCTCGTCGAGCATCGCCGTCGCCTCGTCGAACACCAGAATGTCCGGGTGAAGCGCGAGGGCGCTCGCCGCGCACAACAGCTGCTTCTGTCCGCCGGACAGGCGGGCAATCGGTTGATCCCGGAGTCTTTCCAACCCCACCTTTGTGAGTGACCTTCGCACCCCGCGCTCCACTTCATCCGGTGGCAGGCCCTGCACCTGCAGTCCGAACGACACGTCCTCCGCCACTGTCTCCCCGACCATCTGTGCGTCTGGATTTTGGAACACCAGGCCGACCACCGGAAGGGTGGACCGGTCCTGGGCCGGTTGTCGGACCGATGTTCGCACCGAATGTGTGGGTTGCCCCGTCGGGCCTCGGACGATCCCGCGCGATATATCGGACAGACCCGCCACCACGCGGCCCAGCGTGCTCTTGCCGCTTCCGTTGCGCCCGAGGATCGCCAGCCATTGGCCGCGATGGAGGGTGAGATGGACTCCGCGTAACGCAAAGGTGAGTCGCTCGTGATCCGGTAAGTCCCCATCTTTGGGCGTGACGTCGGGGGACGCCAGCGCGACCCACACGTCCTCCAGCGTCAGGACGGGAGGACAGGCCGCGGGCTGGTCCTCGGATGGGCTCGGTGGCGACCAGTGATCAGATCTCTTAGCATGATGGTCTGGATAGAGATCAGATCTCTCGGAATGGGGATCCGGAAAGAGATCAGATCTCTTGACGGCAGGGTTCGGCACGGACGGCGAATCGGAAGCGCCTACACCGGGCCGGCAGGGAACCCTCTCTCCAGAATTGGGATTGATAACAGATTTCGATGCGTGATATGTTAACGTCATGGTACATACAAGTTAACAAATCCGAAAAGGAGGATGCAACGGTGACTGTGCGCGGTGTCGTGTTCAGCGCCCTGTTTGCAGCGCTGTTGGCAGTGTTCAGCAATGTGCGGATCGACCTGCCGTTCACCCCGGTTCCCATCACTCTGCAGACACTGGCGGTGATGATGGCGGGGGCCTTCCTGGGACCTTGGTACGGCTTTTTCAGCGTATTGTTGGTGGTCGTGCTCACCGCCATCGGTCTGCCTCTGATGGGCGGGCACGGCGGGATCGACGTCATCCTTGGGGCGACGGGCGGATACATCGTGTCCTGGCCGTTCAGCGCGCTTCTCATCGGCTGGTTCACCCAGCGGATCCGGGCACGCGGCCTGGCGCGGTACGTCCTTGCCCTCGTGGTGATTGAGGTGTTCGGGAGTTTCTTCGTGTATCTGATCGGGGTGCCGTGGCTGGCGGTGGCCGCAAAGATGAGTCTCGGGAAAGCCCTGATCGGCGGCTGCGTACCGTTTTTGCTGGGGGATCTCCTCAAGGCTGTGGTGACGACGTTGGTGGCGGTGCCGCTGTGGGCCGTCTATCCGCCCGCTCGGTTGACGGGCCGCGGCGGATCGCCCGTGGTCCGATTGGAGGACGGTGCATGAACGCCGACGTGCATAATCCCCGCCCGTTGCGGAGAACTTGAAACGCAGAAACGGGGCTGACGGTGCACCGACGGTGTGTCACCCGTTGGCCGCAGGGAGGGGAATGCCAAGGTGAAAACGGTCGCCGTGGAGCGTGGCCTGCAACCAGTGCGGGAGTACCTGCAGGCACAGGGGTTGCAGGTGGTGGATTTGAACAATGCGGTGTCCGACGCGACGAATCTGGCCTGCTGTTGCGTCACCGGTGCGGACGAGAACCTGATGGGCATGCAGGATGTGCAGATGAACTGCCCCATCGTTTCGTGTGAAGGGTTGACGCCGCAGGAGGTGTACGAGCGGGTCAAGCGGTACGTTCATTGAGGCAATGATTTTACACATCCTCTCCAGCGTTGGTGCTCCAGCGTGGGTGGTGTAAAAGGCGGAGCTCGGCCGCGGAGTGTCGTGGCCGGGCTTTTTGCGTCGCGCAGACGCTGCGATTTTACGGGTCGGGGAAGGGAGAGGCCTGGAGACCAGGGGTCCGGTATCCCTCAGCGTCGTAATGTAACGGGCGATTTAGTACGAAAATCCTTCTCTCACGGGGCTCCACGAGCCGATGGGAGCCTGAAAACCGCCGAGATACTACGATTTTGCGGGTTAAGGGGCGGAGAGGCCTGGAGACCAGGGGTCCGGTTACCCCCAGCGCGGTCATGAAACGGCCGTCTCGGGCTCGGGGAGCCCCACATATCCGGGCCCGGCATGCGGGCTGAAACCTGGATTTTCGTACTAAAGTCGAGGCTTTGGTCGGTATGGGGGTCGCGATCACCCCGACTTAACCTACAAAATCGTACTAAGTTGGGGGCCCAGGGCGCCGGGGCGGGCGATTTAGTACGAAAATGCCTCTCTCACGGGGCTTCTCGGGCCGATGGGAGCCTGAAAACCGCCGAGATACTAC
This sequence comes from Alicyclobacillus sp., assembly GCF_023511815.1. Classification (GTDB taxonomy): domain Bacteria; phylum Bacillota; class Bacilli; order Alicyclobacillales; family Alicyclobacillaceae; genus Alicyclobacillus_H. Next base: position 7,038 of record NZ_JAIMAV010000027.1, read on the forward strand.
GATTTTGCGGGTTAAGGGGCGGAGAGACCTGGAGACGTTTGCGGGTTAGGGCGGGTTAGGGAGACGGGGCGCTAAAAAACAGGGTGCCTTGGACGGGCCGCCGGAGTGGTGTACCCGAACCGGGGGTCGAGTGTTATGGTCGGTTCCGTGGTGGCCAAAATCGGTCTCCCGGCTTGTCGAACTTCTCGGCGATGGCGGGGTCCTGTTCCATGGGGGGTGCACGGACATCCTGGAAGTCCTCCGCCGACGGATGGCCGAGAAAGAGGATTCCACATTCAGAGCCAGGATACCAAGGGGACTGGCATGCGGGCTGAAACCTGGATTTTCGTACTAAAGTCGAGGCTTTGGTCTGTGTGGGGGTCAAGATCACCCCGACTTAACCCACAAAATCGTACTAAGTTGGGGGCCCAGGGCGCCGGGACGGGCGATTTAGTACGAAAATGCCTTTCTCACGGGGCTTCTCGGGCCGATGGGAGCCTGAAAACCGCCGAGATACTACGATTTTGCGGGTTAGGGGGCGGAGAGGCCTGGAGACGTTTGCGGGTTAGGGTGGGTTAGGGCCGGGGGGAGCTAAGAGGGTAGGGTGCATTGGACGGGCCGGCCGGCCGGTGTACCCGGACAGTGGGTCGAATCCTGTGGCCCGCCCTGTGGTGGCCAAAATAGGCCCCCCGGCGTGTCGAACATGCCGGCGATGGCGGTGCCCGATTCCATGAGGGGGCACGGATATTCTGGAGGTCCCCCGCCGGCGGGTGGCCGAGCAAGGGGGATTCCGCATTCGGGGTCGGGATACCAGGGGCCCGGCATGCGGGCTGAAACCTGGATTTTCGTACTAAAGTCGAGGCTTTGGTCTGTGTGGGGGTCGCGATCACCCCGACTTAACCCACAAAATCGTACTAAGTTGTGCGCCCAGGGCGCCGGGACGGGCGATTTAGTACGAAAATCCCTCTCTCACGGGGCTTCTCGGGCCGATGAGAGTCTGAAAATCGCCGAGATACTACGATTTTGCGGGTTAGGGTTCGGAGAGGCCTGGAGACGTTTGCAGGTTAGGGCGGGTTAGGGAGACGGGGCGCCAAAAACGGGGTGCATTGGACGGGCCGGCCGGGCGGTGTACCCGGACAGTGGGTCGAATCCTGTGGCCCGCCCTGAGGCGGCCAAAATAGGCCCCCCGGCTTGTCGAACATGCCGACGATGGCGGTGCCAGATCCCATGCGGGTGCACGGATATTGTGAAGTCCCCCGCCGGCGGATGCCGAGTAAGGGGGGATTCCGCATTCGGGGCCGGGATACCAGGGACCTGGCCTGCGGGCTGAAACCTGGATTTTCGTACTAAAGTCGAGGTTTTGGTCTGTGTGGGGGTCGCGATCACCCCGACTTTACCCGCAAAATCGTACTAAGTTGGGCACCCAGGGCGCCGGGACGGGCGATTTAGTACGAAAATCCCTCTCTCACGGGGCTCCACGAGCCGTTGGGGGCCTGAAAATCGCCGAGATACTACGATTTTGCGGGTTAGGGGTCGGAGAGGCCTGGGGACCAGGGGTCCGGTATCCCCCAGCGCGGTCATAAAACGGCCGTCTCGGGCTCGGGGAGCCCACATATCAGGGCCTGGCATGCGGGCTGAAACTTGGATTTTCGTACTAAAGTCGAGGCTTTGGTCTGTGTAGGGGTCGCGATCACCCCGACTTTACCCACAAAATCGTACTAAGTTGGGTGCCCAGGGCGCCGGGGCGGGCGATTTAGTACGAAAATGCCTCTCTCACGGGGCTTCTCGGGCCGATGAGAGCCTGTAAACCACCGAGATACTACGATTTTGCGGGTTAGGGGTCGGAGAGACCTGGAGACGTTTGCGGGTTAGGGCGGGTTGGGGGGACGGGGGCGCTAAAAACCGGATGCGTTGGACGGGCCGGCCGAGTGGTATAGCCGGACAGTGGGGCCGCGGGGCCGGGATTGCCAGATCCGGATGGGGGACGTACAATGCCCCTATATGGCGAGATGCAGATAGAAAATTCGGACGGAGTGGAGGAGAGGTTTGTGCAGACTTTCAGCGGTGAGGTGTTCGTGATCGGCGCGGGGGCGATGGCGGAAGCGTTCGTCAAAGGGGTGCTGGAGAAGCGGGCCATCACGGCGGATCGGCTGGTGGTCACGGGCCGCGCCCTCGGCGGGCGGGCGGCTGCGCTCGGCGAGCGGTACGGGGTTCGCGTCGCTGGCATGGAGGCGGCGGCGAGCGCCCGGCTGGTGTTTCTCGCCGTGAAACCGGCGGACGTCGCGGAGGCGCTGGCGCAGGTCCGGCCGCACCTCAACGGTCAGCCGCTGGTGTCGTTCGCCGCCGGCGTCACCATGGGCTGGATGGCGGAAATCATCGAACACCGCTCTCCGGTCGTTCGAACGATGCCGAACATCCCGGTCGGCGTTCAGGAGGGCGTCACGGCCATCTCGTTTCCCGAGGGTGGGTTGGAAGAGCGGGATCGAAGGGATATTCTGTTTCTCCTTGAACAGCTCGGTGAGGTGGTGGAGATTCCGGAACGTCTCATGAACGCGGCAACAGCTTTTTCGGGCAGCGGCCCGGGGTTTGTCTGCTACTTCCTCGAGGCGATGGAGCAAGCCGCCATCCGGCTGGGGTTCGATCCGCTCCTCGCCCGCGCCCTCCTGCTGCAAACGGTGGTCGGCACCGCGCGTACCCTGCGCGAGTGGGGGCTCGCGCCGGATGAGCTGCGCCGCCGCGTCACGTCCCCCGGGGGAACCACCCAGGCCGGGGTGGCGGTGATGGAGGACGGGCGCCTGCGGGAGATTGTCGATGCGGCGCTGCAGGCGGCGGCGCGCCGGTCGGAGGAGATGGGCCAGGCGTACGCTGTCGCCGGGGAGTCCGCCGCGCGCGAATAGGCTGTCGCCGTTAAGCGCGCCGCGCCGGCCCAGGCCGCGGTCGAACAACCCGCCGGGCGGGCGCTAGGGGCACCTGCACGCGTGCGGCCCGAACTATCGGGTTAGGCCTTGTGTTGGGTGTGGCCGGCGAGGAGATCGAGCGTGTGGTTCAGGACCGGCGCGACCACCGCCAAGCACTCGTCCACCGCCTTCGGGTTTCCGGGCAGGTTGATGATCAGCGCCTGCCCTCGGGTGCCGACCACCTGCCGGGAGATCATGGCAAACGGGGTTTTCCGGAGGCTCTCGGCGCGCATCGCCTCGGCCATCCCTGGAACGACGCGATCGACCACGTCGTACGTCGCCTCCGGCGTCACGTCCCGTGGCCCGACCCCCGTCCCCCCGGTCGTCACGATGAGACGGATGCCCCGTTCGTCCGCCAGATGGCGCAACAACGCCGCGATGGCGTCCCGCTCGTCCGGCACCGTCTCGCGAATCACCGGCTTGAATCCGAGCCGATGCAGGGCTTCCTCCGCGCGTTGCCCGCCCACATCGGTGCGCAGACCGCGGCTGACCGAATCGCTGACGGTGATGACCGCGGCGGGATCGGTGCTCGGGTCCTCGGCCGGACCACCGGCGTTTCCCATGGACGCGGCACGCTCCTCGTCGGAGGTGTGCAATGGATTGGCGATGTGTTCCTCTGCCATCGTTCGTCTCCTCCTCTCCAGCTCATGGTACTCCAATCGGGACGGGTTTGCGCGGTGCTCTGTGGCCCGCTACAATTTTGTTTGGATAAACGAAATGTCCCCGAGGAGGGATGCAGGGTGAGTCTCATCACCGAATGGGTTCGATACGGCGATCACGACCAGTACACGGGTTACCTGGCCAAGCCCAGGCGCGCCGAGGGGCCGCTGCCGGCCGTGGTGGTGATCCAGGAGATCTGGGGGGTGGACGGCCACATCCAGGATGTGACCGAGCGGTTCGCGAAGGCCGGGTACACGGCGTTTGCGCCGGATCTGTACGCGCAAAACGGGGAGCGTCCGGCGGTGCTGGCGCCGGATCGCATCGAGGCGGTCAAGTCCTTCCTCGACAGCCTGCCGCCGTCGGCGTGGCACAACCCCGCTGATCGAGAGGCGGCCCTCGCGAAGTTGCCGGGCGAGGAAGGTAAGCGGGTGACCGAGACCTTCACCACCCTGTTCGGCGGCCTGCAGATGGACCGCTACATGCCGCAGCTGCTCGCCACCACCTCATTCCTGCGCGAGGCCTGCCCGCACAGCAAAGGCCAGCCCGTGATGTCCATCGGCTTCTGCATGGGTGGCGCCCTGTCGGCGCGGCTGGCCTGTCAGGACGAGGCGCTTCGGGGGGCCGTGATCTTTTACGGCAACGCTCCGGACGCGAATCTCGTGCAGGGCGTCCGGTGCCCGGTCCGCGGCTTCTACGGCGGGCTCGATCACCGCATCACCGACCAGGTCCCCGCTTTGGCCGAGGCGATGCGCGCGGCGGGAAAGGATTTTCAGTACACGGTGTACGAGGGAGCGCAGCACGCGTTCTTCAACGACACGCGCAGCGCCTATCATCCGGACGCGAGCCGCGATGCGTTCGCGCAGGTGGTCGGGTTTTTCAACGGGATCGCCAAGGTTCGCGCGTAACGCTCAGCGGATTGGTGCTCGGCGGCCACCTCATTGGCCGCACCTTCGATCCGAGGTCGGTACGCTGGGGGCGGCCCGTGTTGTCGGGCCGCCCCCAGTCAGCCGGTCATCACCATGACGCCCACCATACCCGCGCCACCTCCATCACCAACCGCTCGAGGGCGGCCTCATCCAGCCCCCGCGTCTTCCCCGGCACCGGTGCCACTTCGACATCGCCCCAGGACAAATGCAGGCGCAGGACGGGCATCCACAGGGTTGCCGTATGCAACGGGACCATCGTCCCCACCATCCACCGTCATCCGCCCAATCGCCCTGCACGTCTGCGATACCCATCACCAAGACTCCCTATTGGGGCGTTGTCCGCCGTCATCCGCACAATGTTCCGGGGCGACCCGGTCATACGGTAATGGTACAGTCCACCAAGTGAGGATGGGATGCTCATGTGTGCGACGTGCAAAGGCGCGCACCGGTTCCTCGGTCAGATGGTGCGCTGCCACTCGGTGTACGGGTGGCACCGTGGGGTGTTAACCAACGTGACGCGGACGGGCATCGTGATCGCCAATCCGGTCCGGCTGGCTTCGGCGGAGGCCGAGGTGGCGCCGCAGGCCGAGATCGGCGTGGACCAGCCGATCGACGCGGCGCGTGACGTGGCGGAGGTGCAGTTCTTCGGCGGGCTGTTCGTACCGTTCTGGGGGCTGTACGGCCTGTACCCAGGATTCGGGCTCGGGTTTGGGTTCATCATCTAGCGCTGCGGCCCTCCGGACATACGCGTAGCGCGCGGCCCTTCGGATCCGCTGGCGTGGACGCTTTTGCCAATCATCTGATGACAGGAATCTCGCGTCTCTCCGTGGAATTCCGATAGGAAAGGGCCCGGCATCCGCGGGCGGAGTTCGCGAGGAGCTCCGGCCCGCGGCCCCACTGCGATGGGCCGTGAAGCGGAGGCGCGAGATGACGTCGAGAGAAATGACCCAACGTTCCACAACTGGGCTCGTGCCGCGGGTGTCACATCCTCATCGTGACCTGTGGCGCCGCTTGTGTGCCGCGGCCGTGGTGCTGCCGCTCGTGGCGGCCATCCCGACCGCTGCCTGGGCACAATCGCCGCCCGGGGCCCTGCCGGTGAGCCCGGCCATCGCGGCCGCGGGCGCGATCGCGCCGCTGGCCCCGGCGGCGTCGGCACAGCCGCAGGCGGTACGACACGACGGGCCCGTGACGGTGGCGGGAAAGACCTGGAGGACGGTTCCGTACCTGACATATGGCGGGACCAACTATTTTGGCATCTGGTACCTGCAGCAGCTGCTGCGGGCGTATGGAATCACTTCCGATTGGAACGGATCACGCCTGACCCTGCCGGACTTCCCGAGACCGGTGACGGCCCAGGTGCGCCTTTCCGGAGTGACGGTGCCGGGGGTGGACACCCTCTGGTACCAGGGGCAGGCATATGTGGACGCCTCGGCGTTGGCGGCGCAGGTGGGCGGCGGGGTGTCCGACGGTGGACAAGCCGTATCCATCACGCTGCCCGTCGCCCAGGCGGAGAAAGTGGCATCACAAGGCACCTTGACCAGCGGGGCGGCCGGTCCGGCCGGAACCGTGCACGCCGGCGTGGCGCCGATTCTCCCCGCGCCGGTGCACCGCGACACCGCGCCGACGAACCCGGCCCTGTCCCGACGTGCGGCCGCGGTGGCAGACCCAGCCCCGGCCCGGCACGGTGCGACCATGGTGGCAAACCCGGCCGAGCCCCGGCGCGCGGCCGCGCCGCATCCGGCGACGGTGCCGGCTCCGGTGGATGGATTTCAGCCCAACGGTGAGGTTTACGTCGGCGGGGGGCTGTGGCGACGCGTGCCGGTGCTGTACAGCGGCGGCACCACGTTTTTCGGGGTGTGGTACTTCCAACAGTTCCTCAGCGCCTTCGGCATCCACAGCAATTGGGACGGCAGCGAGCTGGCCATTGACGACCTGCCTTTGGTGACACCCCATACCGCGGTTCAGGTCAACGGCGGGGCTGCGGCGACGACGGAGACCGTTCGATTCCAGGGGGCCGTGTATGTGCCGGCGGGCGTCCTGGCCGATGCCGGCGTACCGCTTACGGTGGAGGTCACGCGGGATGCGGGGGCCGGCCAGCCGGGGGCGGGTCCGACTGGCACGGGCCAGGATGCGACCGGCGGACAGGGAGTCGGTTCGGGCGCGGATGGCACCGACGGCGGGGCGTATGGGGGCAGTTCCGAGAACGGCGCGATGAGCCCCAGGGGTGTTGCCGGTGGCGGGATCGCCCCCTGGGTGACGGTGCACGGGCGGCTGGTGTATGACGGGCCATCGTATCCGCTGCAGCAGATCTCGGTGCGCGACGTGCAGACCCACGCGCATTACTACGCGGACATCGCCCAGGACGGCACCTTTTCGCTGACGCTGCCACCCGGCGACTACGAGGTGTTCGCCGGCATTGCCGCGGACGACGCCATCTACCTCCTGCAGCCGTTTCACGTACCCTCGGGCGCTGCGGGGGAGAACCTCGACGTGCACCTGCCGGCACTGCCCGCGGCGGGGCGGGTGTCGGGCATCCACGCGGACGTGGCGGCGGGGGACGGCCAGGTGAGGGCGATGGACCTGGCGTCGGTCTCCGACATTTTCGAGCACGTGTATCCGGCCGTCTCGTCGACGACGGGTCTCACGGAGCAGGGGCGCATTCAGGTGACGCTGTACAGCTCCGCCCAGACGTATCGGCAGCACTTCATCCAGGAGGGATACAGCGCCGAGGAGGCCGACTCGCTCGCGGAGAACTCGGTGGCGGCGGAGGAGGGCACGGATCAGATCAGCGTGTTGATGCCCGAGTTCTCGAAGGCGGACGGGCTCAACGTGATGGCCCACGAGCTGACACACGCCCTGGTGGCCACCGTCTCGAGGACGATCCCGAGCTGGGCCAACGAGGGACTCGCCTGGGAGATGGGCATCGCCGCCGAGCTCGACGGGAGTGTTGATCCAGTGCTGGAAGGAGGAATCCGCTGGTTCAACTGGTCCGACACCCTCACCCACCAGCAGAGCGGGGATCTGAAACCACTCGGGCAGGCCGACGCCCTCGACGCCACCTACAACGTCGAACTGCAGGACGACTGGGCGATGCACCAGCTGATCGCCCAGTATGGCCTGCCCGCTGTGATGCGGTATGTCCGCGCCCTGGATCACGATCCCGACGCCTTCTCCCACACCTTCGGCATCCCGTTTGACACCTTCGCCAACCGGGTGCAGGCGAGCATCGCGCAGCGCGCGGCCCAGACGGATGCGGGCTTCACCCTGCGGCTGGCGGTCGCGCCGAACGGACCGGGGATGGTGGTCATCGCCACGCCGCAGGGGCGCGCCTATCAGCTCTCCGGGCTGACGCCGGGACAATCGTACGACATCGTCTGCCACGCCGACGGAACGGTCTCGGCTCCAGGCGGTATCCGCGTCGGGGCGGCCGGCGGGATGGACGCGCAGGACGACATGTGGTTCGTGATGTTTCAGACGAACGGCAGCCTGCCACGCCAAGGATTCGCCATCGCCGACGCGTTCGGTGTTCCATACGTGGCGGAGGCGGTTCTGTACGATGCGTCCGGGCAGCCGGCCCACGCCTACCCGGCCACGGCCTTGCCGGGCGGCCTGTCCGTGACCTCCATCACGCCCCTTCGTTGACCTGGACGCCGCCCGCGGGCGGCGCTACACTTTGGATCAGCAGGGTGAAAGGGGGGCATGCGCGTTGGACGCACAGAAACGATACGAGGCGTGGCGAGCCCACACGGGACACGCGCCGGAGATGGCGCGTGAATTGGACGCGTTGGCGGACCGGCCGGAGGAGATCGCGGAACGGTTCGGGTACGATCTCGAATTCGGCACGGGCGGCCTGCGCGGGATTCTCGGGGCCGGGACATCGCGGATGAACGTCTACACCGTCCGGCGGGCGACGCTGGGGCTGGCGCGGTACCTGCTTTCAAACGTGCCGGATGCCGCCCAGCGCGGCGTGGTCATCGGATACGACTGCCGTCGCATGTCCTGGGAGTTCGCCCGGGAGACGGGCCGGGTGTTGGCGGCGGCGGGCATCCGGGCGTACGTGTTCCGGCACCTCTGCCCGACACCACAGCTGTCCTATGCGGTGCGGCGGCTTCACGCCGCGGGCGGTGTGATGATCACGGCGAGCCACAATCCGCCCGAGTACAACGGATACAAGGTGTACGGCGCGGACGGCGGGCAGATCCTGCCCGATGTGGCGGATGCCATCACCCAAGAGATTGAGGCGGTGGTGGACTGGTTTTCCATCCCGCTCGCGGATCCCGAAGAGGCGAAGACGTCCGGCCGGTGGGTGTGGGTCGGCGACGAGATGGACGAGGCGTACGTGGAGACGGTCGTCGGCGCAATTCGGCAGGCCGGTGTGGAGGATGCGGATCGACAGGCGCTGTCCGTGGTGTACAGTCCGCTGCACGGGACGGGCGGGAAGCCGGTGGAGGCGGTCCTGCGCCGCGCGGGGTACACGAATCTGCATCTGGTCGTCGAGCAGATGCAGCCGGACGGTGAGTTCCCGACGACGAAAAGCCCCAATCCGGAAGAGCCGGCGGCGCTGGAGCGGGCGCTGGAGACGGCGCGGCGGGTGGGGGCGGACATCGCGATGGCGACCGACCCGGACGCGGATCGCGTGGGCGTGGCGGTGCGCCTGGCGGACGGGACGTATCGGCTCCTCACGGGCAACCAGACCGGCGGCCTGCTGGTGGACTTTGTCCTCTCGCAGCGGCGGGCCGAGGGCCGGCTGCCGGCGGACGGCATTGTGTTCAAGACCATCGTCACGTCGGAGCTGGGGGCCGCCATCGCGCGCCAGTACGGCGTCGCGGTGGAGGATACGCTGACGGGGTTCAAGTACATCGGAGAACGCATCGGCCATTACGAACGAACCGGGGCGCACACGTTCCTGTTCGGGTACGAGGAGAGCTACGGGTATTTGGCGGGGGATTTTGTCCGCGATAAGGACGCGGTGCAGATCTGCCTGCTGGTGGCGGAGATGGCGGCGCATCACAAGCGCCAAGGCAAGACGTTGGCCGACGCGCTGGAGGATCTGTATCGGCGCGCCGGGTATCACGCGGAGAAGCTCATCAGCCGCACGCTGCCGGGACTGGACGGCCTGGAGCGCATCCGCGGCCTGATGGCGCGCCTACGCGAAGCGCCGGAAGGTCTCGTCGTGGAAGGCGAAACCCTTGTCTGGACGGAGGATTACGAGGTCCTGCGGCGGCGTCACACCGACGGCCGGGAGGAGACCATCGGATTGCCGCGGGCGGACGTGCTCCGTTACGGATTTGCCGGAGGGTCGTGGTTGGCCGTGCGCCCGTCGGGCACCGAGCCGAAGATCAAGTTCTACCTCGGCGCCCGCGGCGACTCAGAGGCGGCCTGTCAGAAAACGCTGGAACGGATGCAGCGGGCGGTGGAGCGGGTGCTGGCGGGCGCGTGACGCCGGCCCCGCACGCCGGCCCCTGGCACGGCCCTTCTCCAATCCGCTCGGCAAGAGGTCCCGCGAAAAACGAAAACGCCCTGCATACGCAGGGCGTTGTCCTTCGCCGATTCAGAACGACAGCTTCGTGACGTTGGCGGCCTGCGGACCACGCTGGCCTTCCACGATGTCGAATTCGACGCGCTGGCCTTCTTCAAGAGTACGGAAGCCTTCGCCGTTGATGGCCGTGTAGTGCACGAACACATCGTTGCCGCCCTCGACCTGAATGAACCCATAACCCTTTTCCGCGTTAAACCACTTAACTGTACCTTGCACGATATTGCCTCCTACTGAAGTACCGTTCATGCACTGGCAGTACCATCCGTACTCAGGCCAAGCACTTGCGTTACTCGTGTGATTTGGGATTACCCAACATGATAATAACGCCCGGGAGCAAAAAAGTCAACGCGACGAAGGAGAAATTCGAGTTCCAGATGTTTCAACCCCGCGAACTCCGGTCGAAACTGCTATTGTAAGGATGAAGCGGATTCGGCCGAAGACGCGGCACAGGCGCCGGGTTCGCACGCTCCGGGAAGGCGAGGTGGATTGTGTGGGCAAATCGTCGGATCGGATTTTTCATCTTACCGTCACCGTATTCGCACTGGGCCTGACGGCCGTCTCCGCCGTCACCCTCGCGTATCAGCACAACCCGGAGCGGGTCCGCTCCTGGATGACGTCCATCGTGCGCACACCGCCCGCACCGCCCGTGATCAACCAGGCCGGGCAGGCCGGGCCGCCCGCGGGATCGACCGCGCAAAACCAGACCGGCCAAAACGGGGCCAGGGGTGTGACGCCCGTTGCAACCCCCGCCCCCCAAACCACCGGGGACAAGACCGGTGTCAACCAACCCACCTTCGACATTCGGCGGGTGGGCAACGACGTTTCCGACGCGGACGCGGCCCGCGTCCAGACCTTGATGAACCAATACCGGATGCCCGCCGTCATCTCCGATGCGCTCAGCATCCGGCTCAAGCGCCCGATTCACCTGTATCTTGCGCAATCCGCCGCCGATTATAAGGAAGCGCTCAAATCCCTCGGGGTCTCCCCCGCCCAGGCGCAGCGCTTCAGCCGGGACACCGGCGGGTTCACCCAGGACGACGCGATTGTCATTCCGCTGTATCAGAACAAGACCACGGCCGATCTCGCCAACACCCTGGCGCACGAGCTGACCCATGTGTACCTCAACGCGGGGGTTGCGCCGGGGTTGCCGAGCTGGGTCAACGAAGGCCTCGCCGTCACGCTGGGGATGCATTTCCAACAGGCGGTGGCGGGCCCCCTGGCCTACGACGGGTATGCCAAGCAGATGGCCGAGAGCGTGCTCGACGCGGTCCGGGACGGGAAGCTCATCCCCCTGACCGACGACGAGACCAAGGTCCTCGAGGGGAGCACCGATTACGATCTCGAACTTCAGGACTGGTTGGCCGTCTCCTGGTTGGTTCAACAACACGGTTGGCCGGCGTGGGCGGCGTACCTCAACCGGTTGAACGCCGGGATGACGGACGGGGATGCGTTCGCGCAGACATTCGGGGTCTCGGAGAGCGTCTACAACGACAAATTCACGGCGCTGTTGCGGCAGGCCGTTCAACAGGCGGATGGCGGCGTCCAGGTGACGCTCGAGGTGCCGGGGGACTTTCACGGCTACGCGCGGGTGCTTCAGCACGGGACGCAGACGTGGACCGGTTTCGAGCTGACGAAGGGGACGAACACCTTCACTGTCACCCCGTCCGGCCAATTGGTGGGGCAGCGGACGACCGAACCGGCCACGGACCCGAACCCGCCCGACAAGGTGACGCTGTACATCGATCTCGATCCGACCACGGACCTGACCTACAACGGCAAGCCGGTCGACAACAGCGGGTTTGCCATCGACTACCACTATGGGATGTACGCGTTTGTCAACGCCTGGGTGACGTATGAGGATGGGAAGTCCGTGTATCTTCAGGACCCGGACCTGTTCGGGGTGAAACTCACCGCGCTGAAGGAAAAGACGCCGCCGGTGCTGCAACCGCTGCTGTCGGTTTCCGTCCCGGGGTCCTGACGAGGTGTGCCGAGATCCGGCAAGAATCGTCGACTCCGGTACGGAAACCCGCAGACCTTGTCGTTCTCTCTATCGGATGGCGATCGCGTATCCCGTCGAACCTTGGCTGGATGTCGAATCGTGGGGTGTGAAGGTGAAACGGGTGACCAGCGTTGTGGGTGAAGTGGCTGAGTTGAGGGACGGTCTCCAGTATCGGTTCAGTGCCCGGTCGAGCGCCTGACTCGCCTGCAGAACCAACGGGTGTTGAAGGTTTCCTCCGCACTCCTGGAACGCGCGGTGCATCCTCGCCCGTAATCGCTCAATCTCCCGGGCCGAAGCCTCGTCCACGGGGGGCCCTCCTTCCTGAATTGGCCTGACCGCCGATTCTTCCACCGCTTACCGCGGCCTTACCGTCGACGGACGACCACACGATTTGAAATTGTAATCATGTCGAGTGGTGTTGGCAACGCTCGATTTTCGACACCGTGTTGCGAATCGTGCCGAAGGAGATCGAATCCGGGCGACCGGTGTCGAACGGGATCGATCCCGGTCGAAATTTCGTTTTCCGGCCACTTCCGCCCTGCGCAGACAAGGCTTTGGATCGTTGCCGGCGCCTTTGTACGATACTATTATGATGGACAAACGGATCGCAGACCGGCCGCGGCGGGCCGGTTTTGTGACAGATGGATGAGGGATTGCGGTGAGAGGATGGAACACCCGTCAGACGCACGATCCGGTGGCCCACGTCCTCGGCATGCGCTTTGACTGCCTGACGCGGCGGGAGGCGGTCGAACGCATCCTGCAGTGGATGGACGAGGGCAGCCGGCGCATGGTGATCACGGCGGGGCCGGAGTTCGTCATGATGACCGAACGGGACGCGGAGCTGAAGGAGATTGCGCGGGCGGCCGACCTGGTGACGCCGGACGGCATCGGGGTGGTGTGGGCGGCCCGGCGCCTGGGCCACCGTGTTCCGGAGCGGGTGACGGGCGTCGAGATGGTGACGGAGCTGTTGGAGACGGCCCAGGCGCGCCATCTTCCGCTGCGCGTGTACGTGCTGGGGGCCCGCGAGGAGGCCCTGCAGGCATGCCTGACGCGGTTTCGTCAGCGCTACCCGTCCCTGTTGTTCGCGGGGCGCAACGGGTATTTCCAGGCGCGGGAATGGCCGGCCATTCTGAGCGAGATTGAGGCGTTCAGCCCGCATCTGTGGTTGGTCGGTCTCGGACAGCCTCGGCAGGAACGCCTGATCTATCAATCGCTGGCAGGGCTGCCTCCGTGCGTGGCCATCGGGGTGGGCGGCAGCATCGACGTGTGGGGCGGCGTGGTCAAACGGGCACCGGCGGTGTTCCGCCGGCTGAATCTGGAGTGGCTGTACCGACTGGTCCGTCAGCCTTCGCGATGGCGACGCCAACTGGCGCTGCCCCGGTTCGCCTGGCGGGTGATCCGCCGGCGTCCCACCAACTGACCGCACCGCCAGAAATTAAACCGTCTTGTCGGCGGCGCACGGTGCAGACTACAAGCACCGGAAGGCTCCGGGGGAGCCTGCCGGCCACATCTGGGGGAGGTGTGGCAGATGCCGAACAACAACAAGAAACTGATTGCCGCGGCGTACCGAGCATTGAACGACATGAAGTACGAGATCGCGGCGGAGATCGGATTGCCGGTCGCGGGCGGCGGCACGGCGGACTGGGGGCAGATTGCCAGCCGCGACGCGGGCAAATGCGGCGGCCAGATCACTCGCCGGCTCGTGGCGTACGCCGAACAGGCGCTGGCGGGCGGCCAGATCTGACGAGCCGGCCGGGCGGATGAGGCTGGGGCGGTGGGACGCCCATGTGCGGGCCTGGCTGGGAAGTGTGTTCAGACGGCCGTCCGCCATTCGGGATCGTCCCCAACCCCAGCCGGGCTCAGGTCAGGGGAGCGGCTTCTCACCGCTCCCCTGTCGTGCATTGACCAACCCGGTCGATTATAATACCATATTCCTTGATTTTTTGGCCGTCGGACAGGTCCACGGCTGCACCCGGGAGAGAAGGAGGGGACATCCCGTGGGCAAGCGTTTGTTCACTTCCGAATCCGTGACGGAAGGGCATCCCGATAAAATCTGTGATCAGATTTCGGATGCGGTTCTCGATGAGATTTTGGCTCAGGACCCGTACGCGCGGGTGGCGTGCGAGACGGCCGTGACCACCGGCCTGGTGCTGGTGGCCGGCGAGATCACGACCACCTGTTACGTCGACATACCGAAGGTGGTCCGGCGCACCGTCGCCGAAATTGGTTACACACGCGCCAAGTTCGGGTTTGACGCCGAAACCTGCGCGGTGATCACTTCGATTGACGAGCAGTCCCCCGACATCGCGCAGGGCGTCAACCAGGCTCTGGAAGCACGCGAGGGCGGCGGGCTGGACGTGGAGGCCATCGGGGCCGGCGACCAGGGCCTGATGTTCGGATTTGCCTGCGATGAGACGCCCGAGTTGATGCCGCTGCCGATCTCATTGGCGCATCAGCTGGCGCGCCGCCTCTCCGTCGTCCGCAAGGATGGCACACTGCCGTATCTGCGGCCGGACGGAAAGACGCAGGTGACCATCGAGTACGAAGGGGATCGGCCGGTCCGGGTCGACACCATCGTCATCTCCACCCAGCACGATGAGCACACCGATCTGAAGACCATCGCGGCGGACCTGCGCGAGCACGTCATTCCGGCGGTGGTGCCGGCGGAACTGCTCGACGACAGGACCCGGTATTTCATCAATCCGACGGGGCGGTTTGTCATCGGCGGGCCGCAGGGCGACGCGGGTCTGACGGGGCGCAAGATCATCGTCGACACCTACGGCGGCTACGCCCGTCACGGTGGTGGTGCGTTCTCCGGCAAGGATCCGACCAAGGTGGACCGCAGCGCCGCCTACGCCGCACGGTACGTGGCGAAAAACGTGGTGGCCGCGGGGCTCGCGCGCAAGTGCGAGGTGCAGGTGGCCTACGCCATCGGGGTCGCGCAACCGGTGTCGATCTCGGTCGACACCTACGGCACGGGGGTCATCGCGGAGGACGAGATTGTCCGCCTGATCCGCGAGCACTTCGATCTCCGGCCGGCGGCCATCATTCGCGATCTCGACCTGCGCCGGCCGATCTTCCGGCAGACGGCCGCGTATGGTCATTTCGGCCGCAACGATCTCGATCTCCCCTGGGAGCGCACGGACAAGGCCGAGCTGCTTCGGCAGGCGGCCGCGGCGCTCGCGCGCTGAGGCGAGTGGGCCGCCCCTGCGGGGGTTCGGAAAAAATTTTGTGCCGACCCCCGAAAGGGGACCGGCGGGATCGAATCATGTAGCATCACCCTTACCCCATGGAATGGCGCTCGCCGAACGGCCGGGCGCCTCTTTTTTATGCGGCGCCCGGGCAGGGGCGCGGTTCGGCAGGAAATGGGCCTCGTGAAATCGAATGGTTTCTGAAACACTCCTATCCTGCCGTGAAGGGGCGTCGGGCTTCCCTTGGATTCGCGGATTTCTGCACTTCAGGCGGCGATTGATCACACCCTGACGGCCATCTCCGAAGGCCGCGAGCGTGTCGAGGCGATTGCCAAGAGCACCCTGGATGAGGTCAGGCGGCTGGAACAAGAGTTTTCGCAGGTGCAGGCCGAGTGCGTACAGGCCATCGAGGAAGTGGAGCGGTTGGAACGGGAGGCCCGCGCGGCGCGGCAACGCCTCATGCAGGTCAACCGGGCGTATCAGCGGTATTCGGAGCAGGAGATGCAAGAGGTGTACGAACAGGCCCAGTCGGTTCAGGCGGAGCTGGCGCGTTGGCGGGAGCGCGAGGCGCAACTGCGTTACCGGCGGGACGACATCGCGCGGCGGCTGAAGGCGCTGCATGCAACGGCGCAGCAGGCGGAGGTGTTGCTGCACAAGTTTCGTCACACCGTGGAGTATCTGACCAAGGAATTCCACGACGTCGCGGGCGTGCTGGAGGCGGCGCAGGCGGGGTCGTTGCTCGGATTGCAGGTGTTGCAGATGCTCGAGGAGGAGCGGCGGGTGCTCGCCCAACGGTTGCACGACGGACCGATGCAGACCCTCGCCAGCACGGCGATGCGCATGCAGGCGGTGCTCCCGGGGACCTCCCCGCAATCACCTGCGGGAGAGATCTGGTCCCGGATGAACCAGGTGATTCAGGAGCTGCGCAGGATGGTGTTCGATCTCCGCCCGCCCCTGCTGGACGACCTCGGTCTCGTGCCGACGGTGAAGCGGTACGCGCAACAGTGGTCGCATCGGACCGGGATCCGGTCGCAGGTGGAGCTG
The DNA here is from genome assembly GCF_023511815.1 of Alicyclobacillus sp. Taxonomy (GTDB): domain Bacteria; phylum Bacillota; class Bacilli; order Alicyclobacillales; family Alicyclobacillaceae; genus Alicyclobacillus_H. Next base: position 23,333 of record NZ_JAIMAV010000027.1, read on the forward strand.
TACGGTCTGGAGGCGCCGCTGACGCAGACGGAGAAGGTGACGGTCTTCCGCGCCGTGCAGCAGTGCCTGGAGAACGTGGCGCAGCATGCGTCGGCGGGATCGGTCGTCGTCACGCTGACATTCGGGCCGGCGCAGCTGCGGGTGGACGTGGTGGATGATGGGCGCGGGATTGCGGCCGTCGATTGGACGGGATGGTTGGAACAGGGCAAGCTGGGATTGACGCTGTGTCGGCAGCGGCTCGGGGTGATCGGCGGATCGATGGAGGTGGAACGCCGGGAGCCCGCGGGCACCCGCGTGATCATTCAGTTGCCCATCACGAAGGGGGAATCGGCGTGACGGATTGCATTCGGGTGGCCATCGCCGACGACAATGAGAACTTCCGGGAGACGCTGCGCGAGGTGCTCGAATACGAACCGGACCTGGAGATTGTCGGGGTGTGGCGCCACGGTGCCGACGTGCTCCTGGGGTTGGAGGACGTGCGCCCGGATGTGCTGCTCCTCGACATCAACATGCCCTTTCTCAACGGGGTCGAAACCACGAAGCAACTGCAGGTCCGCTATCCGGACGTGCGCATCATCATTCTGACGATGCACGACGACGAGGGATATGTCCTGGAGACGCTCAAGTCGGGCGCGTCGGGATACCTGGTCAAGGACGGCTCGGTCTCGGAGGTGGTCCGCGCCATCCGCGAGGTGGCGGCCGGCCGCGCGATTGTCCACCCGCAGGTCACACACACGGTCATCGCCCAGTTCCAGGAACGCGCGGAGATGAGCGAGTCGTGGCGCGGCCTGTTGACCGAGCGGGAGATGGACATCCTACGCGAGTTGGCCACCGGCAAGTCGAACGAGGAGATTGCCGCCGCGTTGAACATCACCACCAAGACGGTCAAGAACCACATCTCGAGCATCTTCACCAAACTGCACGTCCAGGACCGGACACAGGCGGTGGTGCTGGCGATGAAGCGGCACTGGTTGCCGGCGTAGGGTACAAGGGCGAGGGTCCGAGGGGGGAGGACCTGGAGGGCGAGGGTCCGGAGGACGAGGGTCCGAGGGGCCTTTGCGCTTCGGTCGCCGGTTGCGTCCCTCTTCCCGGTGCATATATTGCACCAGGGGGTGAGGGCGGTGGTCGGGGTTCTCTTCTTCTGGGCGCTGGCGGTCTATGGCGCGCTGACCGTGGTGCGGCAGGTGAGCCGGGGCCTGCAGCGGCGGATCCGGCAGGACCTGCATCCGGTCGCCGTGGTGTTGATTGTGCAGAATTCGGAGACGCACATCGAAGGGATTCTGCGCTCGATCTTCCTCAGCACGGCCTTGGGCCACCGTGAGCGGCGGGTGTTGGTGTTCGACATGGGATCGACCGATGACACGCCCCGCATTGTACAGAGACTGGCGATGCAGCACGATGGCCTGGAGTACGTGCCGATTCGCGAAGAGGGCGATTTTGTCGCCAACCTTGCCCGCGTGTGCGCGGAGGGCGGGTTGGTCGGCTGCATCTACGACCTGCGCGTGAACGGGATGTTGTCGGATGTGGCTCGGGACATCCGGTTGCTGTGCGGGTGAACGCGGAGAATGCGGCATGGCCGGGAGCGCCGAGGTGTTGGGGCGGCGGCATGAGGCGCTGGGATGGGGCGGATGCGTCTTACAGGATTGACGTTTCATTGGGCCAATCCAACGCGACCCTGCGACGGAAGTGTTTAGGCCGAAAATTCGAAGGAGTGCAGGAGCCTCCGACCGCGGTGTGAACGCGGATGCGGGGGCTTTTGTTGTGTCGGTGCGGGCGGAGAGAGCTGCCGGTCACAGGACCGACCTCCGGGGGTGCGCCGGGGCGCGGGGGAGATTGGAAAGCCGCGCCGGGACAAGCCGATGCAAAATCGGGACAAAAGTCCTACCCTGCGAATCTAGCATTTCTCCTGGAAATGGAGATATAATTCTGGCGTCGGGGTGTAACTCCTGTAGCAATCATCGCAGCAACGGCTTGTCCCTGCCGGATGCCGCCTTCCATCGCCGAGGTGTCATCACCGGCGGTTGGTTTCCCGGCCAGTGCGGGGCATGCGACTCCTTTGACCCAGCACCTATTACAGCACTCAGAATGGGGTAAAATTCCAATTCTGAGGAGGAACCACCGATGCAGAAGGTTAAGGCTGGACTCATTTTTGGCGCGATTGTTCTGTTCTCGATTGCGGCGCAGGCTGGACTGGGTGCGAATCCCTGGTGAGCCAATGGCCGGGTGTTCAATCACCCGGCCTCTTTCCACGAAAAATTATGTCGAACGAGGTGGAAATTTGCTTTTTCAACTCTTAACTCTGCTCGGCGGGTTGATCGTGGGATGGGCTCGTAAGGGAAGCCTGTGGTCGATCGTCAGTGTTCGCCTAAAGCTTCTTTGGTTATTACCGTCGGCTTACTTTGTGCAACAGCTTTCGATTCATTATTTAACGGGCACTGCATACGAGTTACTTCTCGTTAGTAGCTATATTGCGCTAATCACGTTTTGCGCATTTAATATACGTACCCCTGGGGTCGCGTGGGCTCTCGGTGGGACGATTGCAAACTTCGCCGTTCTAGTTGTAAATGGCTTGAAAATGCCGGCCTATATACCTGCTGTTGAGCGGTTTGCTCCGAATTTGGTTCCGAGACTCCTCAGCGGGACCTATGGAAAGAGCGTTGCAATGACAGATGGCACCAAGTTGAATTTTTTGGGGGATATTTTCGATGTTCATATTCCTCCGTTTCCGCCCCATACTCTAGTGAGTATTGGAGATATACTGATAGCCATTGGTTTAATTATTTTTTTACAGTTTGCAATGAGACTGGACGGGAGGACAAGTCCCAGTGGCGGCGCTCAGCCCGAAACCACATCGTAGTCTAACCATCGTATATGCTGTGTTACTGTTAGTGGCGGTCGTCGCATGGGATCTCACGTCGCAGCCTAGGCCAACCATACCAGATTGGGTAACCCTGTATACGCTAGCGGGTCTTTTGCTGTTGGTGGAGAGATTTTCGATCGTCGTGACCTCCGACGAGCGTATGAACCTTGAGTCCGCCTACCTGATCGGGTTTGTTCTCGCAAGTTCACCGGGGGTGGTAGGGTGGGCCGGGGTACTTTACGCCCTGCTCTCATGTATAAGGTATTCACGGTTTTGGTATGTCCAGTTGATGAATGGAGCGGTGTGGGTGACATGTGCCCTTGTGGCACATTCTTCCTACGTTTGGATGACCCACTTTTCACAGGCGGACCCCAAGCAGGTAGCGGCTTTAGGTCTCTTCGCAGCGGTTTATTTTATTGTTAATCTCGTTTTGCTTGGATTGTTTTTCATGTTAAAGTCGGGATTTCGGGAAGGGATCTCGACTATTAGGAACGCTCTCACCCCCGCGTTCTTCATCGTCTACGCGGTCACGGTCATGATCGGCATCCTGTTGGCCATCGTTTTGCAGCACTCGGGGCTCGCCGGTGCGCTGCTGTTCACCGGGCTTATCCTGCTTGTGTCGTACACCTATCGGGACTATTTCAAGATGGCCAACCACTTCAAGGAGTTGTCTATTAAAGATGAGCTGACCGGGCTGCACAACCACCGGTACATCCAGTCGCTGGTGGATCGGCTCATCGAGGAGCAGCGGCCGTTCGCTCTGCTGATGATGGATATCGATCACTTCCGGCGCTACAACGAGGTCTGGGGCCATGTCCGAGGTGACGAGGCCCTCAAGCGCGTGGCGGATGTGTTGAATCAGCGGCGGTTGGATGGCGAGGAGATCGCTCGGTACAGCGGCGAGGAGTTCGCGATTGTCCTGCCGGATTATGATCTGTCGCAGGCTCAGCTGAAGGCGGAGCTGCTGCGCCGGACGGTGGAGGAGACGAGTTTTCCCGGCGCGGAGCGCCTGCCGGGCAAACGGGTGACCGTGAGCATCGGGGTGGCTCATTTTCCGCAACAGGCCAAGAACAAGAAGGAACTCATGGTGATGGTGGACGACGCCCTGTACAAGGGCAAGTTCACGGGGCGCAACAAGGTGTCGCTCTACACCTCGGTGCTGGACGAGATGAAAAGCGATCTCGCCGCACAGCAGGAAGACGAGGAGATCATCCGGACCATCAAAGTCTTTTTGGCGATCCTCAATTCCAAGGACCGCTATACATACGCCCATACGGAGCGGGATGTCATCTATGCCACGGCGCTCGCGCGCAAGCTCGGCCTGCCGGAACACCAGGTCCGGTACCTTCGGTTCGGGGCCTTCCTGCACGACATCGGCAAGGTGGAGATCCCCATCGAGGTGTTGACCAAACGGGGGCCGCTGACGCGCGAGGAATGGCAGATCATGCGGAGCCATGTGGAAATCGGGGTCAACATCGCAAAGCCCATTCGCAGCCTGGCGCCCTGCCTGCCCATCATCCGGCATCATCACGAGCGGTTTGACGGCGGCGGGTATCCGGACGGGCTCAAGGGCTACGACATTCCGATTGAGGCGCGGATCTTGACCATCGCCGACAGCTTCGACGCCATGACGACGAGTCGGCCATATCAGCGCAAGCGATCGATGGAGGAGGCGTTCGCCGAACTTCGATCCTGCGCCGGTCGCCAGTTCGATCCCGCGCTGGTGGAACCGTTCATCGAGGTGGTCCAATCCATCGGGCTGCTCTCGGACGATGTCGAGGAAACGTACGCCTGACATTCGGCGGCCCATCCAAATCCCAAGAAAAGAACCGGCCCACGAAGGCCGGTTTTGTGCCTCCTTCGAGGATCACGTGGGTAAATTGAAATCCAGCTTTCCCAAAAGCGGATAGATAACGGCGATGAGATTTCGCGTTGTCCTGTATCCTTTGGCGCGGTGTTTGGCAGCCTGGATGAGGCTGTTCATGCTCTCGAGGATGGCGTTGTTCACATGTGTATCGAACCAGGAAAGGATACCCGCTTGGTGTTTACGGATGGTCTTCGCGGCACGAATCACTGGCTCCAAACGGCTGTGCGTAGCCCAGAAGTACCACTTGTCCAGAAATGCCTTCGCGAACTCCTTCGGTTGCTCCCATAGTTGTGCGAAGTTCAGACGCAGTTGGTACGCCTTGGCAGTCTTGAGGTTCTGACGGCTGAGCGTTGACAGCCACGACTTCTGTTCATCCTTCAGCCGATTTGGATTCATTAGCCAGAGATACCGCGTACGTTTCAATTCAGGCTGTTTCTTTTGTTCCGCCCGACGCACTTCGTCCACGGCGTCTCCGAGGAGTTTGCTCACATGAAACTTGTCGAATGTCAGTTTGGCATTCGGAAACTCCTGTTGAACGCCGTGGATGTATGCGGGGGACATGTCACAACTGACTGTTTCAATGCGGTCAGGATTTCCATTGTGAGCCACAAAGTCCTTTCGGAACTCGGTAATGGTCTCGGCTCCCCTGCCTGGCGTGGCGAACAGGACCTTTTTGTGTTCGCTGTCGGCGACAACCGTGACGTAGTTGTGGCCACGGGTAGCAGCCGTCTCATCCACCGCGAGTTTCGTAGTATCCGAGAAATCCGCTTTGGAGCGAGCTTCATCGACGTAGTGGTGGATGATGGTCCAGATACGGTCATCCGACTCACCCACAAGTCGCGCGACAGCGAGTACAGGCATCTCTTGCGCGAGTGCCAACACATAGGCCTCGAAGTACAACGTGAAGTGCGCTTCCGGACGGACCCAGGGGAGCGCAACTGTTTTCACGCCTCCGTGGCCTGCCCGAGTGCATGAATGGCACCAGATTCTGGGTTGGCGCGCATGCAGGTAGGTTGCATACTGGAAACAATCCAGGTGCCGCCATACGCGTTCAGTCGTATCGTAGACCCCGCTTTCCGCACCGCAGATAGGACACGCGAGTTTGGCACCCCTGCGGAAGTCAACATATACGTCGAGACGACGGTTTTCGTGAGAAAACTCGACCTTACGCACAAACCAAGGCTCCGCGATGCCGAGCGTCTTTGTGAACAATTCCACACCAGGGTTGCGCAACATGGTGACAGCCCCCATATCCGGGATACACCCAGCCATCATCGTGTCAAGGGAACGTGGAATACCGCAGCGACGCGACAGCGGCGCGAGGATATGCCGCGAAAGCCCTTGACACGCAGGAGCCGACCAACAATGTCTGACATGGGGAGAGCCGACCCCAAGGAGGCTTCTCCCCTTAGCTCCCATTGTTAAATCTCTCGAATGCTGCTGGGTGTTCGTTACCAGAATTGCCACCCATAACCCATCTCAACCCCGCAAGAGCCGGATTTGAAATTGTGCAGTGGTTCAGCGACGAGCACAGCGCCTTCCGAAACTCCGCTGGCAGAGAAGGTATTATGCATCTCTTACGTGAACTGGACAACCATCCTGAGGTAAAGGACGTTTTGGTTGAACAACATGACCGGTTAGGTCGAGATCCAGACCACGTAGGATGGATAAGACAGGAATTGAAAAACCGTAATGTTCGTTTACACTACGCTATCCAATCCTACGACACATCCCAACCGGATGGTATGATCATGCAACAAGTCAACACCGGTTTGTCGGCGGCGCATTCCATGCAGATCAGCCAGAAGACGCACAGTCGCATGCTGGCCAACTTTCTTCAACGGGATCCTGAGACGGGATGGCAGTTGAAAAACGGAGGCCGTCCACAGTACGGCTACAAATCGTTCGAGTGAAATATCAAAACGGCTCAAAAACAACGTATCGCAGCATTTGGCAAATTGACGAGTATGCTGCTAAAGTGTTGCGGCGGATCGTTGTCGAAATGCGCATAGGGCGCAACATGAGTTATGAGGAAATCCGTGACGAGCTCAATGCGGAGGGCATTCCGAGCCCTGAAGGCGGCATTTGGACCAAATCAACTTTGCATGAGATCTTCCGTCGGGATCGACTGCTCGGCGCAGCCGGCGTCGCCATCTGGAACAGGGAGAACAAGAAAGACAAAATATTGCGCCAAACGGAAGGAAAGTTCAAGCCTGAAGATGAGTGGGTTGTGGTAGAGAATGCCCATCCGGCCATACTGAGCATGGAGGAAGTAGAGTTGGCTTCGGCTCTGGGGGAGCAAAGAGGACCTCGTACCTTCATTCCACGAACCGATGCTAGCCCCTATCTGTTTTCGGGTGTCAACGCCGAGGGAGAAATTATGTTCAGGTGCTTGCGCTGCGGTGGGCACATGGTGAGTTACCAAAAGTCGAAGGACAAACGCTACTACGCTTGTAGCCATGCCATTAACCAAGGGAAAAACGGCTGTTGCGGGCCGGTGATAAAGGTTCCTAAGGAAACCATTGAAACGGATATCATTCAAGCGGTGATGTCCAGGTATTCCAGCCACCAGTTTGTGTCCCGTGTTTTGGAGCAAGTGAATGCCATCATACGGGATATGAACGACCACGGTAGTGGTGAACTGAAGTCGCTTGACAAGTCCATCGAGCTAGTCCAGAGAAAGATAAACAACCTTCTCGCAACGATTCAGATGACTGGGCCATCGACCACTTTGGCACAAGCGTTCAAGGCTGCAGAGTCAGAGAAGGAACGTCTGGAACGTAAGAGGAAGGAGCTATTGGTCGAAGTACAGCCCATCCAGCCCATAACAGAATCGGAACTGCTGTCCTTACTTGAAAACTTCAGTGAGGTCATGCAAGCAGGGACCAACAACAAGCAGCGTCGTGAAATGATTCGAGCCTTTGTCTCACATATGACCTTCGATCCGGAAACTGGCCAGATTGACGTTTTCTTCTGGCCGAGCCCGTTACTGGGCCCGGATCATTACATCAAAAGGGCGAAGCACATTTTTCTGTGCTTCGCCCGGATTTCGGTTGGTGGAGGCGACGGGAGTCGAACCCGCGTCCGAAGACCTCGCCACATGAACTTCTACGGGTGTAGTGCATCTACTGAATGTCCCTGCGGTCCGCGGATGCACACGCTGACCGGCAGGTCAGCTCACAAAGGTCTCGACCGCCGCCCGTGAGCGAGGCGGCCGTCCAGCCCGCTGAGGTGACGTCACCAA
>NZ_JAIMAV010000028.1 GCF_023511815.1 Alicyclobacillus sp.
TGTTCGACAATCGCCTCGCCGACGCGGTAGAGCGTCAGCCGGCGCTGCTCGAGGCAGCGGGCGAACCACTGCACCGCATGCAGCTTTTTCATCAGGTACTGGCGGGTGTCCTCGTCCTCGGTGTGCACCAGCATGCGGTGATAATGAGGACTGACCCGCAGTGTGGGCTCCGCGTGGTCATTGTGCAGGACGATGTACCGGCCGCCGTCGTGGCGCACCACCAGATCCGGCACCACGTACTCCGGCCGGCCGGGCTTGTACGCGTAACCGGGGCGCGGATTGAGCCGGCGCAGCGCGTCCACGGCCGCCTGCACCTCGGCAGGGGTGACGTGCAGCCTGCGGGCGACGAGGGTCCATTTCCCGGATGCCACCGCGTCGAGGTGTTCGTCAATCAACAGGCCCACCAATGCCCGCTGCGCCTCCGGGACGAGGGAGAGCTGCAACCGCAGGCACTCGCGCAGGTCACGGGCGCCGATGCCGGGCGGATCGCACGACTGAAGCAGGGCCACGGCCTGTGCCAGGACCGCCTCGTCCACGCCGAGGGCTTCGCACAGGGCTTCCTCCGGCTCCCGGAGGTATCCGCTTTCATCCAGGCACGCCGCGAGGTATTCCGCACAGCGCACAACCAGCGGCGGCGACGGCATCAGCCGCAACTGGCGCACGACCGCCTCCTGCAAGGTCTCTTCGGCGGCCACCACCTGCTCCAGAGGAAACCCCTTCGCGTCCGTGCGCACACGGCCCGTCCGGGGCGCCGCCTGCCACCACGGGTCCTGCGTCAAGCCTCGCGCCGGCTCCACCTCCGCCAGCGGATTGGTGTCGGCCAGCTCGAGCAACTTCTCGCTCAGCTCCAGCGTGTTGCACTGCAGCAGCTCGATGGCCTGTTTCATCTGCTGGGTCATGACCAACCGCTGCACCTGTTCCTGATACAGCCCGTACCCGAGATTCATCCCGGCCATCTCCCATCCGCTCGAAGGATTGTTCCGTCAAGGGCTGATGAATCGCCTCGTCGCTCAGATCTTCGACATGATTGGCGCGATTCCTGCTAAAAGCGCTTACCTCATTCCACCATATGCGGCCAAGGCGGCCACCTTGCCTCGGCCCTCCCGCGAATCGTGCCACCGAAACGGCCTATCACACGGGATTGGGTCGCGGCCCGGCAGTGAGCAAATCACCCCCCGGCGAATACACATAAGTAAGCGGTACGACGGTCCATGGCGCCGGACCCGCCACTCGGCGAACCCCGTACACCGCAAGCGTGATCCCAAGGCACATTGGAGGCGAGACCATGCGCATCGGTGTCATCGGCACTGGGACCATCGGCAGCATGTTGGCCACGGCCTTTCACGTCAACCCGGACCACGAGATCTGGGTCCACAATCGGACGCGCGAGAAGGCCATCGCACTCGCCCGCACCGCGCCGAACATCCGCGTGGCCTCCGACCTGCCGGCCCTGGTGAAGCACTCCGATCTCGTGTTTCTCTGCACGAAGGCGCAGGACGGCCGTCAGGTGACCCACGATCTCGCCGCACTCCTCCAACCCCATCAGATGCTCGCCGTCACCATCAGCTCCATCCCGGTGTCCTGGTACGAGCATTCCGTACCCTGCCCCGTGGCGAAGGTGATCCCGAGCGTGCTTCAGGCCGCCCGCACAGGCGTGATGCTCGTGTGTCACGGGGAGCGCGCGTCCGCGGCGGACAAAGCGCGATTGAACGCGGTACTGTCGGAGATCGCCATCCCGCGCGAGATCCGCGAGGACCAGATTCGCATCGCGAGCGACCTCACCAGCTGTGGACCGGCCTTTCTCGCGGCCCTCCTGCAGCACTGGGCGGCGGCGGCGGAAGCGACGGGCAAGCTCAGCCGGGAAGAGGCGGAGCAGCTCCTCCGTGCGACCGTCACCGGGGTCGCGCAATTGCTCGAGGGGGGCATGACGTTCTCCGACATCATCCAACGCGTCTGCGTGCCGGGCGGCGTCACCGAGGCGGGGCTGGTCTCCATCGGGCACGAGGCCCCGGAGGTGTTCAACCGGTTGCACCAAACCACGCAGATGTTCTCCCAGGGCAGCATGCTCGTCGTCCATCTCGGGTGATTTGGCCGGCTGCCCTTCTCTTCTTCGGACCGATGTGGCGAATGCGGTCGCAATGGGTCGATCGCCGTCGAACGACGGTGAAATGGCTTGTTTCCCGGCGGAAAAACGGGGATAATGGAGTTGACAGAATTGGATCGGGACGAATCGCGTCGAGACGTCACGTTCAGATGCGCGGACAAAGGTGTGAATCGGTCATGGATCACTCGTCGTGGATCGCGCCGGGACAAGCCCGCCCGGGTGTCGCCTCGGCGCCGGGCGTTCGTCCGCCGGACGACGATGCAACGGTCCGCTCGGCGTCCGACGACCTGTTGCGGAAGAACCTGAACCTTCTCAAAGCCTTTCGCCGCCACGCGGCCGTGCTCCGGCGCCATCCGCCCGCGGACCAGTGGGCCGTCGCCATCTGCGACCGGGACGCCGTGCTGTTCGATCTCGCCGGCACCCCCCTGCCCCTCTCCACGCTCCGCACGCACGGGTTGGATGTCGGCGTCTGCGTGACCGAGTGCGCCGTGGGCCCCAACCCGCTCGGGTCCGCGCTGGCCGCGGGTGCGGCGCTGCACCACGCCGTCCACCCGCCCGTGCGCCTCCCGGCTCGTGCGCACGCGTACATAGAGGGCATCACAGGCTTCGGTGCACCGATTCCGGGGGAGCACGGCTGCCTGGGTGCGGTGGCGGTCTGGACGGATGCCGCCTGTCCCGTGACGGCGCTCGTGACCATCGCGGAATCGCTGGCCGCGGCGGTCGGTGAAACCCTGCGACTGGAGGAGTCGCGTCAGGATCTGCTGCGGGTGTTCCGCAGCCTGATCAGCCACCTGGACTGTCACGTCATGGTGCTGGACACGGCCAACCACATGCTGGAGGAACGCCACCCGATTCCGGTCACGGAGGAGATTCGGGACGCGATGATCCACATCGCCCAGCTGCCGGACCAGTATGAGCTGGAGGTCTCCCTCGGCGAACGCACGTACGTCGCCAACGTCCGCTCGTTGACGGACCACCTGGGTGTCCTTCGCTGCAAACTCGCCATCTTCAAAGACGTGACCCACCACAAGAAGCTGGAGTCGCGCATCCTCGATGCGGAGCGGTGGTCGATGTTGACATCGCTGGCCGCCGGCATCGCCCATGAGATCCGCAACCCGCTGACCACGGCGCGGGGGTTTTTGCAACTGTTCCTGGAGCGGCTGCGCGACGAAGCGGATCGACGCTTCCTGCGGCTCACCATCGGGGAGCTGGATCGCATCCAGCGGCTGGTCACCGACTTCATGGTGTTATCCAAACCGGGGCAGTCCGCCTTCGGCCTGGTCAACCTCACCGAGGCGCTTCGCGAGGTGGCGGAGTTCATGCTGCCCCAGGCGGCGCTCGCCAATGTCACGCTGGAAACCGAGCTGGATACGGGAGAGGTGTGGGTCTGGGGGGACGGAAATCAACTCAAGCAGGTGGTCCTCAACGTCCTGCAGAACGCCTTTCAGGCCTGCCAGCCGAAGGACCGGGTCCACCTGCGCCTTTGCGTCCAGTCGGGCATGGCCCGCATCGAGGTGGAGGACACCGGCTGCGGAATGACGCCGGAGCAGATGGCGCGCCTGTTTCAGCCGTACTATACCACGAAGTCCACGGGCACCGGGCTCGGGCTCACGGTCACCAAGCAGATCATGGACCGGCACGGGGGCACCGTGCGCATCGCCAGCCGCCCCGGGGAGGGCACGCTGGTCACCCTGGAGTTGCGCCAGGCGGTGCCAACGCTCCCGAGCGGGCAGGCGTGACGGACGGCGCACCGACGTCGCGAACCCAGACCCTCCATCCCGGGAACGGTTCCTCGGCACCGGCCGGTTCCAACGCCTCGCCGGGCGCACGCGCGGCCTCCGACGCACACGCCGGCTCCTCCATGCCCTCCGTGGTCAATCCCATGGGCACGAATCCGTGCTTGGCGAAAAAACGCTGGGCACGAAGGTTGTTTCCGGACAGCCCGACCCGAACCGCCGGCCCCAGGTTGGCCAACCGGGCGAACTCCAGCCCCTGCGCGAGGGCCGCTCCACCCACGCCCAGACGACGCCACGCGGGCGCGACGTAGATCCCGCGAATCTCCAGCGCATCCTCCGCCTGCGCCACGGCCAGAACGCCCACGGCCACGGGAGCCGCGTCACCCTGACCGTTCCCGTCCGCCGCCACCATCCAAAACACGTGCGCGCCCTCGGCGCGCCAGCGGGGAGCCGACCAGCCCTCCGGGTGGCCATCCGGCCCCGGTTTCGGCCTCTGCCCCTCGAGCGCCCACACCTCCTCCGCCAGCGCGTCCAGCCAAGCCTGCAGAAGCTCGTCCTGATCCGGCCGCACCCGCTCCAGGCGGACCGTGGGCTGCGGGGCCCTGGCCACGGGAGCCCCGGATGGCCGCGCGGGCTGGCCCGGGGTGATGGCCACCCGTTGGCCGGGCGTGGCGGGCGGCGCCGGGCGGGGCCGCCTGCTCGCCCGGGCCTCCCGGCGCGCGCTCGCCTGACGCCCGATCTCGTCGAAAAACCAGAACAGGCAGAACACCCCGCCGTAGGCCATCCCCACCTGGTCCCACAGCGGAATGGACAACCCGCGGGCCCGCCGATACCCCCATAGCGCAAAGGACACGAGGGCGACGGCGATGGAGACGAGGAGCACGGCCCGCCGCGCCTTCCTTCCGTTCACAGCCATCCCCCCACCGGTGTGGTCCCGCCGCTCAGCCGATCAGGTCCGCCAGATCATCCACCAGCCGCGAGAACAGACGCAACGTCTCCCGCACCGGTTCCGGCGACTCCATGTCGACGCCCGCCCGCCGCAACAGCGGGATGGGATAGTCGGACGCCCCGCCCCTAAGGAACGACAGATACGCCTCCACCGCCGGCCGGCCCTCGCGCAGGATCTTCTGCGACAGGGCCGTCGCCGCACTGATGCCGGTCGCGTACTTGTACACGTAGAACGCGTTGTAAAAGTGCGGGATGCGGGCCCATTCCATCTCGATGGCGCGATCGACCACGCACTCTTTCGCAAAGTAATCGCTGACCAACTGATAATACGTTTCGCACAGCCACTCGGGCGTCAGCGCGCCTCCGTCCTGGGCGTGGCGGTGCACCAGTTTTTCAAACTCGGCGAACATCGTCTGCCGGAAGAGCGTGCCGCGCAGGGTCTCCAGGTGATGGTTGATGAGGTAGGCGCGCATCTTCGGATCGTCCGTGGTCTCGAGCAGATGATGGGTCAACAGCGCCTCATTGCACGTCGAGGCCACCTCGGCGACGAAGATGGTGTAATTGGCGTAGACGAACGGCTGGGCGTTCATTGAGTAGTGATAGTGCATCGCGTGGCCGAGTTCGTGCGCCAGGGTGAACATGTCGTTGAGCGTGTCCTGGTGGTTCAGCAGGATGTACGGATGTACCCCGTAGGTCGCCCAGGAGTACGCCCCGCTGGTCTTGTTGCGCGTCTCGAACACGTCGACCCAGCCGGAGGCCAATCCCTCCGACGCCACCCGCTGATACTCCTCGCCCAACGGGCGCAGGGCGGCCTTGACCGTCTCCACCGCCTGGTCGTACGGAATCTTCACATCGAGGTTCGGCACGAGCGGGGTGTACAGGTCATACATGTGCAGCTCATCCAGGCCGAGCACCCGCCGGCGCAGCGCCAGGTACTTGTGGAGCGCCGGCAGCGACTCGCGCACGGCGGCAATCAGGTTGTCGTACACGGACACCGGCACATCGTCCTCGTCCAGCGCGGCCTCCAACGCACCCGGATAACGCCGGACCTGAGCGTAGAAGAGGTCCTTTTTCACACTCGACGAGTAGATGGCCGCCAGGGTGTTTCGGCTCCTGCCATAGGTGTCGAGCACCCCTTCGAACGCCTCGCGGCGCACTCGCCGATCACGGCTCTGCAAAAACTGCATGTACCGGCCGTGGGTCAGCTGCACCGGCTTGCCCGACTCGTCCTCGACCACGGGGAACTGGATGTCCGCGTCGTTGAACATGCTGAAGATGTGGCTCGGCGCACTGGCCATCTCGCCCGTCCCGGCCAACAGCTGCTCCTGTTCCGCCGAGAGCACGTGGGGCTTTTGGCGCAGCAGCTGCTCCAGGTAGAACCGGTACATGGCGAGCCCCGGCTCCTGTTCCAGGTACCCGCGCAACGTCTCCTCGGAAGCAGCCAGGATCTCCGGCACCACAAAGGCTTTCGCGCTGTCCACCTGCACCGCGATGGACGTCGCGCGATCCGTCAGCGCCTGGTAGGTCGGGTTCGCGTTGTCCTCGTCGCGGCGCATCTTCGCGTACACGTACAGGCGCGACAGCCGTTCGTTCACCTCATCCTGCAGCCGCAGACCCTGAAGCAGGGTCGATGCGGACTCGGTGAGCCGTCCCTGCAGCGCCGCCAACTGTTTGACGTCCTCCAACACCCGCTTCGCGTCCTCCGCCCAACGGGCATCGTCCGGATAAATGTCCTCCAGACGCCATTTGTATTTCGGATCGATCTCGCTGCGCAACGGCAACGCGCCGCCGTCGCCCTGGCCGCCCTCCTGCGCCGCCGTCATCCCCAACACCTTGAATTGAATCACGCCTCACCCTCCATTCTCGATTCCCCATGGTCCGGGGTCCCCCGCATTTGCGCCGGCCCGAAAGCGTGGGGCAACAACGCCCCCACCGTGGTGTGCCGCACCTCACCCCGAAGGTTGGCCAGCCACACGGGCGTGTCCGGATGGCAGAATTCGGCCAACACCTGCCGGCACGCGCCGCACGGCGCCACCGGCTCCGGACTGTCTGCGATCACGGCGATCCCGGTGACGCTCACCCCTTCGCCGCGCGCCGGGGACGCTGCCCACCGGAACAGCGCGGTGCGCTCCGCGCAATTGGTCAGCCCGTAGGACGCGTTCTCGACGTTCGCGCCCGTCACCACGGTGCCGTCCGACAGACGCAGCGCCGCGCCGACCGCGAACCCGGAATAGGGAACATAGGCCTGGGCCATCGCCGATCTCGCCGCCGCCACCAGGGCTTCCGCCCCTTCCTCCGCCTGCAGCGGCCGATTCGCCGCCCGCTCGGACCCCGGAACGTGGTCGGGTCGATCCCCGTGTCGAAGGATCTCCAGGACCAGCGGACGGGAGAACGGCTCACCCGGATGCACCGCGATGCACTCCTGAAGCGCACGGACCGCCTCCTCGGCCGCCGCCTCGCTGGCCGCGTGGATCTCGGCCATCACCTCGCCGCGGACGACCGGATCCCCCACCTTCCGGTGGAGGACGATGCCGACCGCCGGATCGATGGCGTCCCCGTGCTTCACCCGCCCGGCCCCCAGGCGCATCGCCACAAGGCCGATCTCCTCGGCGCGCATACCGGCCACCACCCCGTCGCACCAGGCGTGCAGCGGGCGCACCACCGGCGCCTTCGGCAACAGCGACAGATCATCGGCCACCCGCTCATCCCCGCCCTGCGCCCGCACGAACTCCTTCCACTTACGAAGCGCGCGTCCGTCCGCCAGGGCCTGTTGCAGCAGCGCTCTCGCCTCCGCCGCGTCCCGCGCCCGGCCCGCCAGCACCACCATCTCCGATCCCAGCGTCAGGCACAGCTCGGTCAGGTCGCCCGATCCCTGCCCCCGCAGCGTCTGAATGGCCTCGCGGACCTCGAGCGCGTTGCCGATGGCCCGCCCCAGGGGTTCGTCCATGTTGGTGAGGACGGCCACCGTGCGCCGGCCGGCCCGATGCCCGATCTCCACCATGGCCTTGGCCAGGCGCCGCGCCTGGTGGATGTCCTTCATGAAAGCGCCGTCCCCCACCTTCACGTCGAGGACGATGGCGTCGGCACCGCTGGCGATCTTCTTGCTCATGATGGAACTGGCGATGAGGGGCACCGACTCCACCGTGTCGGTGACGTCCCGCAGAGCGTACAGCTTCTTGTCGGCGGGCGCCAGCTCCGCCGTCTGGGCGGCCACCGCAACGCCGACCCGGCGGACCTGTTCCAAAAACGCCTCCATGGACAAATCGCACGAGAAGCCGGGGATGGACTCCAGCTTGTCGATGGTGCCCCCCGTGTGGCCGAGCCCCCGGCCCGACATCTTGGCGACCGGAACCCCGACGGACGCCACCCACGGGGCCAGCACCAGGGTCGTGGTGTCCCCCACGCCCCCGGTGCTGTGTTTGTCCACCTTCACCCCGGGGATGGACGACAGGTCCAGCACGTGCCCGGAGTGGGCCATCGCCAGCGTCAGGTCCTTCGTCTCCTCATCGGTCATCCCGCGCCAGACGACCGCCATGGCGAACGCGCTCATCTGGTAGTCCGGGATGTCGCCGCGGACATACCCGTCCACCATCCATGTCAATTCCTGCGGACTCAGCGCCTGTCCCAGGCGCTTCTTATGAATCAGATCGTACATCCGCATCGGCCAACACCCTCATCCCGGCGTCCGCCCGGCCCTCATCCCGCCGGACACCGTTCCATCACGCCGTTTTCCCGGATCATACCACAACCGGCGGATCGATGGCCATTTGCCCAGGGACAGCCTGCCTCACCCGCCCGGGAGGTCCCCCGCCCCCGCACCCGCCGCCTGTCCTTGCCACCCGCCCGTGACTGGCCCAGCGTCCTGTCCTTGCCGCCTGCGCCCGGCCGTGTTACCTTCAGAACGTCGGCGCCCTCGGCGCCCGGAAGGAGGTACGGGCTTGAGCACCACCCGCACCACGTTTTTCACCATGATCTACAAGGGCCTGCTCTCCGGCCTCGGTTTCGTCAGCAGCGCCGCGTTGGCGTGGGCCCTGTCCAAACCGGACCGCGTCGAGTTTCAGTTCGCGGGCACCATCGCCCAGACGGGGATGACCTTCGTCGGGGGCTTCACCAACTACTATGCCTACGCGTTGCCAAAGTATCCAGAGGACGAGCGGGGCGTGGTCCAGACGGGGAACGTCTTCGTCGGGCTGGTCAGCCTGCTGGTCCTGGCCGCCGCCCTGACGGCGTTCTTCACCGGGGCGGGCAAAGCGGCGGATCGCCCCTGGCGATGGGCGCTTCTGTGCATGCCGCTGACCTTCATCTTCGGATACGGTTCCCGGCTGCTGCAGGCCTCGGACGAGATTGCCTGGCTCAACCGCGTGAACACCCTGCAGCCGCTTGTGTTTCTCCTCTTCGTCGGCGGGCTGTTCGCCCTGCCCTACGCGGCGCGCGACAGCGCGCGTCTGACGGGCGCCTACGCGGCGTGGGTCGGGAGCTTTGCGCTGGCCGCCGTCCTGACGATGATCATCGCCTATCGTCGGCTGCGATGCGCACGGACATGGGTGTGGCGAATCCACCCGCGGCACTGGCGGGAGACGTGGCGATACGGCGGGTGGTCGTCCATCTCCCAGGTCGTCAACATCCTCAACTACCGCATGGACTTCTGGCTGGTGTACCGGTATCTGCCCGCCGCCGAGGCGTCCGTCTACGGGATTGCCGTCGTCGCCTCGGAGGTGCTCTTGAACATCTCCGGCTCCATCCAGTCGGTCGTCTTTCGCCGAATGACCGGGCCGGACAGGCGGGATGCCATCGCCATCACGGAGTTGTCATGCCGCCAGACCCTGCTGTCGTCGGCCCTGGTGGCGCTCGCCATGTGCGTGACCTTCCCGTGGCTGATCCTCTTCGCGTACCCGGGGTACGGCGCCGCCATCGTGCCGTTTTTCATTCTGCTCCCCGGGCTGGTCGTGAAGGCGGCGAGCAACATCGTGATCCAATACGCGACCAACGCGCTCGGACAGCCGCGCACATCCATCTGGATGAACGGCGTCTCGGCGCTGGTGAACGCCGCCGCCTGCGTGATGTTCTTGCCGACACTCGGTATGGTCGGCGGTGCCATCGCGTCCACACTGTCCTATGTGGTCTCGTTCATCATTTACATCGTGTGGTTTTCCCGCGTCTCGGGGCGCTCCGGCGCGAGCCTGTATCGCATCCGCCGCGAGGACCTGGCCCCGTACCGGCGGATGTGGGACGCGCTGAGGCGTCGCGTGGGGCGGCGTTGACATGGGTGGAGGCAGGCAAACTTGACTACGGTAAGTTCCGACGCCACATGACAAATATAGTCACATCATCATCGTAGGTCATAATGAACAGCGTCATCATCGCCGATTACAAACATGTTTGAGCCCATATTGCTTTAGCTTACGAACGACAGTGGGCTGGCTTATCTGGAGATGTTCAGCGATTGCGTACGAAGTATGCCACTTCCGTATGGCTACAGCGAAGATTTCTCGTTCCACACGCTGCATAATGTCCCTCAATCCGTTGGTGTCTTCCAACGAAATCGAGACGATGGCTGAGGAATCCTGCCCCTCGCCGTGTCCTTGGACACTGAGCTGGACCTGGGCCTCGTCTCGCGGCGAAGACGCCGGCACGAGTGCTTGGTACCCTGTGGTGGAGGAAGGCAATCGACAACGTTTAACTTCCAATAAATTGTCTGGAAGGTGTTCGGGTAGTATACAAATATCGTCCGTGAGAAGGACTAGCCGTTCCATCAAGTTTTCCATTTCTCGAACATTACCCGGCCAATTATACGACTGGAGGAGCTGAATCGTCTCGGAGTGTAGCGTTTTGACGTGCATGTGCCATCTTTCCGCGCAACGTTGAAGGAATGCGGAAGCCAACAGCGGAATATCCTCAATCCTTTCGCGTAAAGGTGGAACCTCGATCGGGAACACCGTTAGCCGGTAATACAAATCGCGGCGAAATCGCCCCTGTTCAACCATTTCCCGTAGGTTACGATTGGTAGCGGCAACCACACGAATGTTCAAGGGTCGTGGATGTAGGCTGCCCACCCGAGTAACCGTCTTATACTGCAGTAGGTCCAGCAGTTTACCCTGTAGGTGCAGTGGGAGCTCCCCAATTTCGTTGAGAAACAGAGTGCCGCCGTCGGCTGTCTCCACCTTACCTAGCTTGCCTTCCTTACGTGCCCCCGTAAACGCACCCCGTTCATATCCGAAGAGCTCACTATCGAGTAACGCTTCTGGAATAGAAGCGCAGTTAACCTCTACGAACGGTCCCTTGTGACGAGTGCTTTGGTTATGAATTAACCATGCTATCCTGTTTTTTCCAACTCCAGTCTCGCCAAGCAGAAGTACGGTTGCATCGGTACAAGCGACGCGCTTTACCAGGTCGAGAGTTCGCCTCATCGATGGACTAACGGCAATCCAAGGGGCATCACCCACTGTACCCGCCGTAACGTGCGTAGACCCGGCGTCGGAACCAGATGGGACAGTAGTCGGCACGGTAGTTTCGGATACGCCCGCCCACTTCATATGGGTTATATTGGTCGCACTTGATATAACGCGAACGATCTCGCCATCCTTATCGAATACTGGGACGGCATTGACGATCAACAGTCGTCCGGCCTTAGTTCTCTGGAGAACAGTCGTTGGCTTCTTCGTTCGCAGCACGATGGCCGTAGCAGACGGATAAAAAACGCGGTCCCGTTCGAGATCGAATACTGAACGACCAATGAACGCGTCGCGGTCTAGCCCGTACAATTTTTCCATTTCCCTATTAACGCGGAGGGTAATACCGTCGCCGTCTGTGATGTATAACTCGTCTATCGCGTCCAGGATGCTTTCTAGCTCCTCATTTGTTCGTTGAAGGTCCTCCACTTGTTGTCTTAACACGGGATCTGACTGCGAGACGCACTCTACAAGCATTCCCCTTCCCTCGTAACCAGCGATTGTATGCACACGGTAGATATACCATTGTGAGAACGTAGGGGCTAAGTCCTCCCAAAGCATCCCCTGCGGGAGCAACGGATATAGGTCCAACGCAGCTCGATTAAACCAAGTAATAAAGCCGTCTTCCCCGATCCACATCATCGGTGTGTCAAGAAATCCGAGAATTTCAAATTGAGACTCCATATAACGCGGAGGGTTTGGGAACAATGGGTATTCACCATCTGCGCCGATCGCGTGAATGGCCATGAGGCGAATGCACCCCCAATGGATGTCAATTGCCGTAAGGCTCTGGGTCTGAATTCAATTCTAACATGAATCGACACACACAATCCGTGATTCACAGGTGAATCAATGTACACGTTTACACACGTTGGGCTTTCGATCCACAATCATGCGGCATCCCAATTCATCGAAAACTGTGGTGCCCCAGTACGAAACCAGATATATTTCTTAATTGGCATGATTCGTGCTTATGTACGGTGTATGCCATAGACTCCACATGCATAGCGATGGAAGGTGAATTACAGCAATGGGAAATCACACAGCGTCATTGAACGCAAAGGAACGTCGGGAAAAATTTGTGCCTAAAGGAGTTTCTACGCAACATCCCTTTATTATCACAAGAGCTCAGGGGGCTTGGATGTGGGACGAAAACGGTAAGGCGTACCTTGACTTTGCGGGAGGCATTGGATGCTTAAACGTGGGAAGTGCCCACCCCGAAGTAGTCGCCGCGGTACAGGAACAGGCCGAGAAGCTACTCCACACATGCATCCATGTTACGTTGAACGAACCATATCTAGCTTTGGTAGAACAGCTTTGCCGCATCGCACCAATTTCAGGAGAGAAGAAGGCATTGCTCGCGAACAGCGGTGCCGAGGCAGTCGAGAACGCAGTAAAAATCGCACGTAGCTTCACGGAGCGTCAGGCGGTATTAGTCTTCGAGAATGCGTTTCACGGCAGAACTAACCTGGGATTAGCTCTCACGAGTAAAATCGTCCCATACAAAGCAGGGTTTGGCCCCTTCACGCCAGAGGTTTATCGAATCCCCTATGCGTACTGTTACCGTTGTCCATTTGGGAAAACGTACGGAAAATGCGCATACGAATGCGTGGATGCAGTGTACCACGCATTTGAGACGTACGTCGACCCTAGAAGCGTAGCTGCAATGGTTGTCGAACCCGTACAAGGAGAGGGTGGTTTCATCGTCCCACCCCCGGAATATCTGCCTGCGATTCGTCAGATATGCCGCGAAAAGGGAATAATCTTCATCGTTGATGAGGTTCAAACGGGATTCGGTCGCACAGGAGAATTGTTCTCTGTGCAGCATTACGAATCGCTTGATCCAGATCTTATCACCATGGCAAAATCGCTCGGCGCCGGCCTGCCCATATCGGCGGTAGTCGGGAAGGCGGACATTATGGACGCTACGGTGGTTGGCGGTCTAGGTGGGACGTTTGGGGGTAATCCTCTGGCGGCGGCAGCAGCCCTGAAGGTCATCGAGCTGATGGAGCGAGATGATTTGCCGGCTAGAGCGCGGATCATCGGCCAGAGAATGACCACAGTACTGAAGGAATTGCAGCGAAAATATCCAGCGATCGGAGACGTTCGTGCGCAGGGAGCAATGGTAGCGTTTGAACTCGTTAAAGATCCGGCCCAGAAAAACCCCTTTCCAGAGATGTGCTCGGCGATTGTGCAGAAATGTGGTGAAAAAGGCTTGATCCTTTTGAAGGCCGGCATTTACGACAACGTAGTACGCATGCTCGTCCCGCTCGTGATTTCAGAGGACGACTTGGAAACAGGGCTTTCAATTCTTGTGGAAGCGATCGACGAAGCGATGGCAGAATGGCAGGGAAATATGAACACATTACCGTGAGGTCCACCATATCACATCAGTACGGATGGGAGGGTTAAATCGTGGCACGTGTACGCGGACAGTACGGGATCACGCGCGGCACTGGGGTGGGGTTGCGAAAAGATGCTCTCACTTTTGTAGACGTCATGACATCTGGATTAGCCAACATGGGTCCAGCGATGAGCTTATTCTTTAGCACCGCGTTCCTGGTGGGTACGCTTGGTCAGGTAGTTCCGTTTGAAATCGTACTGGCATTGCTCGCCATATTGACTTTGGGGAATACATTATCAGAATTCTCACGTAAGATTCCAAGTTCCGGATCGTTCATCACATTTGTTGGACGCACGTTCGGCGTAAAATTTGCCACAGCCAGTGCGCTAACGTTGGTGGTGGGGTATATTATCGCGATCAGCGGAGTGATCGCTGTACTTGGTGGCTGGACTCAGACGGTTATAGAACGTTACACAGGCTTTACAGTTCCGTGGATTCCCATAATGTTGATGGGTGTATTGGTGATCGCCATCTTGACCGTTCGTGGGATCAAGATTGCTGCGGCCTGGGCGGTTTTCTTGTTCGCCTTCGAAGCCGTCATGCTCTTAGTGCTGGCTGTAGTCATCCTGTTCACCACGAAGCTGAGCGTGGCTCCCTTTAATCCGTCCCACGCCTCGCAGGGATGGAAGGGATTAGCACTCGGCTTCCCGTTAGTAATCTTCTTATTCGTCGGTTGGGAAAACAGTGCCGCTTTGGCTGAGGAGACTCAAAACCCGCGTAAAAACGTACCTCGTGCCATTTACACAGGAATCGTCGTAATTGCGCTGTTGTATATTATGTGCTCGTACTCGGCCATGATTGGCTATGGACTGTCACCAGACAAACTGTCAGCGCTCGCAAACGACAGTGGGCCCTTTGATACTTTGGGCCAAAAGTACCTGGGGCCCCTCCGGTTGTTGCTGGATCTTGCCGGGTTTTCGAGCATTTTTGCCACGATTATCGCAGCAGCCAATTCACAAACGCGCATTCTTTACAACGCAGGAAGGGAAGGGTTCCTGCCGAGAGTCTTCGGTGTAGTGGGGAGAAGGTACCAGACACCTCACGTTGCATTGCTCACGTATTTGGTGCTGGCGACCCTCATTGCCATTGTCTTTGGGTACAAGAGCGGCCCCAGTGACGTGTTCGGGTGGATGTCCACGCTGGGGACCATTCCGCTGACCGCGATGTACGCCGTGTCGAACATCGCTCTACCGGTCTACTATTACCGCCATCATCGACACGAATTTCACTGGTTGCGTCACGGTGTTATTCCTGTTTTAGGTGTCTTGCTTCTCGTCTGGCCGTTCTGGGGTCTGGTGCAACCTGGCCAGGAATTCCCGTATAATCTATTCCCCTGGATCTTCCTTGCGCTCGTGGTTGCGAGTATTTTGTGGACTCTCTATTTGTTCTCCGGAAATCGCGGTAAGTCCCTCGATCTTTCGTCCATTGAAGTATTCGATCACGGAGCCCGCGAGGAAACCTGAGTCTCTAGAAACAGTGATTTTCGTTGAGGTTAGTAACTTAAAATATGCACGGAGATTCACGTACCTGGATGGAGGTGAATTCGATGAGACTCAGGTTGAGTCTGGTACAGGACGCCCCAGTCCAGGGAGATATACAGGCGACTCTGACTCAGATGGGAGCGTACGCTGCACGTGCCGGGCGCAAGGGGATCGGTGCAGATCTGCTCGTATTTCCGGAACTGTATGTGACCGGTTATTTCCCAAATCTGTGGGAACGCAGGCCAACACCCGCTGATGAGTTGGACTGGATTGACCGTGTGCAAAAGATGGCGCGAGATGAAGGGCTGTGGATTGTGTTTGGCCACCCGTCTTATCGCGCCCAGACACTGGAGTACGGCAGGACGCGATATGGGCGGGACATCCCAGGGGACGGAATTCACCTGCCATTGTACAACTCGGTGTCCTTAGTATCCCCCGCAGGCTTGCGGGAGACGTACGCGAAGGTCCACTTGTACGGAAGCGAACGAGACTGCTTCACACCAGGTGACCTATTCCCGGTCTGGGACACTCCGTGGGGCAAAGTCGGTGTCCAGATCTGCTTCGACGTCGAGTTTCCGGAAGGTCCGCGGCTGGCCGCTCTGGGTGGCGCCAAGCTCCTGTTGTTCCCGGCCAGCAATCCGGCACCTTACGGGGAATGGCACGGGATCTATACTGCCGCGCGCGGGTTGGAAAACCGCGTATTTGCTGCGACAGTGAACCGCCTTGGCGCAGAATTGACGTATTCATTTTGCGGCGGTTCCTGTGTCATTCATCCCAAGGGGGCGTGGCTCGTCCCACCAAGTGAACGACCGGGTCTGTACTCGTGTGACATCGACTTTTCTGAACTCGAACAGATTGATCCGTCCATCGATTACCTCCGGTTGCGGCGTCCTGATCTGTATCAAGGGCTGGATCGGGCGATGTGAACGTGGCGCAGCACGAGCGAGTGTGCGGGAGGACCAAATAAGTGGAAACGGCCGGGTCACCCGGCCGTTCACTGTATGATGGCGTATTCGCGGGGCATCGTATACGCTCGTCCGGCCACGTAACAGTCAGGGCGGCCGCCATGCCGTTTACGCAAACACCGGCTCCTTCAGGTCCTCGAGCTTCACCAGCGAGTGATCCGCGACGTCCTTGTGCAGGGAGTTGCCGTGGGCGTCCATGGTGACAATCGCCGGGAACGCCTCGACCTCCAGATGCCACATCGCCTCCGGGATGCCGAACTGCTCGAGCAGGTCCACCCCGTTGACCTTCTTGATGCACCGCGCGTAATACTGGGCCGCGCCGCCGATGGCGTTCAGGTACACAGCACCCGACTTCTGCAGGCCGGCGAGCGTCTTCGGACCCATGCCCCCCTTGCCGATGACCGCGCGAATGCCGAACTTCTCGATGATGTCCGCCTGGTAGGGCTCCTCGCGCGAGCTGGTGGTCGGGCCGGCCGCCTTCACCTGCCAGTTGCCCTGCTCGTCCTTGAGCATCACCGGACCGCAGTGATAGATGATCCCGCCCTGAAGGTCGACCGGCGCGTCGTGTTTCATGAGGTACTTGTGGATCTCGTCGCGTCCGGTGTGGATCTCGCCCTCAATCAGCACCACGTCGCCCACTTTGAGCGAGCGGATCTGCTCCTCCGAGATGGGTGCGCGCAACACCACGGCGTTCTTGAGGTCGAACCCGCCCTGCGGCCGCTCCATGGCCTCCGGCCGATCCCGGTACAGCCACTCCTTGATCTCCCCGGTCTTGGCATCGACGACGATGCCGAGGCGCCGGAACGCCCAGCAGTTGTACGCGACGGACACGTAGAAACTCGCCGGGATGCGGTTCATCACGCCAATCTTGCACCCGAGCAACGTGACCTTGCCGCCAAAGCCCATCGTGCCGATGTCCAGTTGGTTGGCGGTTTTGAGGATGTACTCCTCCAGCTCCGCCAGCACCGGATTCGGGTTGGTGTCCTCGAGCGGGCGGAACAGCTGTTCCTTCGCGAGTTCATAGCCGCTCGTCCGGTCCCCGCCGATGCCCACGCCGATGAACCCGGCGCTGCACCCCTGCCCCTGCGCCTGATACACCGCGTGCAGGATGCACTTGCGGATGCCGTCGAGATCGCGCCCCGCCCGGCCGAGGCCCGGCAGGTCCGTCGGCAGCGCGTACTGGATGTTCTTGTTCTCGCAGCCGCCGCCCTTGAGGATCAGTTTGATCTCGACGTCGTCGCGCTCCCACTGATGAAAATGCACCACCGGGGTGCCGGGGCCCAGGTTGTCGCCGGAGTTTTTGCCGGTCAGCGGATCGACCGAATTCGGACGCAGCTTCCCGAGCCGCGTCGCTTCCACGACCGCCTGTCGGATCTCCTTTTCCAGTTCCAACTGATTGTACCCGACCGGCGTGTGCACGATGAACGTCGGCATGCCGGTATCCTGGCAGATGGGCTGCACGTCCTCCTCGGCGGAGACGATGTTGTCGATGATGGTGTTGAGCGCCAGCGCCGCGCGCGTGCCCACTTCCTCCTGGAGTTGGGCTCGCTTGATGGCCCGCCGGACATCCGGGGGCAGGTTCGTGGAGGTCTCCGTGATCAGCTGGATCAGACTATCGCGAATCGCGCTCATGTCGAATGCCTCCTTGTTTACGTTCGACCTCCATTATAGCACCACTCCCATCCCCCGGCGTGAGAGACGGGAGGAACGGCGGAGGCGCTAAAAGCATACACCGTGTCAAAGAAGCCCCCGCCCCACGCGGGCGGGGACGAGGAGGATCTTGCCGTGGTGTTTGTCCAGCTGGGCGGCGTGTCTTCGGACGCCGTCTCGAACAACTCCGGTGTGTTCACGGGGCAAAATATCCAAAACGCGTGGGATTCGCACAGCCCCGGGGTGAGCGTGCACGGGCTGCTGATGGGCGATAGCAACATCGCCACCTGTCGATCCGCCTGCATGTGGAACCTCTCCTGGTACGGGCAGCCGATCTACGACATGGACAGCAAGGAGGTGCCCCTGCCCAGAGCGGCGTGGCACGGGGGGCGCCCCGTGCGATGACCGGTTGAAACCGGCTCGCCGGGCGCGCTCACACCGGACCAGGCAGCGCAATCGCAGGTTGAACGGGCGAAACCGTCTCGCCCCGGCTCGTCGGGCGCAAGCTGGGGCGCGCCCCTTGGAGGGATGCTCGAAAAGGCGTACAATGCGGACAGCGGAGAGGTCCGCGGGAGAGGAGGTGCCGAATCGTGTTGCACGTGACCGCCGCCGCCAAACGGTTTCTCGAGGCCGTGCTGGCGGAGGAACCGGGATCGCTCATCCGCATCCACATCGCGCCCGGGTGAGGGGGCCCGCGGTATTTCGCGGCTCTGGATGAGTCCGCTTCATCTCACGATACGCGCCTGGAGGTCGAGGGGATCCCGTTCGTGTATCAATCCAACGTGGCGTACCTGATGGAAGGCCTCCTGATTGACGTCGAGGAGACATGGGACGGGGCCGAGCTGGTGATCCGCTCGCCGGGCGCAGGCGCCTGCTGAAGTTGCCCCCCGCTGCCCGATGAGCGCCACCTGGGCGCCGCCGGTCTCCCTTGGCGAAGGGGGAGGCCGGCGGAACCGGGGAGGCCTTCGTTTGGGCCGGTGCTCCCATTTTCCCCGCCGGGCCCACATCCCCCTGCACGCCACTTTGACCCGGCCGTATCACCGGGGCTTCACCCCCGCCGCAGCGGCCGATCCAGCCGCAGCAGGTCCTCCCACGTCTCGCGCTCCACCACCACCGTCGCCTCGCCGTCGCGTACGAACACCACGGCCGGGTTCGGGTTCCGGTTGTAGTGGCTCGCCATCGAATAGTTGTACGCCCCTGTGCAGAAGACTGCGAGCACATCGCCCGGGCGCGGGTCGGGCAGCGAAGCGTCCCAGATCAGCATGTCGCCGCTCTCACAGCACTTCCCCGCCACCGCCCAAACCCCGTCCGGCGCCTCGTTCACCCGGTTCGCCAGCGCCGCCTCGTATCGCGCCCCATACAGCGCCAGCCGCGGGTTGTCCGTCATCCCGCCGTCCACCGAGACGTAGTTGCGCACCCCCGGGATCACCTTGTGCGTGCCGACGGTGTAGAGCGTCGTCCCCGCCTCGCCGACAATGCTTCGCCCCGGTTCCACCGCCACCTCCGGCAATGGCAGGCCGCTCGCGGAGAAGGCCGAGCGCACCGCGTCCGCGATGGTGTGGATCTGGCGGCGGATGGGCTCGGGATCGTCCTCGGCGGTGTAGCGGATGCCGAATCCCCCGCCCACGTTCAGGACGCGGAACGGCAGACCCAGCGCCACCCCCTCGGCGTACAGTTCCGTTACCCGTTCAATGGCGGTGACGAACCCCGCCGCGTCGAAGATCTGCGATCCGATGTGCGAATGCAGCCCGATGCACCGAAGCCCCAGGTGTGCCCCGAGACGCCGGATGGCCTCCCGGGCCTGCCCGTTCTCCCAGTCGAATCCGAACTTGCTGTCCTGCTGCCCGGTCGAGATGTACTCGTGCGTGTGCGCCTCGACGCCGGGCGCCACGCGCAGGAGCACATCGACCGTCACTCCGGCATCCCGGGCCACCGCGTCGAGCATCTCCAGCTCGACGAAGTTGTCGACGATGATGTAGCCGATCCCGCTGCGCACCGCCAGCTCCAGCTCCGCCTGTGACTTGTTGTTGCCGTGCAGGTGGATCCGGCGCGGCTCCACGCCCGCGCGCAGCGCGGTCAGCAGCTCCCCGCCCGACACCGCGTCGACCGCCAATCCTTCCTCGGCCGCCAACTGGCACATCGCCACCGTGCAGAACGCCTTGGCCGCGTATGCGATCTCGTAGGCGAGCCCCGTCTCCCGAAACGCCTCGTGAAACGCCCGGATCTGCGCCCGAATCAGCGCCTCGTCGTAGACGAACAGCGGGGTGCCGAAGCGGCGGGCGAGATCGACCGTATCACATCCGCCGATCCACAGATGCCCCTCCGGTCCGATGCGCATCGTCCCGCGAAGTCTGATCTCCCCCGCCGCGCGTGTCGCATCCTCCGCCGGGGCCCGGCTGGGGTGTTGCGCCTGCGGCGCCCCGGCCGGCGCCGTCCACTCCTGTTCCTGTGTCTGTGTCCGCACTCCGCGTTGCTCCCCCCGTGCTGTGCTTTGATAAGCCATAAGTATAGCACGGATGCGGGCATCTGCGGGGAGGAATGTGGCGCACCCCCACAGGGCGCCGGTTGTCCACGAACTCTATGAGGACCGCCCTCTCCCCCGGTGCCGCGCCTCGGCGAGCCCCAACGTCAATTCCGCACAAAGAATCGGGTGGATACGGTGACTGAGACGATCTACAGTTCCAACGCGCTGATGCAATCCATTGTGGACAAGCCCTTCTCGCGGGCGATCTCCGATCTCGGGCTGCCGGATCTGACCCAGCCCGTGTTCGCCGCCGAGATGGCATCGCACCTGAAAGGAAGGGCGGACGGATACCTGGCCCATGACCCCGCCGCGCTGGAGAAGATGCGGCGGGCCGTCCTGCGCGGGCGCGTCATCGCGGCCGAAATCTGGAACGGGGACGGGCTGGTCTTCTACGTTCAGGGACATCACGGCGGCCAAGCGGTGGAGGTCCGTCTGACCTGCCAATCCGGTCAGTGGAAGGTGCAGGCGGTGCTGGGGGTTCACCCCCTGCCATGGTTCCAATCCGCCTGGTTTCGGCGCGTCGGCGTTGCGAGCGGTATGCTGGCCGCGGCAGTGATCGGGTATGTCCTCCATCAGCCCGCCGCACCCGTCGCCCGCGCCGCACCGACCGCCCCCGTCACCGCAGCGACCTCCGCTGCGCCGCCAACGGCGGCGACCGCCCAGCCCGCGGCCGCCTCGGCGGAAGATGCGACGAATGCCTCCGCGGGATCCCCCGCGGCGACTCCAAAGCCGCGCACCGTTTCCTTCACGCTGGCGCCCGGCATGCCGGTCTCCAAGCTCGCGCTCTTCCTCGAGTCCGAGCACCTTGTGCCCGACGCCGCCGCGTTTGACCGGACCCTGAAGAAAACGGGCGCGGACCGCACCGTTCGGCCGGGGGTGTACACGTTTCAGGAGGGGATGAGCGAGGATCAGATCCTTCAGGTCCTGAAGCGGGGACCCGCAACCCGCTGAACCGCGCCAAACCGTTTCGAATTCGACCGGCTGAACTTCAAGCCGCTGATCACGGCGGGGGCCGCGGAAAAATCCGCGGCCCCCGCCCATCCTCAATACCGAGCCGTCACCATCTTGCGCCGCGTGTAGAACTCCACCCCATCGCGGCCGTTTGCGTGCAGGTCGCCGTAGAACGACTTCTTCCAGCCGGAGAATGGGAAGAACGCCATCGGTGCCGGAACGCCGACGTTGACCCCGAGCATGCCCGCGTCAATCTCTTCACGGAACTGCCGGATGGCGCTCGCGCTGTCCGTATAGATGCACGCCCCGTTCGCGAATTCCGACTGGTTTGCCACCGCGATCGCCTCGTCCAGCGTCCGCACGCGGACGACGGACAGCACCGGCGCGAAGATCTCGTCCTTCCAGATCTTCATGCCCGGTTTGACGTGATCGAAGATGGTCGGCCCGAGGAAATACCCCTCCTTCAGGCCCTCGACATCGCGGCGCCCGTCGCGGACCAGGATGGCTCCCTCGTTGATGCCCGTCTCGATGTACTGCACCGTCCGTTCCCTGTGCGCCGCCCGGATGACGGGGCCCAGGAACACGCCTTCCTCGAGTCCGTTGCCAATCTTGATCTCGCCGGCCGCCTTGACCAACCGCTGCACCAGCTCGTCCGCGATGTCGCCGACCGGCACGACCACCGAGCAGGCCATGCAGCGCTCTCCGGCCGATCCGAACGCCGCCCCGATGATCCCCTTGACGGCCTCGTCCAGGTTGGCGTCCGGCATCACGATGGTGTGGTTCTTCGCGCCCGCCAGGGCCTGCACCCGCTTCCCGTTGGCCGCCGCCGTCCTGTACACGTACTCCGCCACCGGCTGCGATCCCACGAACGACACCGCGCGAATATCGGGATGCTCCAGGATGCCGTTGACCGCATCGTGCGCGCCGTGGACGATGTTGAGCACTCCGTCCGGCAGGCCCGCCTCCGTGAACAGCTCCGCCAGGCGGTTCGCCGACAGCGGCGTGCGCTCCGACGGCTTGAGCACAAAGGTGTTGCCGCACGCGATGGCCAACGGGAACATCCAGCACGGAACCATCATCGGGAAGTTGAACGGCGTGATCCCGCCGACAATCCCCACCGGATACCGCCACATGCCCGACTCCATGTTGGTCGCGATATCCGGCAGCTGCGTGCCCATCATCAGCGTCGGCGCACCGGCCGCGAACTCCACGCACTCGATGCCGCGCTGGACCTCGCCGTACGCCTCCTCGTAGCTCTTGCCATTCTCGAGCGTGATGAGACGCGCCAGCTCATCCCAGTGCTCCACCAGCAACTGTTGATAGCGGAACAGGATGCGCGCCCGCTTCGGGACCGGCGTCTTGCTCCACGTCCGGTACGCCTCCTTGGCCGCCGCCACCGCGCGGTCCAGATCGGATCGCGTCGACAGCGGCACCTGCGCCAGGGTCTCGCCGGTCGCCGGGTTCGGCACCACCTCAAACCGGTCCGTCTCCGTCGCCACCCACTGTCCGCCGATGTAGTTTTTCAACGTGTGCACGTTTGTCACGGATGCAATCCCCTCCCGGATGAGAACATTCGCGCAAGGCCGGAGGATCTCCTGCCGCGGACGCATCGGCGCGGTGAAGCGGCACAGGATCACCGCGTCCGGCCATCGCCACTCGCCTCGTCCGCGTCACCTCGTGCCGCGGCCGATGGTCCTCGCCACCGCGTCCTTCCACCCCGCATACAGTCGATCCCGCTCGTCCTCCGCCATCCCCGGCACATACCGGGCGGCCAGGGCCCGGTTCTTCGCGATGTCCTCGCGGCTCTCCCAGTACCCAACGGCGAGCCCCGCCAGGTATGCGGCGCCGAGGGCCGTCGTCTCCGCACAGGCCGGGACCTCGACCGGAACCCCGAGGAGATCGGCCTGAAACTGCATCAGAAATCCGTTCGCCGACGCGCCCCCGTCCGCGCGCAAGGCCGACAGCCGCACACCCGCGTCGAGGGTCATCGCCTCCAGCACATCACGGGACTGATACGCGATGGACTCGAGCGTCGCCCGCACCAGATGCTCGCGCCCGGTTCCCCGCGTCAAGCCGAAGATGGCCCCCCTCGCCTCCATGTCCCAGTACGGCGCGCCGAGCCCGACAAAGGCCGGAACGACGTACACACCCTCGGAGGACGCCACCTTCTCCGCATAACGCTCCGATTCGGCCGCGGTGTCAATCACCCGCAATCCATCCCGCAACCACTGCACCGCCGCCCCGGCGACGAAAACGCTTCCCTCCAGAGCGTACTCGACCGTGCCCCCCACGCCCCACGCGATGGTGGTCAACAACCCATGGGACGAGGCCATCGGCCGCGGACCGGTATTCATCAACAGAAAGCACCCGGTTCCGTACGTGTTCTTGGCCGTGCCCGGCGAAAAACACGCCTGTCCGAACAGCGCGGCCTGCTGGTCTCCCGCGATGCCGGCCAGGGGGATGGACACCCCGTCGAACAGCGCCGGGTCCGTGACGCCGTACACCGCACTGGAAGGGCGAACCTCTGGCAGCATCGCGGCGGGTACACCGAAGAGTCGAAGCAGGTCCTCATCCCAGCGCAGGGCGTGAATGTTGAACAACATCGTGCGCGAGGCGTTGGAATAGTCCGTCACATGGAGGCGGCCACCGCTGAGCTTCCACACCAGCCATGTGTCGATGGTGCCGAACAGCAGCTCCCCTCGCTCCGCCCGCGCTCGCGCCCCCTCCACCTCGTCCAGGAGCCACTTCACCTTGCTTGCCGAGAAGTAGGCATCCACCACCAACCCGGTTTTGGCCCGGATGAGGGGCTCATCCCCCGCGTCGCGGATGGCCTCGCAGATGTCTTTTGTCTGGCGGCTTTGCCACACGATGGCCCGGTGAATCGGACGACCCGTCCGCCGATCCCAGACGACCGCCGTCTCCCGCTGATTGGTGATCCCGATGGCCCGCACGGCTTCGGGGGCCACGTCCGCCACCCGAAGGACGTCTCGCATCACCGTGATGGCGGTCTGCCAGATCTCCTCCGCGTCGTGCTCCACCCATCCGGGGCGCGGATAGTGCTGCGCGAACTCCTGCTGCGAGACCGCCACCGGCGCGCCGGCGTGGTTGAACAGAATGGCACGCGTGCTGGTCGTGCCCTGATCCAGCGCCAACAGATACCCTTCCATCGTCAGGCCTCCTCCCGATCCCGAGTTCCCCCTCACACCTTCTTCCGGACACGAAGCGCCACATCCGGCACATTCGAGATGAGCACATCCGTTCCCTGCCGGAAAAATCGCCGCATGGCCACCGGATCGTCAACGGTCCATACGCACACATGCACCCCGTGCCGTCTGCATGGTTCGATGACATCCCTCGCCCAGGACGCCTCCGCATTCACCGACCACGCTCCCACGGCCTGCGCCCGGAGCCAGGGTTCCAAAACGGGCTCCTCGAACAGCAACCCGATGGCCGCCTCGGGATGGCGAGACCTCAGGTATGCGAGACATCCGTGATGAAAGGAGGAAAACAGCACCCGTCGCCCGATGGGATGCGCGAGGACGAGGGGGACGACGCGATTGACCAGCGCCCGTCCGTCTCCCTCGTGCACCTTCAATTCGATGTTGTAAAGGCCCGTGGGGTGATGCAGGGCGGCGAGCTGAAGAACCTCCTCCAGGGTGGGTACGGCATGGAACCCTTCGCGCCCGGCCGCGGCGTTGAGCTGCCGTATGTCCGCAAACCGCAGGCGGGACACCCGCCCGGTGCCATCGGTGGTCCGGTCGACCGTGGGGTCGTGCAGGACGACGGGCACCTCGTCGGCCGTCAACTGGACGTCAAATTCAAGTCCGTCACATCCGACGGTCAGCGCGGCCGCAAACGCGGTCAAGGTGTTTTCGGGATACCGCGCGCTCCATCCGCGATGCGCCAAAATCTTCGTGCTCATCTGCATCCCTCCAGGCGGGCGTCATCAGGGGCGACCGCGCCCCTGCGAAGGCAGGGTGGTGAAACCGGCCGCCGCCTGGCGTTGGGCCTCCCAGGCCTCCACCTCGCGCGCCACCCGGGCCTCATCCCAACCAAACCACGCCGTGGCGCGGGAGAGCACGCGCCGAAACCGCTCGTGCGCTTGATCGGGTTCGAAGTGCAACGCGCCCGTGCGCCGGACCAGAAAGTCGCACGGGTTGCACACCATCTCCTCTTCGACACCGTACCGGAACTCGGCTTCCAGAAGTTTCTCATCCACCTCTTCGGTTCGCTCCGCCTGACGCATCGCATCAGCCCAGATGGCGGGTGCGTTGCAACCATATCGTCTGTACAACCGCCTGATCCTGTCCTCCATGACCCTCGCGTCACCGGCATCCGCCGGGGCGGGGACACGCAGCGCGCGCATCTCGGCCAGGGTCTCCGCCTTCCCGCGCTCGCCGCCCGACAGGGGGATGTCCGCTGTCCGGGAGGGCCGCCAAGGCCGGCCCTCCGTTTCGGCCAGACGGCGCATGACCACGTCGACGGCCCGCTCGGCCATCTTCCGGTATGCGGTCAGCTTACCTCCGGCGATGCTGATGAGCCCGGTCGGTGAGAGGAAGATCTCGTCCTTGCGCGACAGCTCCGACGGTGACCGGCCCTCCTCGTGGATGAGCGGACGCAGTCCGGCCCATCCCGAGCACACGTCCCCCGGCGTCAAATGGACACCGGAGAACATGTGGTTGGCCGCGCGAAGGAGGTAGCGAACGTCCTCCAAAAGGACGGGGGGCTGATCCAGCGGGCCGTCGTAATCCGTGTCCGTGGTGCCGATGTAGGTGACCGCATCACGCGGAATGGCGAATACCATTCGCCCGTCTTCCACATCGAAATAGACCGATTGCCGCAGCGGCAACCTGCTGCGCGGCACCACCACATGCACCCCTTTGGTCAGGTGCAGACGCCTGTCATCCAGCGAGCGGTCCATGCGCCGGAGCTCATCCACCCAGGGGCCGGCCGCGTTGACCACCTGACGGGCGGTCACGGTGTGCTCCTCCCCCGACTCCCGGTCCAGCACCACCGCGCCACGGATGCGCCCGGCATCGTACAGAAGCGCCACGGCCTCGGCGCGGTTGACACACAGTGCCCCAAGGGCCGCGGCGGTCTTCACCACCTCGATGGTCAGACGGGCATCGTCCGTCCGGTACTCGTAATACAGCCCTCCGCCGATGAGTCGTTCGGGGGAAAGCAGCGGCTCCGCCGTCAGCGTCTCGGCGCGGGAGAGCATCACCCGGCGCTCCGCCGGTTGGACGTCGGCGAGCCGGTCGTACAGCCACAGTCCGAAGGCGGTCATGCCTCGGCCGAGGGAGCCGCCGCGCAGGATGGGCAGCAGCATTCGTTCGGGGACCACCACGTGAGGCGCGTTGCGATACAGGATCGCGCGCTCCCGCCCGACCTCCCGGACCAGGTGGATCTCCCCCTGCTTCAGGTACCGCAGCCCGCCGTGAATCAACTTGGTCGATCGTCCGCTCGTCCCAGCGGCGAAATCCCACTTTTCCACCAGGCCCACGCGCAACCCTCGCGCGGCCGCATCCAGGGCAATCCCCGCGCCCGTGATGCCGCCGCCGATCACCAGCAGATCCAGCCGTTCCTTTGCCATCTCCCGCAAAAATGCCCTCCGTTGGAAAGCGGACAACCGCCGCCGTACCGCCATGTCCTCTCCCCGTCCTTCCCACGCCCTGAGCCGTCGATCCCGACGCGGGCACGCGGGGCCCGCAACCGGGGCGGCACCGGTCACACGCTCCCCTTGATGACGATGGACCCGATGACATCCGCGGCCTCGTCCGCCCGGTCCGCACAGTTGCTCAGATGGCGGTAGACCTCACGCACTTTGAAGATATGGTGCATGTCGGTGAGATCGAACAGCTCCGCGTTGGCACGCCGGTACATATCCTCCATCCGGTTCTCGCACTTCTTTGCGGCGACCAGGTGTTCGACGGATCGCCGAGGCTGGTCGACCATGTACCGGATCGCGTTGCGCAGCGCGACGACGGCATCGCACAGGGTGGCCACCATCTCGACCATGAACGGGGTCGGCTCAACCTCATACAGGACGATTTCCTTGATGGTGGAATCGGCGTAATCCAGGATGTCGTCGACACTGCGGGACAGGTTGTAGATGTCCTCCCGGTCCACCGGAGTCACGAAGGTGTCCAGCAACTCCTGAATGATCTTTCGCCGGATGGCGTCCCCCTGCTTCTCCAGTTCGCTCATTCGTTCAATCTGTGCATCGCGGGCGGCCCCCTCCGGGCGGTCGGTGACGAACCGCTGCAGGAGTTGCACCGCCTCGGCCGTCACCTCCGCCTGCTGCATCAGATACTGGACAAACCGGTTTTCCCTGGGCAGCAGGATCTCCTTCAACCGCTTCACATCAGGCCACCCGCCTTCCAGAGAAGTCCCAGAACCACCGCCACCGAGAACGCGAGCGGCATCGTCACCACCCACACCACGGCCATGCGGCGGACAAACGACCAGCGGATTCGCTCCTTGCGCGCGCACACACCGACGCCCACGAGAGCGCTGTCGATGGTCTGTGTGGTGCTGACCGGTCCTCCCACGGCGGAGGCCCCCAGGATGACCGCGGCGGACGCCACCTGCATCGCGAACGCGTGCACCGGCCGCGCCCGAAACACGTGAAATCCGACGGTTCTCGCCACCCGCCAGCCGCCCACCAGGACACCGAGAAAGAAGACCCCGGCGGGGGCGATGACCATCCAGGGCATCACGTGAAACGGCGCCCGATGGGCGAGCGCATGGACGGTGGCCAGCAGGCCGACCGATTTTTCCGCGTCGTTGGCCCCATAGCCGAGGCACACGAAGATCGTCGAGAGGTATTGCAGGTATCCCACACGTACGCCCAGCCGTCTCGATGCCCGGCGCAGAGCCTGATACAGCACCCAGTACCCAACAAATCCCGCCAGCCCGCCCAAGACGACCGACAGGATCAGGGACAGCCCCACTTTCACCAGTCCCCACCAGATCACGGCGTGCGGCCCCAACACCGCCAGCCCCGCACCCGACATCCCCCCGACCAGTGCGAAAGACGCGCTGGTCGGCACCTTCAATCGCCAGCACAAAAGCAGCGTCACCAGGGTGGCGGCCAATCCCAGATTCAACACCGGTACACCCGTCTGCCGGATGTCGACGATGCGCGTCCCGATGGTGGCCGCGACGGCCGTGCCGAGCAGAAACGGAGCCAAAACCGTCCCGGCCAGGATCACCACGAGCACCACTCCGGCCCGCATCACGCGCGTATTGAGAAACGCGGCGAGCAGATTCCCCCCGTCGTTGAAACCGCACAACAGCGTGAACCCCATGATCAGCGCGACGGCCAGTTCATCCGCCATGTCCGTCCCACCTCTGCCGCCCGCACCCCGACGAACGCAACGAATAAAAACAAAAGAGACCTCCCGCCCCTCCCGGACAACATCCGACCGGCCCGGCGGGAATCTCTTCGTCTCCGACGCTTACTGAAAAGTGGCCATATAATAACATGGAATGAAAGCGGATGCAAGGGTGGCTCCGCAAGTATTGACATACTCATCCGACTCGTGTTATCCTGTCGACGTTTGGTTCAACCTTCCAATTGTCCCCAAGGAGGTCGGTCACCCGTGCGCAGGCCTTGCCGTAGGTCCCCAGTGAATCGAATCGGCGTGCATGCCACGGCTGACCCACTGGCGCGGGCAGGAAGGCGTTGAATCCGACTCGTCTTCATCTGTCTCATCCTGCAAAATGCGACTCCAGGCGGTGAGCCTGGAGTTTTTCGCTGTCTGGGCGGATCCCCCCTGCCCCCACCCCGCCCGGACGCCCCCCAGGTCTCCCGCCGGAGCCGCCGAATCGCGTGGGTTTCAGCCCACCGCGGCGTTTTGCGTCCAAAGGAGGCCTGAAGACCGTGTCCTGTCCACATCCGAATGACCACAAAACCCATGCATCTTCACGCAGGGCCCGCGCATCCCGCGGCCGACCGTCCACCCGCGGTCGCCCACGCACCGAGCGCCCGGCCGCATACCGCTCCACGCGCTGGATCCTGCGCTACATCGGCCCAGTGCGCTGGCGCATGGCGGGATTGATGGGCCTGCTCCTGTTGAGCATCGGGTTGCAGTTAGCCAATCCTCAGCTGATTGAACGCTTCATCGACACCGCTGCCGCCGGCGGGTCCACGACGCGTCTGGTCGCGCTGGCGGGGACTTATCTCGCCATCGCCATCCTCACGCAACTCGCCGGAGTCGCCATCAGTTGGCTCGGGAACGATGTGGCCTGGCGGGCAACCAACCAACTGCGCCAGGATCTGATGCGCCACTGCCTGCACCTGGATATGTCGTTTCATTCACTGCGCACGCCGGGTGAAATGATGGAGCGGATCGACGGGGACGTGACCAACATCGCAAACTTCTTCGCTCTGTTTCTGGTTCAGATGTTCGGAAGCGCGGTGATGTTGGCGGGCATCCTCGGCGTGATGTTCACCCAGAGTCCGTCCGTCGCCGGTGTGATGACCGGATTTGTCGTGCTCTCCCTGGCGGCGATGATCATCATCCGCGACATCGGGGTTGCCGCATCGCAGCGCGAACGACAGGCCAGTGCGGAGCTGTTTGGATTCATGGAGGAACGCATCGCGGGTATGGAGGACGTGCAGGCCAACGGCGCCATCCCGTACGTGATGCACCGCTTCCACCAGGCCATGCGGCGGGTGTTTCGGACCGGCCTGCGCGCGTGGATGCTGCGGGTCGTCCCCTGGAATGTCACCGTGGTCCTGTATGCGTGCGCCGTCTCCGCGGTGCTTGCCTTCGGTGTGCAAAAGTTTCTGGAGGGCACCGCCACACTGGGAACGCTCTATCTGTTCTATCAGTACACACAGATGCTGAACGATCCAATTGAACAGCTCGGCAACCAACTGCAGGACTATCAGCGGGCGAAATCCGGCATGCGCCGGTCCCTCGAGTTGCTGTCCATGACGAGTGACATCGCAGACGGCGAACAGACCGACCTGCCCGAGAGTGCGCTCGCAGTTTCCTTCGACCACGTTACCTTCGGCTATCGCCCCGATGATCCGGTCCTGCGCGATGTCACGTTCCACCTGCAGCCGGGCGAGCGCCTCGGCGTCGTGGGCAGAACCGGGAGCGGGAAATCGAGTCTGAGCCGTCTCCTGCTCCGGTTGTACAACCCGGATGCCGGCGAGATTCGGCT
>NZ_JAIMAV010000029.1 GCF_023511815.1 Alicyclobacillus sp.
TGCTCACGCAAGGGGTTTTGTCCGTGAAACCTCAACATCAAGCGTATGCCCAGTGGGATCGCCTGCGCCGCGAGGAGACGGTGCGCGAGCACCTGCCGCTGGTGTACCGCCTCGCCCGGCGCGTGGCGAACAGCGTCGAATTGCGCGGTCTCGAACTGAACGACCTCGTCCACGCCGGCGTCATCGGCCTGTACCAGGCGCTCGATCGATACGACGCCGACCGCGGCGTCCCTTTCGGCGCATTCGCCGTGCGCCATGTCCGCGGGCGGATGCTCGACGAGATCGCACGGCATCATCAGCTCCCGCGCGGCCTGCGCGAGCGACAGGCCCGCCTGCACGCCGCCTATGACCGCCTGTCCCAATCGCTGATGCGGGAGCCCACCGACGAGGAGCTGGCCGCCGAGCTCGGCATCCCCGTCGCGCAACTGCACGAATGGTGGGTCGATCTCGGTTGGACCTCCGCCTTCTCCCTCGAAGAGCTGGAGGCCCAGGGCCACGCGGATCTTCCCGATCCCGAGGACACCCTCGACCCTGCCCGCCGATTGGATCGCCAGGCGTCCCGCGCACTGCTCGTGCAGGCGCTGCACCGGCTCACGCCGCGAGAGCAGCAGGTGCTGTGGCTGTATTATGAGGAGGATCTGACCCTCAAGGAGATCGGAGAAGTCCTCGACCTGAGCGAATCGCAGGTCTCCCGCATCCGCTCCAAGGCCGTCATGCGCCTGCGCGGGATGCTCGCCGACCCGTGAGAAGCCATGCAAGAAATCGGCCACACCAACCGATTTCCTCTTTAGGACCTTCCCCGGCCCCCGGTACCACAGCCGGGCGGAACCGGTCACGATGAGGTGAACCCAGGGCATGCGCATCGACGACCTGAACCGATACATGGCAAACATCGAGCGGGTGGGCGGCGCCCGCCCCCGCACCGCGCAGTCGGATGTCAACGCCACCAGCCTTCCCGGCCCATCTGCCGGCCTCGCGGGCCGATCCACCGGCCTTCCGGGCCCATCCGCCAGCCTCGCGGGCCGATCCACCGGCCTCCCAGGCCCATCCGCCGGCGACCCCGCCGTGCAAGCCGCGGAAGGGGGAGATCGGGCCGAGCGGATCGCCAGGCTTAAAGAGGC
Organism: Alicyclobacillus sp.; assembly: GCF_023511815.1. Lineage (GTDB taxonomy): Bacteria > Bacillota > Bacilli > Alicyclobacillales > Alicyclobacillaceae > Alicyclobacillus_H. Next base: position 1,122 of record NZ_JAIMAV010000029.1, read on the forward strand.
GTTCCGCAACGGCCAGACACCCGACCTGCAGCGGCTCGCCGACACACTGCTTCAGTCCGGCATTTTCTTTGACGAAAGGGCCTGACGCGCCCGAACCAACACCGCCGTAGTCAAGGAGGCCCCTGCCATGGAGACGGCCCATCGCGAACACGCGGCGCAGGCCCTCCGCCGGCTCGCGCAAATCCTGCAACACCTGCTCGCCGAGCACGAGCGGCTCCTCGCGCTGGCGGAACAGCAGAACCAGGCACTCATCGCGCGCGACACCGGCGGCATCGAGCGCACCACACAGCGGATGATTCCCATCATCCAGCGTGTTCACGAGCTGGAGTCGGATCGCCAGGCCGCCGCTGGCGAACTCGCCCAGTCCCTGGCGATGACGTCCTCCGGCGGTCGCTTCCGCCAGGCCGCCGCAGCCGAACTTGCCCGGCGCCTGCCGATGGCGTCCTCCGACAGCCGTTTCCAGCCCGAGCAGGACCAGGCCGCCGCAGCCGAACTCGCCCGGCGCCTGCCCACGGCGTCCTCCGGCGGTCGCTTCCACCAGGCCGCCGCTGGCGAGCTCGCCCAGCCCCTGGGCCTCCATCCGCTCGATCCGCCGGCCCTGACGCTCCGCGCTGTAGAATCTTGGGCCGCCGGGATCGATCCGCGCATCGCCCGCCACCTCGCGCAGACGGGTGAGCGCCTGCGCGAGGCCGTCAAACGCCTGGCGCGCATCAACGACGAAAACCAGCGCCTGACCGAACAGGCCATCCGATACACCCATCAGCTTCTTTCCTGGGTGGCGCAGAGCGCCGGTGGCACCGGCGCCGCGTACGGCCCTGGACACGCCGGTCCGAACACCGGCGGCCCCGACAAGGCCGCCGCCAGCGCCGGCCCCGCGCCGCTCGCGTTCGATGTCAAAGCTTGACCAAGGAGGTCCCACACCGTGCTCGGAACATTCCTCGGACTGGAGACCGCGAAGCGCGGGCTGCAGACGCAGCAGGCGGCCATCGAGACGACCGCCCACAACATCAGCAACGCCGACACCCCCGGGTTCACGCGCCAGCGGATCGATCTCGACGCCACCCCCGCCCTCGAGGTCCCGGGCCTGACCAGCCCGATCGCCGGGCAGATTGGCACCGGGGTGCAGATCACGAAAATCGAGCGGCTGCGCGACGACTACCTCGACACGCAGTACCGCCAGCAGAACCAGTACCTCGGTTCCTGGCAGGCCCAGCAGGACGCCCTGCAGAAGGTGTCGGCCATCCTCAACGAGCCGTCCGACACGGGCCTCTCTGCGGTCATGCAGAACTTCTGGAACGCGTGGGACAAACTCTCCGCGAACCCGAACGATCTCTCCGCGCGCAACGTCGTCGTCCAGTCGGCGGTCACCGTCGCGCAGACGCTGAATCAGACGGCCAACCAACTGTCCGATCTCCAATCGGACCTGCAGACCAACCTGTCGGCCACCGTCAATCAGGTCAATTCATACCTGACTCAGATCGCGCGGTTGAACCAGCAGATCGACGCCATCCAGGGCGACGGCAAGACCCCCAACGACCTGTTGGACCAACGGGACTATCTGCTGGATCAACTGTCCAACCTGACCGATCTCACTGTGCAAACCGGCTCGGACGGGCGCATCAAGCTCTCCATCGGCGGCCAGGTCGTCCTCGACGACCAGACCGTCACGCCCGATCCGACCGACAGCACCAAACCGCTCCTGCAGGTGACGGCCGACACGGCCAATCCGAACTACCCGCTGACCATCGGGGTGGTAAGCGGCAAAGTCCAGGGCCTGGTCCAGGCGACGAAGACCGTTCAGGCGTACCAGGACAATCTCGACGCCTTTGCCCACAGCCTGGCCGAGAATGATGTGACCGTCACCCTCGATGGCAACTGGACCCTGTACGGCACCAGCAAGACACCGGTGGATATCACCATCGGCGGCACGACCTACAAGGCCGGCGATGACCTCTCGAGTGTCCCCGGCATTCAGATTCAGCGGGATGCAAGCGGCAAGGTCGTGACCGCCACCGTCCCGCAGGGCACCCAGGTGACCGTCAAGGGCGTCAACGGACTCCTTCAGATGGGGTACGATCGCGCCGGCCAACCGGGCCAACCCCTGTTCACCATCGCCACGGGCGCGAGCGGATCGAATATCACCGCGGCCAACATCGCGGTCAACCCGGCCATCACCAACAATGTGACCAAGCTCGCCGCCGGCTTCACCAACACCTCCGGCGATGGCACCCTGGCGATGACCGTCAGCAGCGTCAAGCTGGCGCAGGTCAAGTTCTCGGACCCGAGCGCCCCTTCAGCCACGATGCCGCTCACCCAGGGCACCCTCGACGGTTTTCTCCAAGCCGTCGTCGGCCAGCTCGGCATCCAGGGCCAGCAGGCGAACGAACAGGTCTCCAACCAGCAGGCCTTGGTGCATCAGATTGACCAGCAGCGCCAGTCCGTCGGCGGCGTCTCCATCAACGAGGAGATGTCAAATCTGATTCAGTACCAACAGGCGTTCAACGCCTCGGCCAAAGTGGTTCAGGCCGTCAACGACATGCTGACCACGCTCATCAACAGCGTCCGATAATCCCGGCGAGGAGGTCTTCGCCCGTGCGCGTCACGCAGACGATGCTCAACCAGCAATTGCTGTACGATCTCGAGGCCAACACCGACCGCCTGGCCAACCTCCAGAAGCAGGTGTCCACCGGCAAGCGCGTCACCAGCCCCGCGGACGATCCCGTCGGCGTCACCTTCGTCATGCGCTACAAGAGCGACATCGCCTACTACCAGCAGTACCAGGACAACGCCAACGCCGCCCAGGGCTGGTTGAACTACACCGACACCGTCATGAACCAGGCCCAGCAGGTGATGCAACGGGCCCGAAGCCTCGCCGTCGAGGGCGCTTCCGACACCCTGGCCCCCGGCGACCGCCAGGCCCTGGCTGCCGAGGTCGACCAACTGTACCAACAGCTCGTCACCATCGGCAACTCGCAGTACAACGGCCAGTACATCTTCAACGGCCAGCAGACCCAGACGGCGCCCTACTCCACCACCGGCGCGGAGACCGTATCGACCGACGCCGGCAACATCCTGTACGACGTCGGCGACGGCGTGCACCTCCAGGTCAACACGCCCGGCAACGCATTCTTCGGCCCCGCGGCGGCATCCGGCGCCCCGGCAGGCTCCAGCGACAACGCCTTCGCGTTGCTCAGGGACCTGAGCACCGCCCTCAAAAGCGACGACGGCTCCGCCGTCAGCGCGCTGTTGAGCAAGTTCGACCAGCGCCTCGACGCCATGTCCGCCGCCCAGGCCGACCTCGGCGCCAAACTCAACCGCGTCCAGTTCGAGCAATCCCGCCTGGCCGACCTCGTCAACAACTTTCAAACGCTGCTCGCAGGCGTCCAGGACACCGACATGGCCAAGACCATCACGGACTTCACCACGGCCCAGTCGGTCCAACAGGCCGCCCTCGCCGTCGGCGCCCGTGTCATCGTGCCAACGCTGGTGGATTTTTTGAAGTGATCTGCCAACACGATGTCTGTCCATATCAAGCATATACAGGCATCTTGAGCAATCCGACCTCACCCCGAACAATGATTCGGACCAAAGAATCCAATGGCTTGAGATACTCATGGTTACCATGCAAGATTACGAGTCGATTTACCGACATATGCAATGAACGGATCAACAATCGTCCGATTTGAATCCGTTCCGTAATGGTAAATCAATTACAAGAAAGGGTGTCGTACATTGAGTTTCGGTTTAGTCATCAATCACAACCTGGGCTCTATGAACGCTTTGGCGGCTTTGAACCAGAATCAAAACAGCCTGCAAAAAGTGTTGCAGCAACTCTCGACAGGTAAAAGGATTAACGGCGCCTCGGATGATGCTGCAGGATTAGCCATTTCTCAGAAGATGCAAGGTCAAATTAACGGTCTTGACCAAGCTTCTCGCAATGCGCAAGACGGGATTTCCCTCATCCAAACTGCAGAAGGCGCTCTAAACGAAACTCAGAGCATTCTCCAACGTATGCGACAGCTTGCTGTTCAGGCGGCCAACGACACGAATACAACGACCGACCGCCAAAGCATTCAAGATGAAATGAATCAGCTCTCGCAAGAGCTTTCGCGCATCGGTGACACAACGGAATTTAACACGCAGAAACTGCTGAACGGAAACTTTACGGGTACATTTCAGATTGGGGCTAACCAGGATCAAAATTTGACTGTCGCGATCAGCGACATGAGAGGCTACGCCCTCGGGATGGCTGGTTCCGCAAGTTACTCGGAGACCGGAACCGTAACCGCTGGAAGTACGTCATCCCTGGCCGACGGAACTTACTCGGTGACGACCGATGGAACCAACTATTATCTGGTGGACCAAAACGGTAATAAAGTTGCGACCAGTACGGATGGCTTAACATTCACTAACAACGCAGATAACACAAATACCATCGTATTTTCTGGTGATAAAATCACGAGTGGCAATGTTACCATCAGTGGTACGTCTGCTACCGGCACCGCCTACGTGCAAAACAATGGTTTGCAGGCTGGAACGTATACGGTCAGCGGGACGAAAGTACTAAACGCAAGCGGCGTCCAAATTGGAACATATGACTCTACCACGAAAACGGTGAAGGATCTTACCACCGGTACGACGTTAGCTACTTTCGGAAACGATATTAGTGGCAAGACATTCACAGTGGGTGGTATTGATATTACATCCCAGGCAGCGGCGAATAAGGCGATCACCACAATCCAGAACGCAATCGATAAAGTTTCGACGCAGCGCTCTGAGCTGGGGGCCTATCAAAATCGCCTGGAACATACCATTAACAACTTGAGTACTTCGTCACAAAATCTCACCACGGCAGAGTCCGGTATCACAGATACAAACATGGCATCAGCTATGGCAGAGTTTACGAAAGACAACGTCTTGCAACAGGCAGCCGTGTCGATGCTGGCGCAGGCGAATCAGCAACCGCAATTGGTACTTAAGCTACTTGGCTGAAGAACTTTGGAGCGGATTAGGAAGGCCATTCACTTCGGCCTTCCTAATCCTTTGCAGTAGTACTGGTTCATTCACGTGTACAATAGTGCTTTACACTCCCTTCCTCAAGGCTATGACAAGGAGGCATCCCCATGACCTACATCGGTTCCCTGTCGGGAGGTTATTCGGCCGGCGGCGCCACCGCAAGCGGAATAACCTCACCGACCTATACACCCGGATCCGGCTTGTCAGGCCTGGCGTCCGGCATCAACACCGACAGCATGGTCAACGCCATGGTGCAGGCCGCTCAGGTGCCGCTGGTTCAACTGCTGCAGCAACGGCAGATTTTGCATTGGCAGGAGATGCGGTATCAACAGGTCAACGCATCCCTATCGGATCTGCAGAACAGCGTCCAATCTTTGAAGTTGCAGTCGACCTTTCTCACACATCAGGTCACATCTTCGAATAATGGTGTCCTTACTGGTAGTGCTAACACGCTTGCGCCAAACGGCACTTATAACGTCACCATCATCCAACTCGCACAGGGAGCTACGGCGTACTCAGCCAGCCCTCTGTCTGTGAACGCTTCCACGCAATTATCCGACATCGGCTACGCATCCCCCATTGTCATCAATGGGCAGAGCATATCCCTGACCGGTACGGAAACGCTGGGAGACGCCCTGGCGGCCATCACCTCGGATACCAAGACGGGAGTGTCGGCATTCTTCGATCCGTCGACGAACAGAGTCGTCCTGCAGACCACATCAACTGGGGCAGCCGCGAAAATTCAGGTGGACACAAATGGAATGCAGTTCCTTCAAAATCTCGGGATCAATCAAGCACCCGATGTCACGACAGCCTTGTCTGGCACCCTGTCCTCCAACATCGCCATCACCATCAATGGCGTACGGATTGCGCTCAACGGGGCGACGAATCCCATGCCCGTTTCATCCACGGATCCGACGGTGACGACGGTCGTGTCCACTATCAATCAGTACAAGAGCCAGACCGGGGTGACCGCCGATGTCGACAGCCAGGGCCATCTGGTCCTCAAGGCATCCTATACGGACAGCAACAATCAGACTTGGGATCTCGTGTCCCCCATCAGCGTCACGACGGAGGACCCAGGGAACGTCCTCGGACTGAACGGCGTTCTGCCATCTGATCAAACGGCTCGGGATGCCGTCGTTCAAATCAACGGATACCAGACGACGAGTTCCACCAATCAGGTCACGTACAACGGATTGACCCTGAACCTGAACTCCGTGGGAAGCGCGACCCTCACCGTGTCCACGGACGTCGACAGCATCGTCAACACCATCACGAACTTTGTGCAGCAGTACAACCAGACGCTGCAGCTCATGCAGGGGCTCTATAACGAACAGCGCAACTACGACTACCAACCGCTCACTCAGCAGCAGGCGTCGCAGATGACCGAGGACCAGATTGAGAAGTGGTACCAGAAGGCGCAGAGCGGCATGCTGGCCAACGACCCGCTGCTCGGCAACATCATGACCACGGTGGAAAACGATGCGCAGCAGTGGCAACTCACCGGCCAGACACCCTCCACCATCAATGGACAGAGCACCACACTGGATACGCTTGCGAAGATCGGGATCACACCCATCGATCCGCTGAACGGCGTCTCCACAGGCGCCATCGCCCCCGGCGTGACGACGACCGGCTGGAACACGTACGGCCTGTTGCAGATCAACACCGACCAGCTCCGAGCGGCGGTGCAGGCGGATCCCCAGGCGGTCATGCGGATGTTCACCAACAATCCCAGCGCGGGCGGGGACAAGACCATGGGCGACGGCTTCGCGGTTCAGTTGTCCAACGACCTGACGAATCTCATCCAGCAGTTGACGAGCGAGGCGGGATCGAGTCCGAACATCAACAGCCAGATCATCACCAAGTTTTCCAACGGATCGTCCGTGGGCGGGGCGGGGCTTCTCCCGTATACCCCTATCGATCCGAACGCCGACTTCAACACCCTGTTCGGCACCGACGCGCTGGACATCAGCTTCCTGGGGCAACAGATTCACGACATGGACTCGCGGGCGGATGACATGCAGCAGCGCATCTCCGACCTGCGCCAGCGATACCTCGACGAGTTCAGCCAGATGGAACAGGCGTTAACGCGCCTGAGTTCCCAGACAGGTTTCCTGTCCAGCCTGACCGCGTCACAAGGAGGTTGATCCCGATGAATCCGGCATACGCCGCATATCGCCAGACATCCATTCAAACCGCGTCGCCCGAGCGGTTGCTCATCATGCTGATCGACGGGCTCATCGCGTCCCTCGAGCGCGCGAAGAGCGCCATCGAGGAGGGAAATCCGGTCGAGGCCCACCGTCACCTCATCAAGGCGCAGGACATCGTGCGCGAGGGCTTGCTCGGCCCGCTCGACATGCGGTACGAGGTATCCCAGTCGCTGGCCAAGCTCTACGAGTATTACCACCGGCGCCTGGTGGAAGCGAACCTCCGCAAGGACGTGGCCGCGGTGGAAGAGGTTCTCGATCACATGCGCGGATGGCGCGAAACGTGGCTGCAGGCGGCGGCGAAAGCCGCTCAGGAGCGGGCTACGGCACTGCAAAACCCGGAAGGTTCGTCGGCGGATTCCGTGTCTTCCGTCCCGCAGGTGCCGACCCATGGATGAGAAAACTGTGCTTCGCATCCGGGATTGGTCACGACAATTGGATGAGATTCTTTCGCTCGGGAACTGCCTGTTGCAGTTGGGTGACCGAGCCCCTTCCGCTGCCAATGTTCCTGGCGATGACTCGTTGCGCGCGAGTTGGTGGAAGACGTGGCTAGAGCGTGATGAGGCGCTCTCCAGGCTGCAGGAATCCGTGGAAGACCAGGGCGGCTTGGAGCAGGCGCTGGATGGCGTGTCCTCGGAGGCGACGGCACCCCCGAGTCCGGCGCTGCTGGAAGTGGTGCACAAATTGCGTGTGCAGGCCGCCCAAGCCGTGGCCCAGAACCAGGCCCTCGATCACCTGCTTCGCCAGCGCATGTCGGCCATTCAGGAGGTCCTGGCGCATCTGCGGCAGGCTGAAACATTTCAACAGAGATACAGACGGAACCGCCTCCGGCCCGCCGCCGTGATGGACCGGCGCGGATAACCGCGGTTCCCTAGGGAAGGGAGGTTCGGGCCCATGAGCATCCCGCCGATTCATCCTGTTTCACCAGGGGCCAGTCCCGCCAACGACAGCCAGGGCAAGCCGCTGGCAGGCGCGCCTGCGCAAACCTCCGTCCCAAGTGAAGACGCGCGAACCCAGGACCACGCGCGAAGCCAGGACGGTGCGCGCGACATTCAGCATGCGGAGGCGAGCCACCGCCACAAGGACCACAGCAAGACGCTCGATGACATCAACCGCCGCCTGGCCGAGTCCGCCCTGCGGGTGGAATTCGACACCACCGCGCCGCCCAATCAGTTGTGGTTGAACGTGATCGATCAGGACACCGGCGCCGTCATCCAAAAGATCCCGCCGGAGGGCACACGCCGTCTCCTGGAGGACCCGAGCGCAAAGGGCATCGTGATTGACAAGCCGCGGTGAGGGGGGCATCTTCCCGTCGCGCGACGTCGGCTCCCTTGGGAGGGCCTTGAAGGGACCACGCCACGCCCCCGGGTGGGCTGCCTGGCCGTGCCACGAAGGCGCCCTGGCACCGGTGGGCCGTGGCCCATGTGGCGAGCGGCCCCGGTTCACGGTTGGCGCACCGGCGCACCGGCGCACTGGCACACGGCCACGGTGGACGTCGTGATCGTGCTGGGCCCGTGGCCCTAGTTGCCCGGGGCCCTAGTTGCCCATGGTCCCCGCCTGCTCCCCCGCACCGGCCGCCAACACCGACGTGCAGTGCGGGCAGCGCGTCGCCGCCAATGGGATGTCGCTGCAACAGTACGGGCACGGCTTCGTCGTCGGTGCCGCATCCTTCGGCCGGCGCAGCCGATTGACCTGTTTGACGACGACGAAGAGCACCAGCGACACGATGAAAAAGTTGATGAGGTTGTTCAGAAACAGCCCGTAGTTGATGGTCGGGGCGCCCGCCGCCTGTGCCGCCTGCAGGCTCGGGTAGTGATGCCGGGACAGGTTGATGTACAGGTCGCTGAAATTGATCCCTTTGACCAGCAGGCCGATGGGCGGCATGAGGATGTCCTTCACCAGTGAATTGACGATGCCCGTGAAGGCGCTGCCGAGGATGATGCCGACGGCGAGATCGATCACATTGCCTCGCGCCACAAACTGCCGGAACTCTTTCCACCACGTGCGCACCGATATGCCCTCCTTTCGGCAGCGGCGGTCTCAACCGCTCCGGTGTGAATTCGCCTATGATTTCGCCAGCCCGCCGACACGGCCTGTGTCGAACCGCGTCGCATGTGCGTGGTTGAAGCCGCGACGCTCGGCCACGATTATACCAACGTGGCCACGACTATGGCGACACGTCCCCTGTCGCCTCGTGCCGATCTCGCTCGGGATCGCGCATCTTGGCACCGGACTCAACCGCTCACCTCATCGATCCCGCCGGCCCGCCATCCCGCAGGGCCTCCGCCACCGGCACGAGGTCGGTCATCCTGGTGTCGAGGTGATGCTCGACGCGACCCGTCAGCGCGTATCGTTCCATTCCGAGGCGGGTCAGTGCGGTAATCGGAATAGCAGCCACCCCCAGCCCCAGCACATGGGCAACACCCCCGACCAACATGGCGACCCCCGACTTCAGGAATCGGCTTTTCCCGGAGGCGATGGCGGCCTCCAGAGTCTTGCGCCCGGTCAGCACGTGGTAGCCTTCGGTCGCGAGGATCACGGCCGCCGGCAGCAGCGGGACGCCCGGCAGGGCGCTGTCCAACGCATCCACCAGGTCCCCGTGGTCGGTCAGGCGCGCGGCGGCCTCCTGCACGGTCTGCGTCAGATCGGCGTCGGAGATGCCGGAGTCAAAGACGTGGTGTGCGAGGGTGGGATCGGCCAGCGGATCGGCGGATTGGAAAACCTCGTCCGTCGTCAGCACCTGGATGTCCGGATACCGCTCGAGGGCCTCCTTGATGTACGACAGCGACTCGGTCGCCTTGAGCTGCAGCGTGTCCGCCACCGATCCGTCGGCGTTGTGAATCACCAAGTCCCATCCCGGTTGGGTCGGGGTGTCGGCGAGATCGACATACTGACCGGGCGCGAGGTGGATGGGGCCGACCCACTGCCCGGCATTCAGTCGATCCCGCACGAGCACCTCAAAATACTTCCCCTTCCAACCGTTCACGATGCCCGCCAGCTGGTCGGGTGTACAGTCGGCCAAATCACCGATGGACAGATTCGGATATTGTAAATGAAACGCCTCGAGCAGTTCGGGCGAAAGCTCCTCCGGCTTCAACCTCCTGCCCTCGGCGATCAGCGCCAACACGCCGCCCAGCCCCGCGGCGGCCGCCGCGGCGTCGAGCAACGCCTCTTCATGTTGGCGGACATAGCGCAGGTACAACCGATGGACCGCGTCGCGGAGTGGTTCGGAACGGTCGCGTCGGGATCGATACTCGTTATACAGCGCCCACAGATTGCCCGGCTTCACCGTCCCTGCCACAGGACCACCCCCAGGCAGAGGATGGACACGACCGCCGACGCGACGCATACCGCAATCGCGGCACGCAGTCGATTTTGAAGCCGAGCCGCCACCGGTGTGATCTCAGCCAGGCGCTGTTGGTGTTGGCGCTCCGCCTCTTCCAATCCACGTAAACCGTGGGCCAAGGTGTCCAAACGCGTGGTGCATCCCGCCATCGCGCGCTCCCATTCATCGGATCGTTCCTGCAACGCAGAGATGGCGGCCGCCGCCGTTTGCAACCGCGTGCCGTGGGCATCGAGCCGATTCGCGTGCGTGTCCACCCATTGGGCGAACGATTCCAATTGCTTACCCAGCCCGGCCAGCGCCTCGTGCACCTGATGCACCTGCCCGTTTAACCACCCCATATTTCCTTCGATCTCGCGCAACCGTTCCCGCCCCGCCTCCAACGCCTCCGCCACGTTCCGGACGCACCCCCGGAGGTCCTCCGCCGCCTCCTCGCCCCTCTGCACCCGGTTCTGCAACCGCGTCACGTCCGTCTGGAGTTCATCCATCCGGCCCGCCAGCGCCGTCATTTCCACCCCATCGTCATACACCCGCTGGTTCAACGTCTCGAGGTCCCGATACAACCCGAGAACGATCTCGCCGTACATCTCACTGTACTCGACCACTTTGTCTTCAATTGACTTGCCTGAGATGCGATCGAGGATGCCCATGGGTCCAACCCCCACCCCTTGGCCGCAGACTGGAATGTAACGGGGATTTCCAACAAGGTGGGGCAGATTCCTTGTATTAGTTGACCTGGATCCGGGCAGTGGATACGAGACTCGCATTCCAGACGCAATGATGTGGAGTCGGGGGCGCGGCGGCGTCGGCCCAGGGGAAAGGTGATCCAGACGTTGCGGGATCTGGAGTCGGAGGCGCGGCGACGTCGGCCCGGGGAAAGGTGATCAAGACATTGCGGGATCTGGAGTCGGAGGCGCGGCGGCGTCGGCCCGGGGAAAGGTGATCAAGACATTGCGGGATTGGAGGCGGCGCTCATTCGAGGCCAGTCCGTGCTGGAGGCGGTGGGCTTGGGCGATATGATGTTCCCCCTGTAAGCCGTGTTTTCGTAGTTAATCCCCCGGTTTCGGCCCGGGTGCGGCATTCGAATGCCTGTGAGTGAGGGATTTTCGTACTAAATCGGCCGTTCCCCGACGGTGAGGGCGCGATTTACTACGAAAGTTCACCTTTCAGCCGCACGGCCCCATCCCCACAACCCCATCGGAAGGTGGATTTACTACGATTTTTCACGATAAACTGCCACGCGCAAGTCCATCACCGGTCCAACCGCAACAAGGGGCCGCCTGCCGGTGACGCGGCCGGATCGGACGACCTCAGCCTCCACAAGCCCTCAGGGCACAAGGGCTTCCGCCACTCGAAGTTCCGCCTGCCACTCAGAGTTCCGCCCGCCACTCGGCGTCCCACCCGCCACTCTGCGTCCCACCCGCCACTGGGAGTCCCACCCGCCACCGCATAACCGTGCACCTTCCCGAACGAAAGGGTACGGCACGTTCAATGGACATCGCACCCACGTTTCGGCTTGTCCAGATCCGGTTCTCCTCCATTCCATCCCATCCGCACGAGCCGAACGTCCGCCCGCCCCCCTCCCCACCCCTCCCATTCCAATCCATCCATGATACAATTCCGGCAGTATATCGGAACACGATCGATCCGCATACTCAGCCCCCCACCGCGGCCAAGACCGCGCACAAGGCCACGCGCCGCGTCCACCGCCGCGCTGGCACACCCTTTTGAGAAGGAGGCCATACGCCATGCAGGTCCAGGTCGGTGTCGGAACCATCACGCTGCTTCAGGGGGATATCACCCACCAGGATGTCGACGTGATCGTCAATGCGGCGAACAGGACGCTACTCGGCGGGGGCGGCGTGGACGGCGCCATCCACCGTGCCGCTGGCCCGGAGCTCCTTGAGGAATGCCGCCGGATTCGGCAGGAGGTCCTGCACGGCGCATACGCTGAGACCGCTCAGCCGGTCATGACCAGAGGTTATCGGCTCAAGGCCAGGCATGTGATTCATGTGGTGGGGCCTATCTGCGGGATCGATCCCGCCCCCGACCACCACCTCCACCTGGCCTACTGGAATTCACTGCATCTGGCGGCCCGATCGGGCCTGCGATCCATTGCGTTCCCATCTATCAGCACGGGTGCGTTCGGATGCGATGTGCGGTGGGCGTCCCGCATCGCCCTCGGCGCCATGATCCGCTTCCTGCGGGAGGCGGACAGCACCGGCCCTCACGCCGCCGCCCCGCTCGGGGCCTCCGCCGCAGGGGATGCCGCGGACAGCACCCCCAATACCCCCCAGCCCGGAGCCTCCCGCGCAGATGCCGCGGACCCCGTCCATCGCACCACGGCGTCGGAGGCGAACGGCACCGGGATCACCACGCTGACCGACCTGCGGATGGTCCTCTTCACCCAGGCGGACCTCGAGGTCTACGCCAACGCGCTGCGGACGTTGATGTCCAAGTCCACCCCCTGACTGCCGCCCCCGGATCCCCCCGGCCACCGCGGCACGGATCCGTTGGGACGCCGCAGGTCGCCCCCTGACTCCCGCCCCCGGATCCCCCGCGCCACCGCGGCACGGATCCGCATGGACGTCGCGGCTCACCCCCCTGACTCCCGCCCCCGGTTCCCCCCGGCCGCCGCGGCGCGGACCCGCATGGACGTCGCGGGTCACCCCTGACTCCCGCCCCCGGGTCCACCCGGCCGCCGCAGCACGGACCCGCATGGACGTCCCAGGCCACCCCCGGACTGCCGCCCCTGACTCCCGCCCCCGGGTCCCCCCGGCCGCCGCGGCACCGACCCACCATGGACGTCGCGGGTCACCCCCCGGACTTCCGCCTCCCAAACGGGCGGCTGTCTTCGGCCATCCGTCCCTGTCATCGGGCGCCTGTCCGTGCATGTCATGATACAAATCCAGAAAGGAGGCATCCCCATGAAACACTGTCCGCCGATTGTCTGCCCACCCGTGTATGTGTACCACGATTGCTACATTTGCCGCGAACAGCCCATCATTCAACCGGTCATCCATGTCCAGCGCAACATCGTGGTCAACGTCCCGCGGTACTACGTGCAGCCCGGTCAACAGCAGGTCACGATCGATCCCGGCTGTCCCCTCCCTCGCAAACCGTGACCCGTGTGACCGTCTGTTCCATTCGCCCACGACCGGCCGCCGGTTGCATAACTCTATCCGGCATCGGTCCTCCATTTTCAATCGCGCCGGCGGCCACTCACCACCCACCGTACACGTCCCCAGTCCGCCCTCGCGCGGCCTGGGGACACGATTTGACGACCGCAGCGCCCGTCACCAAGGCCATCGCGGGCAGGTCCGCCCTCGCGCGGCCTGAGAACATGGGTTCCACACCACATCTCCTTCATTCAACACCCCCTCGTTGCCCACCGCCTCGTCACGGTCACGCATATTCCCATACGGTATTGACAACCCTCCCGAGGGGGACGTGCCCATCCTTGAACACTTCCGTCCCAGCGTCACATCGAGGAGGGTCTTGTATGGCCGCGCACGCCGACGGGCAGAACGGAAAAACCGCATTTCCGCCGCAGCATCAGGACCGCCAGCCGGGCCTGGAATCCATCATGACGCCGCGGCCCCAGGCCGAGGACCCGAACTACCGGCCTGCCGGAAAGCTCACCGGCCGCGTCGCCATCGTGACCGGCGGGGACAGCGGGATCGGGCGTGCGGTTTCGATCGCGTTCGCCCACGAAGGCGCCGACGTCTGCCTGGTGTATCTGGATGAGCACGAGGATGCGGCGTGGACGCGGGATCGAATCGAGCGAATCGGGCGCCGCTGCCTGGCCATCCCCGCGGACGTGGGCGATCCCGCCGCCTGCCAACAGGTCCTCCACCAGGTCATGAAGGCGTGGGGACGCGTCGACGTGATCGTCAACAACGCCGCGGAGCAGCACCCGCAGCCGGGGCTCGAGCGCATCACCCCGGCGCAGCTCGAGCGCACGTTTCGCACCAACCTGTTCGGTTACTTCTACATGACGCAGGCGGCTCTGCCGTACCTCGGACCTGGCGCCGCCATCATCAACACCACATCCGTCACCGCGTACGAGGGGCATGCGCAGCTCATCGACTACTCGAGCAGCAAGGGGGCCATCGTGTCCTTCACGCGATCGCTCGCCCTCAACCTCGCCCCCCGCGGCATTCGCGTCAACGCCGTGGCGCCGGGGCCCATCTGGACGCCGCTCATCCCGTCGACCTTCCCGCCCAATCAGGTCGCGACCTTCGGCACCAACACGCCCCTCGGGCGCGCCGGCCAGCCGATGGAGCTGGCCCCGGCGTACGTGTTTCTCGCCAGCGCCGACTCGGCCTACATGACGGGGCAGGTGCTGCACGTCAACGGCGGCACCATTGTGAACGGGTGACGGGCGGAGCACCGCCCCCCGCCAGCGCCAGCGTCACCGTCACCGCCACCCTGTCGCCGCCTCCCCGCCACCCGTCCCCGCCAGCGCCCCCTGGCGCCGTGTGATCCCTCGCCGGTTCACCGCGGCCGCAGCCTCCACGCGTTATCCCCGCGGCCGCAGCCCGTGCTTGCGCAGATGGTACTGCAGGTTCTGCCGCGACGTGCCGAGCCTGCGTGCCGCCTCCGAGATGTTCCCGCCGCTTTCCGTCAGCGCCTGCTCCAGCACCGCCCGCTCGAAGCCGTTCAGTTTGTCGCGCAGCCGCCCCCGCGCCGGGGCCGCCCCTCCATCCGCGCCCGTCACCCCCGCCGCCGCCCCGGCATCCGCGCCCGTCACCCCCGCCACGGTCGATCCGGCCGTCTCCGTCACCCCCGCCGCCGCCGAACCGGCACCCGGCTTGCGCGCCTCAACCGCCCCCGCCTCAACCACCCCGGCCTCAACCGCCCCCGCCCCAGCCACCGTCGCATCGGGCGCCCGTGCGGCATCCGCGACCCCCGCCGCCGAGGACACCACCCCCGCATCCCCCACGCCCGCCTCGAACCGCCTGCGCAAATACACCGGCAGGTGCCGCACCTCCAGCCACCGCTCGTCCTGCACCAGGTTCATCGCGCCCTCCACCGTGTGCTCCAGCTCGCGTACGTTGCCCGGCCAGTGATACCGCGTCAGCACCCGCATCAGCCCCGGCGCCACGCCCTCCACCGAGAGGCCGAACCGCCGGTTGAACTGATCGATGAACGCCCGCACCAGCATCGGCAAATCCTCCATCCGCTCCCGCAGCGGCGGCAGCACCAGGACCACCACGCTCAGGCGGTGGAACAGGTCCCGGCGGAGGTGGCCGGAGGAGAGGGCGGCCAGCGGATCGACATTCATCGTCGCGATGATCCGCACGTCCACCGCCCGCTCGCGCCCATCGCCCAGGCGGCGCACCGTCCGCTCCTGCAGGACGCGCAGCAGCTTCGCCTGCAGTGCCGGGGCGAGCGCGTTCAGCTCATCGAGGAGCAGAGTCCCCCCGTCCGCCTGTTCGAACAGCCCCGGCCGATCGATCGCGCCGGTGAACGCCCCCTTCACGGTCCCGAAGAGCAGCCCTTCCATCAACCCCTCCGGTAGGGCGGCGCAGTTCTGCGCCACGAACGGCCCCTTCGCGCGCGGGCTGGCCAGGTGGATGGCCTGCGCGAGCAGCTCCTTGCCCGTGCCCGTCTCTCCGACAATCAGCACGGACGACTGCGTCCGCGCCGCCCGCCGCGCCTGCTCCAGCACCTCCCGCATGCGATCGCTCTGGTGCAAAATTGCATCGAACGTGTACCGCGCTCCGACACCCGCCGCGATCTGCTCCTGCAGCCGCTCCACCCGCGTCACATCCCGCGCAATCTCGACGGCCCCCACCACCTTATCCCCCGCCCGCAGCGGCACGGTGTGGTTGATGGTCGTGATCCGCATGCCCCGGTTGTTGAAGTAGGTCTGCCGCACGTTGTGCGTCGCCCGGCCCTCCCGCACCGCCCGCAGCAGCGTGCTCTCCCCCTCCGGGAACCGGAACACGGCCTCCACCGGCTGCCCGATGACATCCTCCGGCCGCATCTGCTCCATCAGCGCCATCTTGCGGTTGTAGAAGACCGTCCTGCCCATTCCGTCGATCACGTGGATGCCTTCGTCCAACTGATCGAGCACCTGGGCCATGATGGCCCGCCACCCGTCCCCGTCCAACCTCGTCCACCCCTTTCCCTTCCATCCTACCCGATGCCCGACCCCCTTGCGCAAATTCTATTTGCATCACCCGCTCTTTTGCACCATGGCTTTGCGCCCGCGCGTTTGCGCAAACGCGGCTCACCGGCCCGCTCGGCTTGCGCCGCCCACCCACTTCGGCCACTCGCAACATGCAATAACAGAGAATCGCCGTTCCCATTCGGTAGACGGACGCCCACGCGTCGGTCGTCGGCGCCGCCACGTCCCCCATGGGTCGCGCACCCGCCGAATCGGGCGGCTGCGCCAACATGGCTCCGGCCGAATGGGTCTGCAAGCCCGACCGGCGGAGCGCGTGTGCCAACAATTACCGATCGGCCATGCCAACAAAGCCCGGCGGGCGGGCCAGCCAGTCGTCAACCCCCGGCCGGCTCGACCGACCGCGCGTATCGCCCGGGTTCGTCCCGCGTCCATCCCAACATCGAGGAGGCCATCCACGTGACCCAGGTCATCTACCTTCGCATCACGACCACCGGCAGCGCCGAGGTGGTGGTGACCGCAGGCAGCAGCATGGATCCCGACATCGTCATCGCCGATCTGCTCGGCCGCACCGTCGCCGCCGCGCTCGAACCCATCCTTCAGCGCGGGTACCGGCTCGCGTTTGTCACCGACCACAGCCTGACGCTCATCCGCGAGCGGGACGTGCCCGCCTGTGAATCCAGCGGTGCGGACCCGCAGTCCCCCACCCCAGGCCGCCGCCGCGGCCACCGCAGACCCGTGGCAAAGCGATGAGGCCCGCGGTTCTTCCCCCGCCCCATCGCTCTTCCCGGCCCCCTCGGCCCCATCCTCTCCACCTCTCCGCTACGTTGGCACACGATTTGCTATAAACACCCACTGCCACAAGAGTCGGCCCAACACAGTTTGGCATACTATGGGCAGTGCGCCATTGGCAGTGCGCGAATTGGGCGGTTGGGCGTCTGGAGATTGGCCGTCTGGAGCGAAGGGCGCTTCCCAAAGCCGTGAATCGCCGGCTGGATCCGAGGCGGCCGCGCACCCAGGCCCCCCTGGCACCCAGGCCCCCCTGGCACCCAGGCCCCCCTGGCACCCAGGGCGCCCCAGACATCCAGGGCGCCCCAGACATCCATGGCATCCAGGGCGTCCCAGGCACCCATGGCGCCCCAGGCGCCCAATCGGCCCGCGGCGCGACCGCGCGCCTGCGCTTCATTCGAAGGAGGCTTCATCCATGAAGACGCAATCCCCCGCGCTCAGGCTGGAAGACCAGTACGGCGCCAAAAACTACAACCCGCTGCCCGTCGTCCTCGTCCGGGGCGAGGGGGTGTGGGTCTGGGACGATCAGGGCAACCGCTACCTCGACATGCTCAGCGCCTACTCGGCCCTCAACCAGGGCCACCGGCACCCGAAAATCATCCGGGCGCTCAAGGACCAGGCCGACCGCATCACCCTGACCTCGCGCGCCTTCTGCAATGATCAGCTCGGGCGCTTCTACGAAAAGGTCGCAAAGCTCACCGGCAAAGAGATGATCCTGCCCATGAACACCGGCGCCGAGGCGGTCGAGACCGCCATCAAGGCGGCGCGCCGCTGGGCGTACGACGTCAAGGGCGTCCCCGACGGCCAGGCGGAGATCATCGTCTGCCAGGGCAACTTCCACGGCCGGACGACCACCGTCATCTCCTTTTCCTCCGATCCCGAATACCAACGCGGCTTCGGCCCGCTCACGCCCGGCTTCAAGGTCATCCCGTACGGCGACATCGAAGCGCTTCGCCGGTCCATCACGCCGCACACCGCCGCCTTCCTCGTCGAACCCATCCAGGGCGAGGCTGGCATCATCATCCCGCCCGACGGGTACCTGCGCCAGGCGTACGACCTGTGCCGGGAAAACCGCGTCCTCTTCATGGCCGACGAAATCCAGACCGGCCTCGGCCGCACCGGCCAGATGTTCGCCTGCGACTGGGAGGGCGTCAAGCCCGACGTGTACATCCTCGGCAAGGCCCTCGGCGGTGGGGTCTTCCCCGTGTCCGCCGTCGCCGCCAGCCGCGAGGTGCTCGGTGTATTCGAACCGGGTTCGCACGGGTCGACCTTCGGCGGAAACCCGCTGGCGGCCGCCGTCGGGTTGGCCGCGCTGGAGGTCGTCGAGGACGAGGACCTGCCCGGCCGATCGCGCCGGCTCGGGGCCGCCTTCCTCAATCGCCTCAAGACCCTGCGGCACCCGGACATCCGGGAGATCCGGGGGCGGGGGTTGTTCATCGGGATCGAACTGGGAACCCCGGCGCGCCCGTACTGCGAACGCCTGATGGCGGAGGGGCTGCTGTGCAAGGAGACCCACGAATACACGGTGCGGCTCGCGCCGCCCCTGGTGATCGACGAAGCCGACCTGGACTTCGCGTTCGAACGGTTGCAGCGGGTGTTCCAGGGAGAGGGGGGCGGTGCGCGATGAGGCCCGTTCGAATCATCGGCGTGCCTTCCGACTACGGCCAGGGCCGGCGCGGGGTTGACATGGGGCCCAGCGCCATCCGGTACGCCGGGCTGCGGGAAAACCTTCGGCGCATGGGCATTGACGTCATGGATCTCGGGGACGTCCCCGTCCCGACGCCGGAGACGCGCCACATTGACAACGAGCGTCTGAAATACCTCGACGAGGTGGTTGCCGTCTGCACGGCCCTGTGCGACCGCGTGCGGGATGTCGTCGCCGCCGGCCAGATGCCGCTCGTCCTCGGCGGGGACCACAGCATCGCCATCGGCAGCCTGGCAGGCGTCGCGGCCGCGGGCAAGCGTTTTGGCGTGATTTGGTTCGACGCGCACGGCGACATGAACACCGATGAGACCACGCCCTCCGGCAACATCCACGGCATGCCGCTGGCGGCGAGCCTCGGCCTCGGCCACCCGGCCTTGACCGGACTCGGCGGCCCCGCGCCGAAGGTCCGACCCGAACAGGTCGTCCTGGTCGGGGCTCGCTCCATCGATCCCGACGAGGCCCGCCTCATCCGCCAATCGGGCATCACCGTGTTCACGATGGCCGAGATTGACCGCATGGGCATGGCGGACGTCATGGAGCAGGCCATCCGAATCGCCGGGGAGGGCACCGACGGGATCCACCTGAGCCTCGACCTCGACGCGCTCGATCCGATGTTCGCCCCGGGCGTCGGCACCCCGGTCAACGGCGGCGTCACCTACCGCGAGGGTCACCTCGCGATGGAGCTGCTCGCGGCCTCCGGCCGCCTGCTGTCCGCCGACGTCGTGGAGGTCAATCCGATCCTGGATCACCGCAACCAGACCGGGCGCATGGCCGTCGAACTGGTGGAGTCCCTGCTCGGCAAGCGGGTGATGTAAGGGGCCGGGGCCCGCGCGTGCTCACCGCCGGGCCTCCCCCGCCCCCGCGCGCGATGCGGGACGCACACCGCGGAAAAACGCCGCGGCGTACACCAAAAGCGGCAGGAGGACGGCGGTGAACAGAAAATAGCCCGGAACGGTGTGGAGGATGAAGCGCGAGACGTCGGCCGAATTGCGAAACAGGAAATACGCGAGGGACCAGACCAATAAGGCGGTGGGCCAGATGGACCAACGAGGGTCGCGTGTGCCGCACAGCGTCCGAAACGCTTCGGCCAATCCCGTCTGGAACGCGGCCTGTTTCAACACCAGGGTGCTGACCACCCCCATAGCGTACCAGGTGTCCAGTCGTTCCACGAACTTGCCGACCCGAATGGCCCGAACCACCTCGAGCACCGGATAATTGAGGTAGGCGACGGGCGCTCCAATCACCCCATCGGTGATCAGCACCAAGCCCATCAGCACCAGCGCGCTGATCCCCGCGGACAGGAGGATGTCGACGGGGAGCGCCCGCGGGTTGTTCAGGTACGGAACCCACTGCAGCGCCAGGCTGAACTCCAGGCCGTAGGCGAACGCGGGAACCACCCCCGCACGCCACACGGGCAACCACCCATCCGCCAACACGGGTTGCAGCGGCGTCCAATCAAACCAACGCAGTGCCAGGACGAACAGCAACGGAAACACGATGGCCGCAATCGGCACCAAAAACTCGTTCACCCGGCCCACCACCTCCAGCCCCAGATACACCAGGTACGCGGAACAGGCCAGCGCCAACGCCACAACCAGGTACTCCGGCGTGTTCGGCAGCGCGATGGTGGTGACAAACACGCCGAACTCCCGGCAGATGGTCGCCAGCGTGATGACCAGCCAAATGACCACCCACACCGCCGCCAGCTTCCCCGCAAAGCGTCCGAACGCCAGCTCCATCGCGGCGGTCAGGGAGCGGTCCGGGAACAGCCGCACGTGACACCAAGCGAGTCCTGCACACAGGGTGCCGCCGAGGAGGATGCCCCACGAGGACAGCCACGTGTCCCGGACGCTGAAGGTGGCCATGGTGGCGGGCATGGTGAGAATGCCCGTGGCAAGAACCGTCCAGACCAGCATCAGAACCAGTTGATACCGCGACACGCGGATCACGCCGACCACCCCAGATAGATCCAGCTGGTGATCCCGTCGAACAAAGCCGCCAACCACCCGAGCGGATTCGCATCCGGCCACCAGCGCGCCTGAACCACCACCGACACCGCCACTGCCGCCAGCGCCAACATCCCCCACACCGTCCAGGCACCGGCACCCGGTCCATCCCCGTATCGAACCGCCTGCCATCCCTGAAACAGCACGCCGAGGACCGCCGCCCCCACCGCCAACCCAATCACATTCGTCCCCCCCTCAGCCGCGTCCGGACCACGCCTTGGACAGGCGGTTCTGAACATCCGGCGGGGCCGCCGAAGTCAACTGCGAGCGAATCAGGCTGGGCCGGATGTCAAACGTCAGAGTGGCGGATTTCCACCAGTTCGGCCGCGCCGCCAGTTTCCGATAGTCCTGCGGCGCTTGGCGAAAGACGGTCTCCTGCAGCCCGATGACATCCATTCCGCTGGTGACCACCTCCCGCCAGGCGTCCCGCAGGTCTCGTTCCACCGTCTCCTGGGCCAAGCGCTCCGCACGCCGGTACGCCTTCTCGTCGAGAGGCCGTCCGCCCATCCACCGTTCCACCTCTCCCGTCCCTCGCCACACCACGCGAAACGCCGGCCTCTGCGAGGTCCCGACCCAATCCACACGGGTGCCGGTCTGCACCCAGCGAATGGCCCCATCCGGGATCTCCTGCAGCACCGTGTGGGTGTTCCCGGTCCACCACAGGAGCCCGCGGTCGTTGGCGAGATCGAACCGATGCACACGCCCGTCCATCGTCACACCGGCCAATCCACGGACCTGGACGGTGTTGGCGTCCAGCGGATCGACCCATGTCATCAGCCCCGTCCCGCTCGGCGTCAACCACGCCTTGGCGAGGTGCAGCTGATCACTGCGGAAGACGGCGCACTGGTCCGCAGCCTGTTCCACGAGCTCGCGCAGTTGGAGTGCGCGGGCCTGTTGGTCCGGTCCCGACGTGCGCCAGATGTCCCCCGCCGGAATGGTGGTCATCACCCACAGCTGGCTCCGCCGCATCGCCCGATTTCGTTCGAGGAAATCGAGGATTTCGGTCAGATGTGGCCTGAGCACATTCTGCTGCAACACCACGACCGCGTTGTGCGACAGGTACAGCCGATGGGGCAAGCGTTGCTGGATGTGGTCCAGCGCGCGTTCCACATCCTCCGCCTCCGCCGACACGACCGTATCGCGCTGGTCGGACGGCCCGCGCGACTCCTGGGACGTCCCCTGTTCCGGGTTGACGATGTCCAGCGTCACCTTCACAGGGGCGCGATCCCCCGCGTCGATGGCCATCCCGGTGACCACCAACAGATCGTCGACCTCCGAGTAATCCGCGCAGCCCGACAGGACCAAAGGCAACAGCATCAGCACGGCCAGGATACCCCCGTACCGGACCGCAAGCCGGTGATCTTCCCTTCGCCCGCAGGGCCTCACCATGGGACACGCCGCCCCAGCGGCCGTCCATTCGCACGCGTGTCATCCTGGGTCTGAAACTGCCGCGGACGCCGCCGCATGGCCCACCACGGAGCCCGGATGACGACGTCCTTCATATCCGCCCCCACATGGGGCGCGACCGGGGACAGGTACGGCACGCCGAAACTGCGAAGCGACGCCATGTGCCCCACCACCACCAGGCCCAGGAGAACAACGCCGTAAAGACCGAAGACGGCGGCCATCACGACGAACGGAAACTGCAGAATCCGAGTCGCCTGCACCAATCCGAGGGCCGGCAGGGTGAAGGACGCCACCCCCGTCGCCGCCACCACAATCACCATGCCCGGAGAGACCAATCCGGCGCGCACCGCGGCGTCCCCGATGATCAGGGTGCCGACGATGCTCACCGATTGCCCCACCGCCCGCGGGAGCCGCGTGCCCGCCTCGCGCAGGGCCTCAAACGCGATCATCATCCCCAACGCCTCGACCATCGTCGGGAAGGGAATCCCGGCGTGTTGTGCAGCCACACTCACCAACAGCGGTGTCGGCACAAGGTCTTGATTGTAAGTCAGCAGGGCCACGTACAGGGACGGCAGCAGAACGGCAGCCCAGAACATCAGATGCCGAAGCAGGCGCAACGGGAGCGCCATTGTGAAGTGCATGTAGTAATCCTCGGGGGAACCGAGAAACATCATGAACGTCACCGGAACCAGCATGCAGTTCGGCGCACCGTCCACCATGACGCCGACCCGTCCCTGCAGAAGGCTCGCGGCGACGCGCTCGGGCCGTTCCGTCTCCTCCGTCGTCGGAAACAGGGAAAACGGCGCGTCCGTCACGTACTCCCGGATGACGTTGAGGTCAATGGCCGTGTCGGTACGGATGTTGCGGATGCGCCGCCGCACCTCCCCCACCAGTTCCGGCCGGGCGATTCCCTCGACGTACATCACCCCCACCCGCACCGGCGCCCGCGTCCCCACCTGCATCCCCTCCATTCGCAATCCCCCTCGGCGCAGGCGCTTGCGAAGGAGCGCAAAGTTTTCCGACAGGCTCTCGACGAACGCCTCCTGCGGGCCCTGCAACGTCGGCTCATTCTCCGGTTTGTCAACCGCCCGCCCCGGCCGCCGGCTCACGTCCCATGCGACGGCCCAAGGCCGTTTGTCCGTCAGGCACACCGCGCACCCGTCCGACAGAGCGGTCAACACCTCATCGGTATCGGCCAGCACCCGGGTGTCCACGCCCGGAATCGCCATCCCACCGGTGGAAGCACCCGCCGTCCGGCGCCCGCGCGTCGCCGACCGGGCACACCGCCAGGTCTCCACCGCGTTCTGCAGGCGAACCCCATCCACCAGGCCGTCCATCCACAGGAGCACGACCGGGTTTGCCCCCGCGTCGAGGACCTGCCGGCGGAGGTCCGGACACGGGCAGAGCCTCGTCTCCACATCGCAAAGGCGCGCGGAAAGCCGAGACGGAATTCCTTCGATCCGCCGGCCCTTCATCCCATCACCTCCCGGAAGAGCCATCCATTCAGTGATAATCTCTCCACATTTGAACATTCGATGTGAGCGGGCCTCTCTCTACGCAATCGCGGAAAACTGTGGTATCTTGGGGGGTGATCATGGGGACGAGCGGGAGGGATCCCGGCGGTGGACGCGCGCAATTTCGTCGCCGACCTGATGTGCATCTTTTTGCCCCTGCTGTGCCTGGATGGGTGGTACATGCGGCGGGGATTGCCAGATCGGCCGTATCCGTCGCGATGGGTCTTCACGGCCGCGCTGGCCGGCTCGGCGGTAGCCGCCACCTGGTTTCACTTTGCGCTCGCCCCGGGGATTGGCGTCGATTTGAGCATCATCCCCATCACGCTGGGCTTCTACCTTCTTCCCTGGCTGTTGGCCTGTGCCCAGTTCTCCGTCTACATCGTGTGGCAGCTGGTGCACTCCGCGCTGTTGGTCGGCCATGGCCGCATCACGACCGAGGCCATCCTGACGGTGCTCCACCTGCTCCCGGCCGCGCTCCTCCCCATCGCGGTGTACGCCGGACTTATGAGTGCGGCCAAGTGGTTGCTCCGCCGGCAGCGCCCCGGCGTGCAGGGCGCGGGATTTGCGGCCGCCCTTTTGGTGTACAGCACCTTCGACTACGCGTGGGTGTTCCGATCCGCCCGGCGCGTATCCCTTCACCCATGGACCTTCGCGTCCTTCGTGCTCTTCTTCACCCTGGTGTTCGTGCTCGCCGCGCGCCTCATCCTCGCCGCGCGGGAGGCGCACGAGCGCCGGGCCGACGCCGCGCAGGGCGAACGCCTTCGACTGATCAGCCAGCTGTCCGCGTCGGTCGCGCACGAGATCCGCAACCCCATCACCACCGTGCGCGGGTTCACCCAGCTGATGCTGGAGCAGGAGTACAACCGCGATCGCACCGTGGCGTATCTCGACAACATGCTCCGCGAGCTCGATCGCGCCGACGCCATGATCACCCACTACCTGGAGCTGTCGCGCCGCGAAGTGCCGGACGAGCGCACGGAGGTGCACCTTCAGCCGTTGATCCGCCACGTCACCGAGTTGCTCCAGCCCTTGGCCGGCAATCGGTCGGTCCGTCTCCGCTGCGACGCGGAGGAGGCGGTGGTCTCCGGCAGTCCGGAGCCCCTTCGCCAGGCCCTGATCCACCTCGTGCGCAACGCCATCGAGGCGCACGACGGCCCGGGCCAGGTGGAGATCACCCTCCGGCGAATGGATCCGCACGTTCACATCACCATCCGGGACACAGGGCGGGGCATCCCCACCGCCGACCTGGCGCGGCTCGGCGAACCGTTTTACTCAACGAAGACGAAGGGCACCGGCCTGGGCCTGACCTTTGTGTACAAGGTGGTCCATGAACTGGGCGGGCGCATCCGGGTCGAGAGCCGGCCCGGGGAAGGGACGACGTTCACGGTGTGGCTCCCGGCCCTCCGGCCGCCCTATCTGGAGGAACGCCTGCGCGCGCTCGCCGCCGCCTCGTCGTTTCGAGCGTCTTCCGGCACGCCGGCGAGCGCGGCGGCATCCGAACTCCCGGAAGGAGGTCTCCCACATTGAAAACCGAAGCCATCCTCTTGGCCAAGCGGCCCGTCGGTCTGCCGGGCCCCGACACGTTCGAATTCGTGCAGCGCGACCTGCCCGAGTTGCGGGACGGAGAACTTCTCCTCCGCACGCTCTGGCTGTCCGTCGATCCGTACATGCGCGGTCGCATGAACGACGTCAAATCCTACACGCCGCCCTTCCCGGTGGGAGAGCCCATCCGCGGCGGCGGGATCGGCGAAGTCGTGGAATCGCGCCACCCCGCGTTCCGTCCGGGCGATCTGGTCACGGGGGATCTGCCCTGGCAACGCCACGCCGTCTCGGATGGCCGGGGGATCCGAGCGGTTCCAGCCGGACTCACGCCGGTCACCGCCGCCCTCGGGGTGGTCGGGATGACCGGATTGACGGCATACTTCGGGCTGTTGGAGATCGGCCGGCCAAAACCGGGGGAAACGGTGGTCATCTCCGGCGCCGCCGGGGCCGTCGGCGGGGTGGCGGGCCAAATTGCGAAACTGAACGGCTGTCGTGTGGTCGGCATCGCCGGATCGCAGGAGAAGGTCCGGTACATCACCGAGGAGCTCGGGTTTGACGCCGGGATCAACTACCGCACGGACGACCTGCGCTCCGCGCTGCGCGAGGCCTGCCCGAACGGCGTCGACGTGTACTTCGACAACGTCGGCGGCGCGGTGACGGACGCCGTCGTGTTTCAGATGAACGACTTCGGCCGCATCATTCTGTGCGGGCAGATTGCGGCCTACAACCTGGAGCGGCCCGAGCTGGGTCCGCGCCTGTTCCCCCTGTTTGTGATGCGCCGGCTGTCCGCCCAGGGCTTCATCGTCAGCGACTTCTCCCGCCGCTTTGACGAAGGCACCCGGCGCCTCGCCGCCTGGCACCAGGAAGGGCGGATCCAATCGCGTGAGACGGTCGTCGAAGGGTTTGAGCGCCTGCCGGACGCCTTCCTCGGCCTGTTCCGCGGCGACAACATCGGCAAGCTCCTCGTGAAGGTCGCCGACCCGGAACACCGTTGAGCCCTCGCCGTATCCGGGCGGCCTGCTCGGGTGAGGATGAAAAGGAATCCGCGTGAAGAAACGGGCCCGGCGGCCCGTTTCGCGCTTCGCTCGGAAGGAGGGCTCATCGTGGAGAAGGCGGAGGTCGTCCGCTGCCTGCGGCTGGCCAACCAACTGTGGGCCATTGAAGGCGCCAATCCGTATCGGGTTCGGGCGCACGATCGCGCCGCTGACGCGATTGAACAATCGCCGCTGCCCCTGGACGAGATCCTGCAGTTGTCCCCCGGCGACATCCCCGGCGTGGGCCGCGAAACCCTGGCGATGATCCGCACCCTCATCGAACAGGGCATGCCGGGTCTGCTGCGGCGGCTTGACATCACCATCCCCGTCACGAGCGTCGAGCTGTTGCGCCTGCCCGGCATCGGCCCGAAGACGGCGCACCGCCTCGTCCACGAGCACGGAATCCATTCCGCCGCGGACCTTGACGCCGCCCTTCGCGACGGGCGCCTCCGCCAAATCCCGGGCCTCGGCCCCAACCGACTGGCGCGCCTTCGCCGCGAACTGACCGTGTTCTTCGAACGCCAACACGCGGTGCCCATCGCCATCGCCTGGCCCCTCGCCGTCCGTCTGACCGAGCACATTCGCTCGCTGCCCGGAGTCTCCCGCGTCTCGGTCACCGGCCCCGTCCGCCGTTTGGTCACCATGTCCCCGGCGATCGATCTCGTCGCGGCCGCAGAAGATCCGGCACCTCTGTTTGCCTGGGCCGGACACCCTCAGCCCAACGAGCCGTGTCCAACACTCTCCATGCAGGTGCCCGCGCAGGACCACCCGGTGCCCGTCCGGATCCGGGTGACGGACGAGCGCCGCTTCCCCCTGTGCCTCATGCGCACCACCGGAGACGCCACGCATCACGAGGTGATCACCGGCCTGCTCCGCCGCCGCGGCATCACCTGGACCGACGACGACCGCCTTCTCGGCACGGCCGCCGTCATACGGGACGAGACCGACCTGTATGACCTCGTCGGACTGCCGTTTCTCCCGCCGGAGATCCGGGAGGGCAGGGGACTTCTCTGCAATCCCGACGCGCTCGTCGACCGCTCCGACATCCGCGGCGATCTGCACGTGCACACCACCTGGAGCGACGGATCGATGTCCGTCGCGGAGGCGGTCCAAGCCGCTGAGGCGCTCGGTTACGAATACATTGCCATCACCGACCACTCCCAATCCCTCGCCATCGCAGGAGGCCTCGACCCTGAGCGGGTGCGCCGGCAGCGAGAGGAGATTCACGAGGTGCGCGAACACAGCCGGGTGCGGGTGCTGCATGGGATCGAGGTCGACATCCTCCCGGACGGACGCCTCGATCTCCCGGACGACGTCCTTTTTGAGCTCGATCTCGTCATCGCCTCCGTCCACAGCGCCATGGACCAAAGCCGTGAGCAGATGACCGAACGCATCCTCCGGGCGATTCGCCACCCGGCGGTGCACATCATCGGCCACCTCACCGGCAGAATCCTCGGTCGCCGCGCGCCCTATGACCTGGATCTCGATCGCCTGTTCGACGAAGCGCTCGTCCACGGCGTGCTGTTCGAGCTCAACGCCAATCCGAATCGGCTCGACATCTCGGAGGACCTGCTTCGGACCGCCAAATCCCGCGGCATGCTGATCCCCGTGAACACGGACACCCACCACCCGGACGAGTTCCACCACATGGAGTACGGAGTCCGCATGGCCCGTCGCGGATGGCTGTCCTCCGGGGACGTCCTCAACACCCTCCCCTACGATGACCTGGTGCGCCGTCTCCTCCGCCGCAGGAGCCGAGTGAATTGAGGACCTCCCGTGGGTGCCGTCCCTTCGTCGCCCGAGCCGTGGGCACCCGGCCGAACCGCTCCGGTGAATATAGTAAAGCCGCCCGAGTCGACCTCGGACGGCTTCTCATCTCGTTTGGAGCGGGTGAGGGGAATCGAACCCCCGCTACCAGCTTGGAAGGCTGGAGTTCTACCATTGAACTACACCCGCATG
>NZ_JAIMAV010000003.1 GCF_023511815.1 Alicyclobacillus sp.
CCTTGCGGCCATCGCCTCGTGGCGGTCGCTTGCTCGCGGCCATCGCGGCCGCCGCAGCGGCGACGTCGAGTAATATACCACGAACCGAGGTCGAGATCACCAGGGAAATGAATCCATCCTCACGCCCGCTTGACGCACAGCACCATCCATTCGTCCACCGACATGGCGAGGACTCGGCCATCGCGGATCTCCACGTCAAAACAGGCACGAACCTCAGGCGCCGCATGGAGGATGAATGATTCCACCTCCGCCGCGTGCTCGGGCGAACGAGCCATGCGCGCCATCCATGACGGAAATTCATTCCGCTTCCTTCGCGCCTCGGAGCGGATTTCCCGCAAGCCCGCCGCCTCGAGCCAGCGCCGCCACTCCGTTACGGCGGGACACCGCACATGTCCCGGATCCCGCAGGCGCTCCACGTCGTTGAGAAACCGGGCGCATGCGGGGTCCTGCGGGGCCACGTTGTCCACCATCAGGAACCGGCCCCCCGGTTTGAGCACGCGCGCGACCTCCTCGACAAACCGATCGGGATTCGGGAAGTGGTGCGGGGCGATTCGGCACGTCACCGCGTCGAAGGTCTCCGGCAAAAACGGCAGGTTCTCCGCGTCCGCGATGACGAAGGTGACATTGCGGCAACCGGATTCCGTCAGATGACGCCGCGCCGCCATCAGCATCTGCGGTGTGAGGTCGCTGGCGATGACCCGGCTGACCCATGGGGACAGTGTCCTGGCGACATGCCCGCCGCCCGTGGCCACATCCAGGCACACCCACTCCGGATCCGGCGCCAGCCAGGTGACCAGCTTCGCCAGGTCCGGTCCGTGGGCGTGACTTGGACTCGCCACGTACCGGTCGGCCGTCCGTGCGAACTGCGCCTGCACCAGCGGTTTGACGTCCTGCGGTCGGGCTGGGTGCGGGCGTTGGGCATCCTCGAAACGGGGCACGACCCTCAACTCCTTTCCGCGCAGTACGGGCGCACCCTGGTGGCATGGACGCCGGTCTCGCGGGCATGGCGCCCGAGCCTGTGGTACATTCAGAATACCATCGAACCTCACCGGAGGGTGACATGATCTACACCGACGGCATTCATCTGATCTCATCCGAGAGTCTCGAAGAACTGCACGCCTTCGCCGACCGCATCGGACTGCCCCGGCGGTGGTTGCACAACAACCCGCGCCACCCGCATTACGACCTGCTCACCGCCGAGGCGCGGGAGGCCGCGGTCCGAGCCGGCGCTCATTGGCGAACCTCGCGGGAGTTGGTGGAGATCCTGCGGACCTGTTCGTATCTGCCCCCGCGGCCGAGGCGCACCCGGTAGCTGTGCAGCACCATGCCGACGACCACGAGCGCCATGCCGCACATCCCCATGGCCGACATCTGTGCGTCCGGGAGCAGCGCCCATTCTGCGAGTGCGGTGAACACCACCTCCCCCGCCTGCGTGGCCTCGACTGCCGCCAGCCGGGTTTGGCTGTTCCGGGCAAGGTCCGTGGCCGAGAAGAACAGGACGGTCGCGATCACGCCGGACATCAGGGCCACCAGGAACGTCTGACCTGTCTGCATGGGCGGCGGCGGGCCTTGGGTCCACCAGCCGTACGCCGCCAGCCCCACCCACAGCGGGAGGCTCGCCAGCGTCATCCCGAACGTCCGCTCGTACGCATGCAGGCGCCCCTGCAGAGCGGCCATCATCTGCCGGTTGCCGAGCGGATACGCGATGGCAGCCAAAAGAACCATCCCGGCCGCCAACAGCGCATCGCCCACCGGTACCGCGCGGGCGTGCTGCAGCTCGACCAGGGCGATCCCGGTGAGCATCACCGCCGAGACCACGAGCGTGGGCCACAACCGTTCCTCGCCGGCCGCCGCACCGGATGACGAGGCGGGGCGCCCGATCCATCGGCCCATCACCGCACCCGCCAAAATCGTCACCTGCCAGGTGGAGGCCAACAACCAGGCGGGGCCGAACGACGCGGCGTAGCACAGCGGAATGTAGAAAAGGCCAAACCCGATCCAACTCCACAACACCCACGTCCCCGGCCGCTCCCGCATGACCCGCCAGAGGTCGCGGGTTTTCCCGCGGATCGCCACAATCCCCCACAGCATGGGCACCATCCACAAAAAGCGCAGCGACGCGCTCCACACCCAGCTGCCTCCGTCCAGACTCATGGTGCGGTTGAAGAGAAAGGTGGCGGCAAAGAACAAGGAGGCGGTGAGGCCGAGGATCACCGCGCGCATGGCTCTCCCCCCTTCACCCGTTTCGTAAAACGGGCCGACGCCTGAACACCTCCAATATATGGCGCGGCGGGCTCCGGGTGTCTCCGGGCCCGCCGGCAGGCGATCAGTATGCTTTCGCGTACCAGACGCTGTGTTCGGCCGGACGGCCGCAGACCACACACCGGTCGAACGTCCGCGGCGGGTCGAACGGGATGTTGCGGCTCGTTGCGCCGCACGCCTCCTTGATGGCCTTTTCACAGGCGTCGTCCCCGCACCAACCGGCGAGAACGAACCCGCGCTGGTTCTGGATGATGTCGCACAGGGTCTCGAGCGACTCGGCCTCGTGCTCGTTCTCCCGGCGAAACGCCAGCGCCATGTCGTACAGATTCCGCTGAATCTCATCGAGGAGTGCCGGCAGGCGCTGCATCAGATCGCCTTCGGCCACCGGCAGCTTCTCGGCCGTGTCGCGGCGAACCAGGACCACCTGGCCGGCGTCGAGATCGCGCGGACCGACCTCCAGCCGAACGGGGATGCCGCGCATCTCGTATTCGTTGAACTTCCAACCGGGGCTGAGGTCCTCTCGATCATCGATGCGCACACGCAGTCCGCTCGCGGCCAATCGGCGCAGCAGGTCGTGGGCGTGTTGCACGACGCGCTCCCGCTCCTTCTGCGGCCCGATGGGGATGATCATCACCTGCGTCGGCGCAATCCGCGGCGGCAACACCAGGCCCCGGTCGTCTCCGTGGACCATGATCAGCGCGCCGAGAATTCGGGTGCTCATGCCCCAGGAGGTCGTGTAGGCGTATTTCAGGGTGTTGTCGCGATCGAGAAATTGAATATTGAAGCTGCGGGCGAAGTTCTGCCCCAGATAGTGGGATGTCCCCGCCTGCAGGGCCTTTCCATCTTTCATCATGGCTTCGATGGAGAACGTGTCGACGGCCCCGGCGAACTTCTCGAGCGGCGTCTTCTGCCCGCGATACACGGGGATGGCGAGGACGGTCTCGACGAAGTCGGTGTACACGTCGAGCATGCGCATCGTCTCCGCACGAGCCTCCTCCTCGGTGGCGTGGGCGGTGTGCCCCTCCTGCCAGAGAAATTCGCTCGTCCGCAGGAAGGGGAGGGTCCGCTTCTCCCAGCGCACCACGTTCGCCCATTGGTTGATGAGCACCGGAAGGTCCCGGTACGACTGAATCCACTGGCTGTACATGTGGCCGATGATGGTCTCGGACGTCGGCCGCACGGCCAACCGCTCTTCCAACTTCTCGCCGCCCGCCTCGGTCACCCACGGCAACTCCGGATTGAACCCCTCGACGTGCTCTTTCTCTTTTTCAAAAAAGCTCTCCGGGATGAACAGCGGAAAGTAGGCGTTGCGATGCCCGGTCGCCTTGAACCGTTGGTCCAGCTCGCGTTGGCAGGCTTCCCACAGCTCGTAGCCATCCGGTTTGAACACGATGCAACCCCGCACCGGCGCGTAGTCCATCAGGTCCGCCTTGCGGATGACATCGATGTACCAGCGTGAGAAATCCTCGCTCTGGGGCGTGATCTCTTTCACGAACGTCTTTTCTTTTGCCATGTGGAATATGTACCTCCCAAGGCCCGTTTCGCCTTCAGATCCAGGGTTGCCACGCCCCGGGGCGGTGATACCCGCCCTGGGCGCTTCAATGGCCAAGCACAGCCGGTGCCATCGCCGGAGTCGGTGGGTCACCACGGCCATGGGCCGCCGGGGCGCGGCCAGGGACGCGGCGGGACCGGGCGCCCGATGGGACGTCCGAGCCCATGCGGCAGGCCGCAGAACGGACGAATCGCGCACGAGTCGAGCATGGTCGACACCCCCCGCTGTATCTCATGCGCGTTCGTCTGCACCGGTGTCCACACCCGTCCGGGGGTGCGTCCGTTCGGGTCAGACGTCCGGGAACAGTTCATAAAAAGCGCTGTAGCGCTCGTCCCGGTCCGACCTCGGGGATGCCGCGCCCCGTCCGGACCTGCGCCCCGTTTTGCCGGCCGCCGCCTCGTCACGCGCCCGTGTGCGCTCCCGGTGTTGGGCCTGATAGGCCTCGAGGTCCGCCCGGCTGCGGATCTGATGGCGTTGCCAATCGTAAAGGACGCGATCGATGTATTTGAAGCTGTACTTGTTGGCGAGGACGGCTTCGCGTAACGCCTCCACGATCATCCACTCCGGGTGCCGGTCCTGCTCCAGCCAGTGCCGGATCTGCTCACACTCCAGGCCGGAGAGCGGACGGCCGAACTCCTCTTCGAACAGGGTGACCACGTCCTTGGCGCGTTCCAAGGCCGTCTGCGCCGGAGCAGCCTGAACCGGTTGCGGGTCCTTCGGTCGCAGGGCTGTCCACAACGGCCGCAGGTCAAAATAATTCCCGTGTGTGCCGTCCGCCTCCAGCCGCACGCCGATGGCGAGGAGACCCGCTTCCACCAGACGGCCGATGGTCTCCGCCACGTCGTACGGGCTCATCCCGCAGCGGGAGGAAAGTTCCTGCGGGGTGAGAAAATCCCGCTGCTGAACCTGTTGGGCCGCGAGGATCTGGAGCAGCACCAACACCGCGTCCGGTGGAAGTTGCAAAGACCCGATCTGATTGAGCAGCGTGAACGGAATGCTGACAAACGGACCGGCGAGCAGATCCGCCTCCGTCCACTGGCGATCCGGCGGTTTCATGCCGCCCCACTCCCTCTCGAGGTTGTCCTGCCCCCCACCTCACGGATACAACCGGTACAGCATCCGCGGAAACGGGATGGCCTCCCGGACGTGTTCCAATCCGCAGATCCAGGCCACCGTGCGCTCCAGACCGATGCCGAAACCGGCGTGCGGGACGGACCCGTACTTGCGCAGATCGAGGTACCACCCATACGTGTCCATCGGCAGGTTGTGCGTTACGAATCGATCCCGCAGGAGATCATAATCATGGATGCGCTGGCTGCCGCCGATGATCTCCCCGTATCCCTCCGGAGCCAGCAGGTCCGCGCACAGCACCACCTCCGGCCGCTCCGGGTCCGGCTGCATGTAGAACGCCTTGAGCGCGGTCGGATACCGCTCGATGAACAGCGGCCGATCGAACTGCGCGGCGAGCTCCGTCTCGTGCGGGGCGCCGAAATCGTCTCCCCAACGGATATCGTGGCCGTGCGCCTGAAGCCAGCGAATGGCCTCATCGTAGCTCATCCGCGGAAACGGCGCCTGCACCTTGGCCAGCCTGTCCACATCGCGGCCGATGGTGGCCAGCTCCGCCTCGCAGTGATCCAGGACGTGGCGGACCACGTGTTGGACGAATGCCTCCTGCAGACGGACGTTGTCCTCGTGCGTGTAGAAGGCCATCTCCGGTTCAATCATCCAGAATTCAATCAGATGCCGACGCGTTTTGGACCGCTCCGCGCGAAACGCGGGGCCCATCGAATACACCTTGCCCAAGGCCATCGCGGCCGCCTCCAGATACATCTGGCCGCTCTGGGTGAGGTACGCGTCCTCATCGAAATACTGGGTGTAAAACAGCTCCGTCGTACCCTCGCAGGAGGAGGGGGTGAGAATTGGCGGATCGACCCGAGTGAATCCGTCCGCGTCGAGAAAGTCCGCCATGGCCCGCATCACCTCGGCGCGCACCTTGAGGATGGCGCGCTGACGCGGGGTGCGGATCCACAGGTGGCGGTGGTCCAACAGGAAGTCCACCCCGTGCTCCTTGAGGGTGATGGGATAATCCACTGAGCCGCCGACCGGCTCGACGCGGGTGACGGAGAGTTCGTATCCGCCCTTGGCGCGCGCGTCGCGGCGAACGACCCCTTCCACAATCAGGGAACTCTCCTGGGTGAGCGCTTCACACGCGGCGAACACCGCGTCCCCCACCTCGCTCTTGACCGCGACGCACTGGATGACCCCGGTGCCATCGCGCACCTGCAGGAATTGAATCTTCCCGCTCGACCGTTTGTTGTACAGCCACCCGCGCAGGGTGACCGTCTGTCCCTCATAGTTTCCGATTCTGTCGATGGTGGTGACAGGACTCACGGTTTTGCCTCCTATGGTTGCAATCAAACGGATTATACCACATCGCTGCGGACGCACGCGGGCCTGTGCCGGGCCGGCCAAAGACGGAGGGCGCAACACCGGGCGGCCGTCCGCTCATTCTCAGAACGTTACCGCTGTTATGCCTTGGCCCACACTCCATCCAGAGGCGTCCTTCACAGTCCGCTCATCTCGGGGCATTACCGCGCTGTCATGCCTGCGGGTTGGCCCAAGGGTCCCGGATAAATCGCAAGGCCGTGGATGCATATCCACGGCCTTCGAACATTCTTTTGGGTTCGCGCCGGCAAGACTGACCTCCGCTTGGACCCACCGTCCTCGCGTGCGCCAGGGTTCAGGCGCCTGCCTGCAACGCTCCCGAATTTCCAACGAGAGGTGCGAGCATCCCGCCGTCCTGAAGCACTGAGGCCGGGCGGGATTGAACATCCTGCAACCAGCGTCGAAACTCCGCGCCGTCGATGCTCTCCTCCTGAACCACATGGTCCGCGAACGAGGCGATATCCTCCTTGAAGGGCGCCAGCAGGTCCCGGGTCACCTTCTCCTGTTCCGAGAGGATGTGGCGGACCTCGGTGTCCAGCACCGCCTCCGGCAGGTTTTCTTCGTCCACAATGCCGATGCGGGACAGCCCGCAGCGGACCATCGTGCGCGCCAGCGAGGACGCCTGCATGAAGTCGTTCTGCGCGCCGGTGCTGCGGTTGCCATAGTGCAACTCCTCCGCCAGGCATCCGGCGAGCGCCACGTTGATCTGCTGCTCCAGCTGCTCCTTGGTGTACAGATAGCGGTCGCTCTCCGGGATCTGGCGGACAAAGCCGAGCGCATTGCCGCGGGGCGCGATGGTGATGTGCGAGACGGTGCCGGGGCGCATCAGCTCGCTGACGATGGCGTGCCCAATCTCGTGGACCGCCACGCGCTGCAGTTCCTCCGGCGTCGGTTTGCGGCCCGTCTTCTCTCCCATCAACACCTTGTCCACGGCGTCGCGGAACATCTCCTGCGAGATCTCATCCTTGCCCTGGCGCAGTGCGATGATGGCCGCCTCGTTGACGAGAGACTCGAGCTGAGCTCCCGAGAAACCGTAGGTTTCACGGGCGATGTGCTCCAGATCCACATCCGGGGCCAATGGCTTGCCCTGCGTCAGGATCCGCAGGATGTGCAGGCGCCCGTCCTTGTCCGGTAGATCCACCTTGATCTGACGGTCGAACCGCCCTGGACGGAGCAGTGCCGAGTCGAGCATGTCCGGACGGTTGGTGGCCGCCATGACCAACACCATCGGCGACTGGGTGGTGGACATGCCGTCCATCTCCGTCAACAGCTGATTCAGCGTCTGGTCGTACTCCTGATGACTGTGCTGGCCTCGCCGAGCGCCCAACACGTCGATCTCGTCGATGAAGATGATGGCGCTGTCCTTGCCCTCTTTTTTGGCCAGCGTCCGGGCACGGCGGAACAAATCCCGCACGCGCTGGGCGCCGACGCCGACGTACATCTCGACAAACTCGCTGCCCGCAGCAGATAGGAACACCGAGTCGGTGTACGTCGCCGCGGCCTTGGCCATCAGGGTCTTGCCGGTGCCCGGCGGCCCGGTCAACAGGATCCCCTTGAGCGGGCGGATGCCGAGCGCTCGGATGCGGTCGCGGTACTTGAGGAAGTCCAACGCCTCCATGAGTTCCCGCTTGGCATGCTCCTGGCCGCCGATTTGGTCAAACGACACCTGGTGTTTGACGGGCGTCTCCCGCGGGCCGCTCGCGACCGCCCCGCGGCGGTCCATCATGTACCACAACGCGATGGACAGCGCGGCCAGGAAGAACAGCGGCAGGACATTGTAGCCAAGGACACCGAGAAACACCAGCACTGCGATGGAGACCCCGACGATCCACTCCTTGATCAAGACGTCCCACCTCCTTGTCGCAGCGTGTACGGGAGGACCTTGTACAGATAGCGATCCCCGTGTTGCAGCTGGATGTAGACGTTGTGCTCATCCATCGTCACGCGCGCTCCGACCCCCAGATGCTTGGCTTCGTCGGCGACACCGGAGATCATCTCCCGGTACCGGCCGCTTGCCAGCCCCTCCATCAGGATGGGGGTGATGGCCTCGTACGCCGAGACCAATTGGGCGTCGCGGCGGTCCTCTATCAACAATCGATCCGTCCCGGCGAAGGTGCCGGAGACCGTTTCCACCAGGTGGTCGTACGCCGTTTGAAGGTCGTCGACGGGGCCCAGTTGCACGCGGATGACGGTGGGATTTCCGGCCTCCACCTCAACCGCCTCCACCCCCGCGACCTTCTGAAGGTTCTCCTGCAGCGGCCCGACCACGTTCAGATGTTGATAAGCCCTCCATCCACCGAACAGAATGGCCAGGCTGATGATCACGATAAAGATCACTGGAACGAGGCGGATGCGCAACAACGAAGACCGCCCCCCACCGTTTCGGAGTCAATTCACGCCTTCAGTATAGCACGGACGTCCATATTATGTTGACAACACTTCTTTCCACAGGGCGGCGGGATCCTCACCCTGCAGCGGTCCGGATGTCCACAGCAAGCCGCCGGTTCGGGCGTCGTAATAGAGATACAGGCGCTGCCCCTGTGCGTTGAGCGCCTCCACCTCCCAGACGACCCCCGAATCCGAGTGAAAGGCCGTGTCCGACTGAGGGGATACGTACCCGATGTGACCGGAGATCGCGCGCAGGTGGGATTTCGCCGCGCGCTGCACAATGTCCTGCTCCCCCAACAGCCCGTCCGCCCGGACGAACTGCGCGGTGAACGCATTCTCACCCGCGTCCGCCGCCACGGTGACGAACACGTACCACCGGCGCCCGAACGCGTCGGTGCCCGTGAACACCTCCTGGACGCCGTTTGCCGTGAATCGGTCATGTCCATCAATCCGGTCGATGGGGGTGTGATCCAGTGCGTACTGAGCCGCCGCCGTCTCCTGTTGCCAGACGGTGTCCACGTTGTTCCACAGCGCGATGAGCAGTGCGGCGGCGCCCAACAGCACCATGAGGCCGCCCGTGATGAGGATGATCTTCCAACTTCGCATATCATCAGGCCCGGTACAGGGTGAGGATCATCTTGCCGTCCTCTTGCGCCTTGGCGAGGCCGAACACGACGTTCTTATCCTTCAAGTTCCGGTTGAGAAAGTCCACCAACTGGTACAGGTCCTCCGTCGCGGTCAACACCTGCGTGCCGATGACCGCCAGCTTGCCGTCCGCATCCGTCTGTGCCATGATTCACCCTCCGCGATGTGCAGTCCCGTCCATCCACGATTCCAGCGTACCGAGCCAGGACTCGTTTGTAAACCGGTATCGGAGCGGGGTGACGCTGATGCATCCGGATCGCACGGCGATCACGTCGGTCCCCGGCCCCCCCAATTCCTCCACGGCCTCTCCCGCGTAGCGAAAGCACACGCGCCCGGCCTCGTCGGCCTCCTCCCGAAAGGCGTCCCGATACCCGCGCACGCCGAGCACGGTCGCCTTCCACGGCGCATTCGGCAGGGACCGGGCCGGAAGATTGACATTGAGAAAGGTGTCCGCGGGCCAGGGGCCGCGCGATTGCAACCATCGAATGAGATGGAGGGCCGCTTCGGCCGCCTCCTCGAACGGCCAGGGCGGCCCGCATAACGACAGCGCCACGGCGGGAATGTGTTGCAACGCCGCCTCTCCGGCGGCGGCCACCGTCCCGGAGTACAGGACGTCCGCGGCCAGGTTGGCCCCCTCATTGATGCCAGACACCATCCAGTCAAACGGCCGCCGCCGACCGAGCACGGTGACGGCCCACTTGACGCAGTCGACCGGGGTGCCGCTGACCGCGTAGGCCTCCGCCTCTCCAACGCCCAATGCCACGGGCTCCACATACAGCGGGCGGTGGAACGAGATCCCGTGGCTCGACGCGCTGCGCTGGCGATCCGGCGCCACCACGCACACCTCGCCGATCCGGGCCATCGCCGCGGCAATCGCCCGGATCCCGGGTGCACGCACCCCGTCGTCATTGCTGATCAGGATTCGCATGAGGCCCTCCTCTCCTGCCATGAAACGCATGTGTACCGGAGACCGCCTCGCCCATACTAGCTGTACGCGAGGAGGTGCACGTCATATGCGGTCCTCATCCCCGCGGGTCCGACGGGTGCGCGCCAACGCCATGCCGCCGGGCGTCCGCCATCCCTCCGAAGTGCGGCTGTGGGCCGAGGCGATCTCGAATGCGCTTGGATTCGGCCACCCAAGGCTGACGTTTGGTTTCCGGAATTCGCTGTTGCGCGACTAACCGTCGGGGGCTCGACACGCCCGCCGGGATGAGCGACGTTGGCATCAGGAACCGGGGCGCAACCGGGCCTCCAGGCGCCGGACCTCGTGCCGGATCCGTTCGACATCCAGGGTCACCGGTTCCCGATTGCGCAAAAGCGCGCGTCCGGCGACGAACACGTCCGTCACATCTCCCGCGCCGGCCGCGTACACGATGTTCGACAACAGGTCGTACGTGGGCAAAAAGTGCGGGCTATCCAGATTCAACAACACGATGTCCGCCGGGGCGCCCGGATGCAGAGTGCCTTGGCCGTTCTCGCCGAACACGCACCGCGCCCCCGAGGCCGTCGCCATGGTGAACGCCTCGGTTGCGGTCACCGCCGTGGCGTCCTGCAGAACCCCCTTGTGCAGGGTGGCGGCGAGGCGCAGCTCCTCGAACAGGTCCAGATTGTTGTTGCTCGCCGCTCCGTCCGTGCCGATGCCGACCGTGATCCCGGCCTCCAGGAGCTTCACCACCGGTGCGACGCCGGAGGCGAGTTTGAGGTTGGACTGGGGGTTGTGCGCCACGCGGACGTCCCTCGTGCGCATCAGGGCAACGTCTTCCTCCGTCAGATGCACGCAGTGCGCCGCGAGCACCGGGCGTTGCAAGAGCCCGCAGCGCTCCGCCAGCTGGATGGGGGTCGTCCCGTGTTGCTCCAGGCACTCCTCGACCTCCCGCCGCGTCTCCGAAAGGTGAATCTGGACGGGGGCACCGAGGGCGGCGGAGAGATCCGCGACCTGGGCCAGGTAATCCGGCGGACAGGTGTAGGGTGCGTGCGGTCCAAGCGTCACCCGGATGCGTCCGTCGGCGGCGCCGTTCCAGCGTTCGAAGAAGGCGCGGCTGTTGCCAAGGCCCGAAGCCCGGCTCTGTTCGTCCAAACCGACCATCCCCCACGACAGCACCCCGCGCAATCCGCTCTCTTCCACCGCACGGGCCGCATCGTGCATGAAAAAGTACATGTCCGTGAAGCAGGTGGTGCCGGATTGGATCATCTCCCAACACGCCAGCAGCGTGCCCCAGTACACCGCCTCCCCCGTCAGCTTCGCCTCCGCCGGATAGATCCGTTCCGTCAACCAGGCCTGCAGCGGGAGATCGTCCCCAATGCCGCGCAGCAGCGTCATGGCCGCGTGGCCGTGGGTGTTGACCAATCCCGGGATGGCCACGGCGCGCGGGCGGGACACCACCTCCATCCCGTCCCGCGGTCCGGGATACACCCCTCGGCCGGTGGCGAGGATCACCCCGTCCTGCCACAGCACATACCCGGGTTCCGGAATCACCGCGTCCGCGGACAGCACCAGGCTCCCCGCTTCCAACAACACCTGTGTCATGCGCCGTCTCCTCCCTCCTGCCGGCCCCCCGCCGCGAGCGTGGCGCGGATGCGCTCCGCATTGGGCTCCACCACGCCGAACTCCGTGACGATCCCCGTGATGAGCTCCGCCGGCGTGACATCGAACGCCGGGTGTGCGGCGCACACCCCCGCGGGCGCCACCGGCAAGCCGAGCACGTGCGTCACCTCGCCCGATGCCCGTTCCTCGATGGGGATGGACGCCCCCGAGGGGATGGACAGGTCAAACGTGGTGGACGGGGCGGCCACGTAGAACGGGATCCGATGGTGATGGCACAGCACCGCCAATCCGTAGGTTCCGATTTTGTTGGCCGTGTCGCCGTTGGCCGCGATGCGGTCCGCCCCCACCACCACCGCGTCGACCTGCCCGGCGCGCATGAAATGGGCGGCCATGCTGTCGGTGATCAGGGTGAACGGAATGCCGTCCGCCAACAGCTCGTACGCCGTCAGACGCGCCCCCTGCAGGAACGGGCGCGTCTCGTCGACCCAGACGTGGCGGAGTTTGCCCTGATGATGCAGGGAACGGATCACCCCGAGGGCCGTCCCGTACTCCACGGTCGCCAGCGATCCGGTGTTGCAGTGGGTGAGCACCCGCACCGGCTGTCGAAAGACGGCCGCCCCGAACGTCCCGATGCGCCGGTTGACGGCCACGTCCTCCGCCGCCATGCGGTCCGCCTCGGCCGCCAGGCGGCCGGCGAGCGCCGCCGGTGTCAGATCCCGGCTCATCGCCACGACCATCTCGATGCGGCGTAGGGCCTGAAACAGATTGACCGCCGTCGGACGGGTCTGCCGCAACCGCCGCACCGCCTCCTCGATGCGCCGGAGAACCCCTGTTTTGGACGCGGCTTTGTCCACCGTCTCCGCGTCCGCGTTTCGGGATGCCTCCAGCGCCGCCAGCGCCACGCCGTAGGCGGCGGCGATGGCGATGGCCGGTGCCCCGCGCACGCGCATCTCCTCGATGGCCCTCGCCACGTCCTCCGCCGTCTCGCAGGTGATCCACACCGACTCGTGCGGCAGGCGCGTCTGGTCGAGCAGCCGGAGCGCACTGCCGGTCCACTCAATGGCCTTCAGGGTGTCTTCCCCTCCTTCATTCCCAGAAGGGGCTTCTGCCCCCCGACCGCGTGCGGGCACCGGCAGTCGCGGGTCCCGTCCAGGTGGGCGATGGTGTCAAAGAACAGCGTGCGGATCCGATGCACGTTCTTCGCCATCTCCTCCACCACCTCCTCGTGGGTCAGCGGCGTCGGACTGATTCCGGCCCCGTAATTCGTGACCATGCAGACGGTGGCGTAGCACAGCTCCGCCTCTTTGGCCAGCACCACCTCCGGGACCGACGTCATCCCCACCACCGCCGCGCCCCACGACTGATACAGCCGGATCTCCTGGGGTGTCTCAAAGCGCGGGCCTTCCGCGCACACGTACGTGCCGCCGTCGTGAACGGACAACCCCAACCGCCCGGCCGCCGCGAGGATTTCTCGCCGAAGCCGGCCGCAGTAGGGGTCCGTCATGTCGACATGCACCACCGGCCCGTCCTCAAAGAACGTGGTCGGCCGCGACTTGGTGAAATCCAGAAATCCGTCGATCAACACCAGGGAACCGGGTTCGTACCGGGTCTGGAGCGATCCGACGGCC
Source organism: Alicyclobacillus sp. (assembly GCF_023511815.1). Lineage (GTDB taxonomy): Bacteria > Bacillota > Bacilli > Alicyclobacillales > Alicyclobacillaceae > Alicyclobacillus_H. The sequence continues at coordinate 13,466 of NZ_JAIMAV010000003.1, forward strand.
GCCGTCGCCAACACCTGCGTCACACCCAACTGTTTGAGGGCCGCGATGTTCGCCCGATAATTGATCCGATGCGGCGGAATGCTGTGCCCGCTGCCATGCCTGGGCATGAAGGCCACAGCCTTTCCCTGGTACCGGCCGAGGGTCACCTCCGCAGGTCCGTACGGAGTCTCGATCCGCTCCGTCGTCGGTGATTCCAAGAGCGCCGGGTCGTACACCCCGGTGCCGCCGATGATCGCGTAATCCGCGTGCACGCCAGATCCTCCTCATCATCGCCTTACCGCGGCAATTCACCCCCCGATTATACCAAAGCTTGGCCGGGGCACCAGCCCGGATGGAGGATGGCGCGTGTGGCGAACCTCCCCGTCACGTCCATGGGACCGGGTGCCTTTCCAAAAACCTCACCAACGGTTTCAGGTCCACCCCGGGCCCGCACTGCATGCGGTCGCCCCACCGCCGCACCCGTTCCGGAACATTGAAAAGCGTGAAGTCCTCCGGCCGGCATCCGTCCTCCAACTCCCGAAACGTGATCGGCGTCGACACCGTCGCCTCCCGCCTGCCCCGCGCGCTGTAGGGGGCAATCAGGGTGCGCGTCGCCCCGTGCTGCAGATAATCGACGTACACCCGGTCCCCGCGATCCTTGACGCGCCGTTCCAGCGTCACCAGGTTCGGCAGCTGACGCAGCGCGTATTGCGCGACCGCCCGGGTGAACACCCGGGTTTCGTCGTACCCGTGCCCCGGCGCGAGGGGAATGAACAGCTGCAGCCCGGTGGCGCCCGAGGTCTTCACCGCGTGCGGCAGCTCCAGCCGTTCGAACAGCCGGTGCAACACCAGGGCGACCGTCCGCACCCGGTCGAATCCGGGAACCGAGGGATCCAGATCGAACGCCACCGCGGTCGGCTCGCGGGGGCGGCGCAGGGTCGAAAAGCCGACGTGCATCTCCAGACAACCGATGTTGGCCAACCACAAAAGCGTCGCCACGGAGTCCACGACCACGTGGCGGATGACCTCGCCGCGGTCGGATGACCAGACCGCCGCCGTGCGAACCCAAGCGGGCGTTCCGGCCGGGGCGTCCTTCTGAAAGAACCCGTGGCCGTGAATCCCGTCCGGGAACCGGATCATGGTCAGCGGCCGATCCCGCAGGTACGGGATCATCACCGGCGCCACGGCGATCAGGTACTGAATGTAATCCAGCTTGGTGATCCCCGCCTCCGGCCACAGGAGTTTGTCCGGATGCGTCACGGTGACCGGGTGCTCGGCCGGCAGGGTGAGCGGTTGCCGCCCCGTCACGACGTCTTCTTCTTCCTCGTCTGCCGTTTGGGTTTGGTCTGTCGAATGCTCTCCTGCAACGCCTCCATCAGATCCACGATGTTCTCCGCGCGGCTCGCCGCGGCGGCGGGTTGCGCCACCTCCTCGTTGGCGATCTTGCGTTCAATCAGCGCCATCACCTCGTTCCGGTGTTCATCCACGTATTTCTCCGGCTCAAAGCGGGTCGACAGCTGATTGACGAGGGTGATGGCCATCTCCACCTCGCGCTCGCTCGGCGCCGCGTCCACCGTCAGGTTCGGCAGCTCATCCGTCGAGCGGACCTCGTCCGGCCAGAACAGCGTCTCCATCAGGATGACGCCGCCGTGAACCCGGATGCAGGCGAGCGTCTCGCGGTTGCGCAACACCGTCCGCGCGATGGCGATTTTCCCCGTCTCCCGCATGGCCCGCTCCAGCAACCGGTAGGCCTTGACGCCGGCGCGCTCCGGTGCCAGATAGTACGTGCGGTCGTAGTAGACCGGATCGATCTCTCGAAGCTCCACAAAGTCGACGATGTCGATGGTCTGGGACCGCTCCTGTTTGATGGCCGCAAGGTCCTCCTCATCAAGGACGACAAACCGGTTGGGCTCGTACTCGAAGCCGCGCACAATCTCCTCCCAGGGTACGGGCCGGTCGCACGTCGGGCAGGTTCTCTTGTATTCAATCGGTGTCCTGCAGGGCTTGTGCAGATAACGGAATTTCACATCCTTGGACTCCGTCGCCGCGAACATGCGCACGGGGACGTTGACCAAGCCAAAGCTGATGGAGCCTTTCCACATGGTGTGCATGGGGGCACCTCCTCCCGTCCTGGCACCGGATAGTGTTGGGCAGCCGCCGGGGGAACATGCGGGCGGCCCGATGTCCGGCCGCATCGACCTCGCCTGCCGAACGGCGGTGCGGGTCTGAACGAGAGGGGAAGACAAAATCGCCCGCGCCGGCGGAGGCAGTTTGCCCACTCCGGCGCGGGCGCGCAAAAGCGCGAGGCCCTCAGCGGTTCGGGGATTCGAGAAACGCCCGGGCGCGCGCGAGGACGTCCTGTTCGCGGCCCGTGACGGTGCGCAGGCCGGGCAGGGAGCGGATGAACATTCTGCCGTACGACTGGGTGACGATGCGCTTGTCGAAGACGACCACGACGCCCCGGTCGTCCACCGTGCGGATCAACCGGCCGAATCCCTGGCGAAATCGCACGACGGCGTCCGGCAGGCTGTGGTGCGCGAACGGATCGAGCCCCTGAGCCTTGAGGCGTTCGGCCCGCGCCTGCTGCACCGGGTGCGTCGGCGGCGCGAACGGGAGGCGGACAATGACCAGCGCCACCAACTGGTCGCCGGGCAGATCAATCCCTTCCCAGAAGGACTGGGTTCCGAACAAAACCGATCGCGGGTGGCGCCGGAACATCTCCAACAGCTTTGTCCGGCCGCCGTCCTGTCCCTGGGCGTAGACGGCGATGTCCTGCGCCGCCAGCGCCGGGCGGGCCAAATCCGCGGTCGCGCGCAGCAGGGCGTAGCTGGTGAAAAGGGCGAGCAGGCGGCCGCCGCTGACCCCGGCCAGCTGCACGATGGACTCGGCCACCCACGGGGCCGCCTCACGCGGTTCCATCCGCGCCAGATCCGGGGCGTCCGTCGGAACGCAGAGGAGGGCTTGGCGGGACAGATGGAACGGCGAGGCCACCGTCATCGTCTTCAGCCGGCCCTCCTGTTGGGCTTCACGAAGGCCGAGGCGGCGGACGGCGTGATCGAACCGGCCGTCCACCGTCAGGGTCGCGGACGTGAGGATGACCGACGGTGTCGCATCGAACAGGGCGTTCTTCAGGATGGACGCCACGTCGACGGGGGCCCGGTGCAGGCTCACGCGAAGCGGGAGCGGCCCGTCTCCTCCTCCACGCGCAACCCGCGGCCGCTCCTCCGGCTGCAGGGGATGCTGGACACCGCGCGGGGTCATTGGCGCGCCCTCCTGCCGCGTCGCCGTCTCGTGGCGCCCCCCCTCGCGAATGGACACTTCGACCCAGGTGACCCAGGTGTCGTCGGTGAGGTGCACACCGTCCGCCAGCGTCCGCAGCTGCTCGACCAGCTGCACGATGAACCCGCGCGCATCGAGAATCCGGCCCGCTAACTCCGCGTCGTCGGTGTGCGCCGCCTCCTCCAGACGCCCGGCCAGGTGCTCCAATTCACGGATGTGGTCCTCGATGGACTCGACCTCCGTGCGGTACGCCCGCCACGCGTCCGACGCTTCCACGGACGGGGTCAGGCGGTGTTCCGCCTGACCGGCCGGTGCCAGTTCCGCCAAGGCGCGAAAGGCATGATCGACGTGTCGGCGCAGATCCGCCAACTGGACCGAGAGGCCCTCGAGCGGCGCCACCACACGCTCGGCGGGCGGACCGGCACCCTGCAGCCGGCTCAACAGTTCCGGCACGATGCCGCCTCTCCCTCCGTCGCGGATCAGGCGTTGCATCATCGACAGCAGCGCACCCCAGTGCACCTCTTCGCCCAGGTGGCGCGTAGCCTCCTCCTCCAGGTGGTGCGCCTCGTCCACAATCAGCTTGTCGTAGTGGGGCAGCACCCGCCGCTGTGCCTTGAGGTCGGCGAACACCAGGGAATGGTTGGCAATCAAAACATCCGCCTGGTGCGCCCGCGCACGCGCCCGGAAGTAAAAACAGGGGCGGAAAAAGGGGCAGCGCTTTCCGATGCAGGTCTCCGTTTCGCTCTGCACGCGCCCCCACACCTCGTGCATGCGCCCCCGTATCGCCAGCTCCTCCCGGTCTCCGGTCTCGGTCTCCGTCAGCCAGGCGAGCATGCGCAGATCCATCTCCAGCTCCTCCGGCTCGGTGGTGAGATTGGCCGAGAACACCTCCTGTTGAAGCTTGCGCATGCAGACGTAGTGCGTGCGCCCCTTCAGAACGGCCAATTCCAACGGTCGCCGGATGACACGGCGCAACAGAGGAAAGTCACGGTGCTCAATCTGATCCTGAAGCGCGATGGTGTGGGTGGAGACAATCACGCGCGCGTCCTCGGCCAAGGCGTGGAGCGCGGCCGGAACGAGATACGCGAGCGACTTTCCGGTGCCCGTGCCCGCCTCGACCATCAGGTGCAGGTCGTCCGCCAGCGCCTCGCGCACCGCCCGGGCCATCTCCAGCTGGCCGGGTCGGACCTGAAATCCGGGAAGTCCCTGTGCGAACGGGCCATCGGCCCCGAGCAGGTCCTCCGCCAGGGGCCACTCCGAAGATGGCGCGTCGTTTACCTGGGGATCGTCTTCCCCGTCCGTGCGCTCGTCCCCCGCGGACGTCCTCCCGCCCTCCGGCTCTCCGGCCGGCTCTTGGGCCCGTTCCACCGCGTCGGGGTCGTCGCGGAACACCAGGGATTGAATCTGACGGCAGCCGTCCGGCAGGGCGTCGCCAAACGTCTCCATTCTCGTTTCCGCCGCCCACTGGAACCAGTCCGCCAGCGGACGCGACAGCATGGCCGCGATGTGCGTCATCTGCCGCAGGGTCTCCACCGGCAGCAACAGCGCGCGCTGGACCAATCCGTCCCAGATCTCGCGCACGCCCTGCATCCCGTCGTCCGCCCGGCCGGCGGATGGCGGTCGGCGGGCATCGAGAAGCGCGGGAGAGAGGATGCGCGCGAGTTGTCCAATGTCCAGGACTTCCTGGACCTGCGGCCAGAAAACGCCCACCTCGTCCGCCCATTGCGCCGTCGCCGCCCATCGCTTGGCGTTGGGAACGGCCACGGTGGCCGCGGCCAGGCGCTCCTCGATGGCCGCCCACCGCAAATCGAGGGTGTCATCGCCCGGGCGGCCCGGGCGAATGGCCAACGGGACGCGCTCGGGTTCGCCCACCCATCGCCCGTCCCGCCAGAGGGCGAACGCCAACCAGGATGCGGCCGGATCCCGTCCGGCATTCGGCGCAATCACGACGACCTCCACCCGAATGTCTCCCCCTGCACTGCGCTTTATCCCATCCATTGTATCAGAGCGCGCGGGGCGGCGGCGAGCTCCGTCCATTCACGGGGTGGTGGATTCGAGCGTCCGCATCTTGTCCTGCCATTTCTCCGCTTCCAACGGACGTCCGAGGGCCTGCGCGGCTTCGGCCAACGCCGACAGGATGGCCGCGTTGGGCGCGCCCCAGGCGTGGGCGGCCTTGAGGTACTTCTCGGCCTCCTTGGGGCATCCCGCGTCGAGCATGGCGCGCCCGTACCAGTACAGCGCCAGCCGGCGGACCGCCGGGCGGGCGTCCTTGGCCGCACGCAGAAACCGTGTGTGCGCCTTGCGATGGTCGCCGCAATCCAGACTCACCTTGCCGAGGGCAATCCAGACCAGCGTCTTGTTCGGATGTTTCGCGAGGCAATGGGTCAACACTTTCTCCGCCCGCTCGGGGTCACCGGCCAACATCAGCACCACGCCGAGCTGCACCATCGCGGAGGCGTCGTCCCGACACAGGGCGATCCGCCGTTTTAATATGGCCGCGGCCTCCTCCAACCGGCCCTGCAGGAGGCGGACCCACGCCAGGAGCGACCAGGCCGCGCCCTCCGCCGGATGGGTTCGAAGGATGTTTCGGCAGGCCTTTGCGCAGGCGTCCCAGTCCCCGCGCACGCGGTGCAGGTGAGCGGCGAGCAACATCAGGTCCGCATGCCGCGGATGACGGGCCAGCGCCTCCCGGCAGGTTTCCTCCGCCGCGTCGTATCGGCGGCGCACAAACTGAATGGCCGCCAGGACGTACCACGCCTCCGCATCCCGGGGATCCATCCGGGCGGCGATGGCGGCGCATCGCTCGGCGGCGTCGAGATCGTCGAGTTGGGCGTAGCAGAGCGAGAGGTTGAACCAGGCGTCCGGGTACTTGGGGAGAATGGCGGTGACGCGGGAGAGCGCCTGCAGCGCCAATTCCGTGCGTCCGCTCATGAGATGCACCTGCGCCTCAATCTCGAGGACAGCGCAGGCGACCAGGGGATCCGTCACGTATTTGCGCAGCCCATCCAGCTGCGCCATGGCGTCGTCTCCCCGTCCCTGCGCGGCGTAGGCCGCGGCCAGATACAACCGGGCCATGGGCTGGTCCTCATCGGCCACCGCCTGCTCCAGCATGTCGGCGGCGTCCTGAAACATCGCAAGGTCGAAGTATCCCAGCCCTTTGCGAAAGGAAACGGACACCTGGGGGGATTCGGAGAACCCCAGCTGAGCCCAGACGGGCGCGGTCTGGGGATGGGAAGGATGTCCCTGCCCGGCCGGAATGCGGACCGCCGGCCCCGTGGACGGCGGCAGGGCGTGTCCGTGCGCAGTCCGACTGGGACCAGGGGCGGTGGTCTGGCCGCCCTGCACGTGCATCGCCGGACTCTCGGCGACCGCGGACTCTTGTTCGTCGTCGAGATCGTAGGTGTGGATGAGGTCGGCGATCTGCTCCTCGAGGGTCATCCAGTGATCGATGTACTGTTCCCCCAACTGCCGCAGGCAGGACAGCTCCTCGGCCAGATACCGGCGAAGGTCGGCATCCGCCGTCTCCAGCTGTTTGCGGATCCGGTCCACGGCGCGGAACAGCAAAGCGAATCCTGCGTCAAACACGCGCCACTCCCCCTTTGTCCGTAGCGTGCACGGCCCGTCGGGGAAGTATGTACGAATTTCCACAACCGGATGTCCGTGTCCTCAATCGGAAAACAGCTCCTCACCGGTGTGGACGCGAACGCGCTGTCCATCGGCAAGGATCAGCTCCAGCGCGCCCGTTTCGTCCACGGACGACGCCTGACCTTCCAGAACGCCGCGCGGGGTGTCGACGCGAACCCACTGGCCGAGGGTGGCGCAGGAGGCGGTCCACTCGTCCATCACGCGGGCGAAGCCCTCTCCGTGCTCAACGAGCCGGTGATACAGCGGATCGAACGCGTTGCACACCTCGGCGCACAGGGCGGGCAGGGAGATCGTCCGCCCGGTCTCGGCCAAAAGGGACGTCGCCCGGACGACAAGGTCCTCCGGGAAGGCCTCCCCTGGGATGTTGACGTTGATGCCGATCCCGATCACGGCCCGCTCCACCATCTCGCCCTCGGCCCGGATCTCCGCCAGAATCCCGCACAGCTTTCGGCCGTGGAGCAACAGGTCGTTGGGCCACTTGATGTCCGGGGCCACCTGGGCGGATTTGGCGATCGCCCGCCGCACCGCCACACTCGCGAGCAGCGTCAGCTCCGGCGCGCGGCGCAGGGGAAGCGGGCGCGTCAACACCAGGGAAAACCACAGTCCCCCCGCCGGTGAGAACCACGCGCGGCCCCGCCGGCCGCGCCCGCCGGTCTGCCGGCCCGCGGCCACAAAAAAACCGTGCGGAGCGCCTGACTGCGCATACGCATTGGCCAAGCGGTTGGTGGAGTCGATCTCGTCCACCCACACCCCCGCCCGGCCGAGCACGATCCCCGGCGCCAGGTATCGGCGAACCAGCAGCGGCCGAGCCTCGTCCGGCGCGGATTTCAGGCGGTGGCCGAGGCGCGGAACGGACTCGATGACGAATCCCTGCGCCTCCAGCGCTTTGACGTGTTTCCAGATGGCCGTCCGGGAGACGCCCGTCCGCCGGCTCAACGCCTCGCCGGAAACAAAGGCGCCGTCCGCCGCCAAAAGCGCCTCGGCGACCGCCTCGCGCGGATCGGCCGCGGGGTCCTGCGGAAGGTCGCGGTCTCTCACGTCTCGCATCGGCCTTCTCCTTCCGTTCGAATTGGCGGACGCTCGAGAAGCGTCCGCGCCAGCTGCAACAGGGCGGATGGGTCGTTCGGCGCCTCGCCGGTCAGCACCGCCTCCGCCAACCGGTGCTTCATCCGGCCAATCGCCTCGCCGGCGAGGCCCAGGGCCGCCAGCGCGCGGCCGTCCACCGCCAGATCCCCGAGGTTCCACAGCGGCATCGTCCGCCGCATCTCCTCAAAGCGACTCCAGCGCAGCGGCGGGCCCAGGGGATCCTCCCGCCAGTCGAGCACCCGGCAGGCCATGCCGAGCGCCTGCGGACCGTGGCGCCACAGCGCAAGCCGCCACGCCGCCGGCGGCGCCTGGGCCAGGTCCTCGGCCAGTGCCGCCACAATCGCCGCACCAAGGCGCGCGACGCGGCCCGGCCAGCGGATTCCCTTCGCCAGCGCGCTGGCCATCGCGGGCGTGCCGCCTGCGGCGCGGACCCACACGGCCAGGCTCGCCGCCTGCCGTTCCTCCCCGGTCCAGGCCGGTGTCCGGCGCACCACCTGGTTCCATCCGGCCAGATGCTCCGGCTGCCCGGCGAGTAAAGCCAAGCCCGCCCGCAATTGCGCGAACGGCGGCGGCAACATCGTAAGATACGGTCCGGTGGCCAATTCGCGGGCGATGGAACCCCAATCGGCCGCCGCGATGCGCGCCATCTCCTGGCCGATGCGCTCGAGCGAGATGTGACGCAACCGCTTGGCCTGGCGCTCCATGGCGGATCGGGTGGCGGGATGGAGGGAGAATCCAAGCTCCGCCGCCAAGCGCAGCCCGCGCAGAATCCGCAGGGCGTCCTCGCAAAACCGCTCGTCCGGGTCCCCGACTGAGCGCACCGTTCGGCGAGCGAGATCGTCCGCACCGCCGAACGGGTCGACCAGACGCATGGCGCGATCCATGGCCATGGCGTTGATGGTGAAATCGCGGCGGGCGAGATCCAGCTCCAGCCGGCCGGTGAACCGGACGCAATCCGGGCGGCGGCCGTCCGAGTACCGGTCCTCAATCCGAAACGTGGTGACCTCCACGGGCTCATCCGGCGCGGCGTCGGCGAACACCGTCACCGTCCCGTGGCGCAGCCCGGTCGGCACGTGCCGGGGGAACAGCGCCATCACCGCATCCGGAGTGGCGTCGGTGGCCACGTCGTGGTCATGGCAGGGCCGGCCGAGCAGCTGGTCGCGCACGGAGCCCCCCACCACGTACGCCTGAAACCCCGCTTGGGCGAGGGTGTCGAGCACCTGTGCCACATGCGCGGGCCACCCCTCTCCGCCGGGCACGCTCGTCATGCGGGTGCCTCCTTCAGGACGGACTCGTACAACCGTTCGTACTCGTCCAGCTTCTCTTCGATGGAGAAGGCCGTCCGCGCCCAGTCGGCCGCCTGTTCACGCATCCGGCGATGGGCTCGGTCATTCTGCAGGAGACCGAGGGCGTCCGCCGCCATGCCCTCCACATCGCCGACCGGGCGGAGATATCCGGTCTGTCCATGCACCACCACCTCGGGCAGGCCGCCGGCATCGCTGGCGATCACGGGGACCCCGCACGCCATCGCCTCGAGCGCCACCAGGCCGAAGCTCTCCTGGCGCGACGGGAGGAGAAACAGGTCCGCCACCTGATACAGCGGAACCACATCCTCCTGCTTGCCGAGAAACACCACGTCTTCTGCCACGCCGAGCGCGTGAGCCAGGCGGCGCGCCTCCCACTCGTCGGGCCCTTCCCCCACCATCACCAACCGCGCCGGCATTCCCCGGCGCACCTTCGCGAACACGTGCAGGACGTCGGCGACCCGCTTCACCGGACGGAAGTTGGAGACGTGGAGCAGGATCCGCTCTCCGCCCGGGGCCAGCTCATCCCGAAGCGGCGCAACTTCTGCCGGGTGGAACACCCGCGGATCGATGAAGTTATGGATGCAGTGAATGGGCCCCTCGAGATGAAACCGCTCCTTCGTGCGCATCGCCAGATCGCGGCTTACGGCCGTGACGGCGTCGCTGTGCACCAGGCCGAAGCGGATCAGCTCATGCCAGGTGTGATCCTCGGCGAGCACCGTCACATCGGTGCCGTGAAGGGTCGTCACCACGGGGACTCGCCGCCCCGCCATCGCCCGGGCGAGCCAGGCGCAGACGGCGAACGGAAGCGCATAGTGGACGTGCAGCACATCGAGCGCGTGTTGATCCGCCACCCTCGCCATCCAGGCGGCCAGCGCCAGGTCGAGCGGGGGCGTGCGCCACACCGGATAGGGCATCGTGTCCACCTCGTGGACCTGGATGCGGGGATGAAAGGCCCCCAGCCGAAAGGGGATGTCGGTGACGATGAAGTGGACCTCGTGACCGCGGCGGGCCAGCCCCTTCCCCAGTTCGGCGGCCAACGCGCCGGATCCCCCGAGCGCCGGGTGACAGCTGATGCCGATGCGCACCCTCTCCCCCTCCCGTCACCGGCTGTCGGCGTCCGATGGGTCGTGCAGGACTCGGCGCCAATCGAGATCGCCTCGTTCCAGCCCGCGCAACAACGCCTCGGCGGTGGCCAGGTTGGTGGCGACGGGGACGTTGTGCACGTCGCACAGGCGCAGCAGCGCCGTGATGTCCGGTTCGTGCGGCTGTGCCGTCAGCGGATCGCGCAGAAAGACGACCATGTCGATGACGTCCTCCGCGATGCGCGCGCCAATCTGCTGGTCCCCGCCGAGCGGACCCGAGAGCACGCGGTGCACGGTGAGGCCGGTCGCGTCGGCGATCCGCTGGCCGGTGGTCCCGGTGGCGTACAGCGTCGCCTGCGCAAAGATGTGCCGATAGGCGATCACGAAGTTGACCAGGCTGTCCTTCATGCGGTCGTGGGCAATCAGGGCGATGTTCATGCCATTCCTCCTTACCACAAGAGGTGTTCGAGGCCATAGACCATGCCCGTCAACTCGCGCACACGGGCGCAGGCGAGCAGCACACCGGGCATGAAGCTTTGGCGCGACAGGGAATCGTGGCGGATGGTCAACACCTCGCCCTCCCCGCCGAAGATCACCTCCTGGTGTGCCACCAGTCCGGGCAGGCGAACGCTGTGAATGGGGATCTCGTGATAAGCCAGGCCCCGCGCCAAAGATTCCGCGGACGCCGGGGGCGTCCCCTCATCCAGAGCGGCGGAGGGGCCGGCCGCCGCCTCCCGGCGCTGCTGCGCCATCTGCTCCGCCGTCCGGCGCGCGGTCCCCGACGGGGCGTCCCGCTTCTGGTCGTGATGGAGTTCGATGATCTCAGCCCGTTTGAAAAACCGCGCGGCTTCCGCGGCGAAGCGCATCATCAGCAGGGCCCCGATGGCGAAGTTGGGCGCGGCGATCCCGCCGATGCCCTGGCGGCGGCACGCCTCGTCCCAACGCGCCACATCCGCCTGGGTGTACCCGGTGGCGCCGATGACGGGGCGGACGCCGAAGGAGATGCAGCGGTCGATGTGGCCGACGACGCTGCGGGCGTCGGTGAGATCCAGCCAGACGTCGGGGTGAACCTCCATCAGGAGGTGTTCCGGGTCGTCGTACACCGGGCAGGAGAACCGACCAGATGTCCGGGCTTGTCCGGCGTCGCGGACCAATACGGCGGCGAGCTCAAACCGCGGATCGCCCGCCAGTGCGCGGACGGCCTCCGTCCCCATCCTGCCGCCGGCGCCGGCGACGGCGACCGTGATGCGATGGTGATCCGCCAAGATCATTCCTCCTTTTCAATCGCGCCCCCCTCGGGGGTCTGTGCCGTCTGTGGGGTGTTGGGGGAATCGGCGCCGGCGGCCGCCTCGTCCGCCGTCTGCCGTTGTGCCCACAGCGCCCGGACGCGGCAAAGGTGTTCCTGATACAGTACGTTGTCCGGGGCGAGCCTGGCGGCCGCCTCGGCCCAGGCCAGGGCGGGTTCCCAGTCCTCGTTGCGCAGCGCGGTCACGGAGCCGTGGAAGTAACAGGCCGGGTTGTCCGGCTCACAGGCGATGGCCCTCCGGAACGCCTCCATGGCGCGATCGAAATCCCGGATATACAGATACGAGAACGCCACCTTCAACCAACGTTCCCCGAGCATGGCCGCCACCTCCCGCTGCCATCGTATGCGAGGCAAAGTGGAGGGATTGTACCTTCGCCCGCGTGCTCGCCCCGCCGCCGCGCCATGGCGGCATGGCCAGCGCGGGATCGGCCGCGTCGGATTCAGACGCGCGTCCAGCGATCCCGATCCCGCGTTTGAAACTTGTCCATCACGGCCGTGAACGCCTGATCGAGATCGATGTTCAGGCGGTTGGCCAGACAGGTGATGACGAACATCAGATCCCCCAGTTCCAGGGCGATGCTGCCCTCCGGTTCATCCGGCTTTTTCGGCTTTTCCCCAAACTGGTGGTTGACCTCCCGCGCCAGCTCCCCCAATTCTTCGGCGAGGCGGACCACGAGCGTCATCGGGGAGAAGTACCCCTCCCGGAATTGCCCGATGTACGCGTCCACCTCCGTCTGCATCTCGCGGAGCGTGCGTGCCACCCGCATCCCTCCCTCGGCCACCAGGCCCCATCCGACTTCACACCGCATGTCCCATCGGGTCCGGCGGAGGTTCGTTCGCAAAACGCACTCGCCCCTACCTTACTACATCACGCCGCGCCAGACAAACGCCCGGGCGGCCGGCGAACATAAACAAAGAGCCCGGCCAATATGATGTTATGGACCATCCAGGGGACAACTCCGCTCAAAGGAGATGACACTGTGAATCCACCGCGGACTCGACACTTGTCAACCTATCTGTTGGGGCTGGCCGTCGTGATCTTCTGCGTCGCACTGGTCGTTTATCCCAAGCCGGGTTTTGAGGCCGGCATCAGTGGCCTGCGCGTGTTCTGGGATGTCGTCTTTCCTTCCCTGCTGCCGTTCTTCATTCTCTCCGAGCTGATGATGGGACTCGGGGTGGTGCACGGACTCGGGATTCTGCTCGAACCGTTGATGCGGCCCTTGTTCAGCGTCCCCGGCATCGGCGCGTTCGCGCTGTCCATGGGGCTCGCGGCGGGCTACCCGATGGACGCCGTGATCACCGCCCGGTTCCGGGAATCCGGGATGTGCACGCGCATCGAGGGCGAGCGGCTGTTGGCGTTCACCAACACGGCGGATCCGCTGTTCATGATCAGCGCGGTCGCCGTCGGCATGTTCAAATCCCCCGAGCTGGGCGTGCTCATCGCCGTCGCGCACTACATCGCGGCGTTTCTGGTCGGTGTCAGCTTCAAGTTCTGGGGCCGGGGTGACCAGGAGGCGCGGCGGGACGAGGCGAGGGCCAAGGGCAACATCTTCATCCGCGCGCTGCGCGAGATCCCCCGCGCGCGCGCTGAGGACGGCCGCCCGTTTGGAAAGCTCCTGCGCGAAGCCGTGACGGAGTCGATGATGACGCTGTTCATGATCGCCGGCTTCATCGTGTTCTTCGCCGTGATGATTGAGATCCTCCGCCTGTCCGGCATCCTGTCCATTCTTGGATTGCCGATCGCCGCCATCTACCACCTGCTCGGCATCCACGGCGGCCTGGTCAATCCGACCCTGGCGGGGATCCTCGAGATCGACATCGGGAGCGCCCAGGCGGCCTCGGTCGACGGGGCGCCGCTTCTGCAGCGGGTGGCCGTCGTCAGCGGGATCGTCGCGTGGAGCGGCCTCGCGGTGCACGCGCAGGTCGCCAGTGTCATCACCAACACCGACATCCGCATGACCCCGTACTTCCTGGCCCGATTCGCCCACGGCGTGCTGGCCGCGCTGTTGACCGTCCTCCTCTGGTTCACCGGCCTTGGTAAACCGGCCACCGCGGCCCTGGCGCACGTGGTCCCGGCGATCGCGTCGATGCAGGCGGCTCAGACCGGGGCACCGTGGTGGCAGGTGATGGCCACCGGCCTGACCACCTGGCTGTGGCTCTTTGGCGGGCTGCTCCTCCTCTCCGTCGCGCTGTACCTGATCCGCCGCACCCGGGTCATTGCGTGGCGGGTCAAGATGAACCGCGTCTGACGAACCCTCGATCCCGCCGGATGTGGGAACCGCCACCCAGACGAACCCCGGGCGTACCGCCCGGGGTTCGTCGTCGCGGCATCCCCAATTCCCGCCCCGTTGCGCCGCCTGTCCCGCCACCCCCCGGTGAAAACACCGAGGGGTCGGTGCGCTGCACAAACCCCTCGGCCCTCTCGGAGGATGGATTCCCCCCGACCTGCCGCTTCACCCCGCACGCCCCGCCGGCCCGCCGCCTACCACAGCGGCGGAAACCAGCGGTTGTGAAACAGCTGATCAATCAGGACGAACTCGGCCAGGATCCAGACGTACCAGGCGAACCATTTCATCTGAGCCCGGCGCAGCAGCCAGAGGGTTGCACGGACCGAGATGTACCCGGCGATCACGGCGGCCGCCGCACCGCTGAGCATTTGCGCCCAAGGGAGGGTCCCCATCGCCGCCGGATGCTCCCAGATCTCCTCCAGCTCGACCAAGGTGGCACCGAGAATCGCCGGGATGGACAAAAGGAAGGAGAATCGCCCCGCCGCCTCCCGATCCATCCCTCGCCACAGTCCGGCGGCCATGGTCAGGCCCGACCGCGACAGCGCGGGCAGGATGGCCATCCCCTGGAGGGTGCCGATCCACAGCGCGTCGGCCGGACGCATGGTCTCCTCCGTCTTCTTTCCGGCCGGCGCGGTGTCCATCCACCACAGGATGATCCCCGTGATGATGAACTCGAGGCCCAGGGTGACCCCGCTCTCGAACAGATCCTCGAAGACCTCCTCAAACACCGCGCCCACCATGGCCGTCGGAATGAGGGCCAGGAGCACCATCCGGGCGGGCCAGGAACCGGGGTGGCGGACGAGCCACCACACCTCCTTGCGCAGCGCCCATACCACGGCGACCAGGGTGCCCAGGTGCAACAGGGTGATGAACAGCAGCGAATCTCCCGAGATGTGCCACAGCTTTTGGAGCAGCACCAGGTGCCCGGAGCTCGAGATCGGCAAAAACTCGGTCACTCCCTGCACCGCGCCGAGCACGATGGCTTGCAGATGCGTCATGTGCTCACCTCCTCTCCCACCTTTCTCTCACGGCCCCGTCGTTCGGACGACCGCTGGTTCTATGTATATAGGGACGAGCCGTGGGACATGCCCGGCGGACGCGGCATGTCGGGACAAACCGGACATATGCTGTGAGGAGGGGGGATCCGCGTTGCGCCAGGGTTGGCTGTCGTTTCAGGTCGGCTGCGCGTACATCGGCACCGTGGTCGGAGCGGGCTTCGCGTCCGGTCAGGAGGTGTTTCAGTTTTTCGCGCGGTACGGCAACTGGGCGTACCTCACCGTCGCCCTGACGTTCGTGCTGTTCGCGTGGTTGGGATACCGGTTGATGGAATTGGGTGCGAAGTGGGGGGTGCGGTCGTACCATGAGCTCAACCAGCGCCTGTTCGGGCCGGGGTGGACGACCCTGCTCGACGCGCTGGTGCTGACGATGCTGTTCGGGGTGACGGTGGCCATGATCGCCGGGTCCGGCGCCCTGTTTCGCGAGCGGCTCGGCTGGTCCTACCAGGCGGGCGCGCTGTCGACGCTCTCGATCACGTTCGTCACCGTACTCTGGGGCATCCGCGGGATCCTGCGGGCCAACACCGTGATCGTCCCCGTCATGTGTGGTTTTGTGCTGTTCGCCGCCTGGCACACCTGGCACCTGTGCGGGTGGCGGACCGCGTGGACGAGCGGAGCCGCCCTGGGCGGCTTTGATCTTCGTGCGTGGCTGTCGGCCGTTCTCTACGCCGCGTTCAACATCGGCCTGTCGGCGGGCGTCCTGCTTCCGCTCGGCGCGGACGTGCGCGACCGGACCACGCTCCGCCAGGGGGCGATCCTCGGCGCCGTCGGGCTCGCCGCGATGCTGATCGCCGTCACCTTCACGCTCCACACCTACTATCCGCACGCGCTCGGATACGACCTCCCGATGGCCTACGTGGCGGAACACCTGGGGCCCGCCATGCAGTGGGGCTACGTGTTCGTGCTGTGGGCCGAGGTGTACTCCACCCTCGTCGGAGACCTGTACGCGCTGACCGCGCAACTCGAGACGCAGAGCCGCTGGCGCAACATCGCGTTGACGGCGGTCGTTCTGCTGCTCGCCTACTCGGTCAGCCAGGTGGGGTTCAGCGCCGTCGTGCGGTACGCCTACACGCTGTTCGGATGGCTCAGCGTGGGATTGATCCTGGCTCTGTTGTGGCCGCGCCAAAAGTTGCCACGCGGGTGAACGGTTCCGTATAATGGGGCAGCACGGACTGGACCAACGCTTCCGTGAGGGGGTGTGGCACCGCGGATGGCCAGGCTGGCGATGCCCCGATGGGTGTGGACGTGGTTGTCCATCGCCGCGGGTGCGCTCATCTATTCCGTCGGACTGAACGCCTTTTTGGTCAGCAATCACCTGGCGGAGGGCGGATTTGTCGGCATCTCGCTGTTGCTGCTGTACCTGTTGCATTGGCCGCTGGGCCTGACCTTCTTCCTGCTGAATATCCCGCTTCTGTGGATCGGTTGGCGCGTCTTCGGCCATCAGTTCATCGTCCTGACGGCCGGCGGGGTGGTGGCCGTGTCGGTATTCAGCTCCCTGACGGCGCGGATTCAACTCCCGACGCACGATCCGCTGCTCGGGGCGCTGTACGCCGGGGTGGTCACCGGCTTTGGATTGGGCCTCATCTTTCGATCCGGCGCCACCACCGGCGGATCGGACATCATCGCGCGGCTGGTCCGGCACCGGTTGGGCGTGAGCATGGGCCGCACCCTGTTCTCCATCGACGTCTTGGTAATCGGCATTGTCGCGGTGCTCATCGGGCGGGAGACCGCGATGTATTCGCTGGTCGCCCTGTTCGTGGCGAGCCGGGTCATTGACTTTGTCATCGAAGGAACCCGGCGCGGGAAAGCGTTGACCATCGTATCGGACAAACCGGAGGCCATCGCCTCCGCCATCCACCGTCAGCTGGAGCGCGGCACGACCCTGTTCCAGGCCATCGGGGGGTTCACCGGGACCCGGCGACAGGTGGTCTACTGCGTCGTGTCCCGGGAGGAGGTCGTCCGCGTGCAGCAGATCGTCCAGGAGGCGGACCCCCGCGCCTTCGTCGTGGTCAACGACGTTCACGAGGTGCTCGGCGAGGGATTCACCCGCTGAACCGGCCGCTGAATCGGCTGAATCGGCTCGCCCGCGGATGGGGCGGTCTTGCCCTGGCGGGCCCGACCCCATTTCATCCGGAATGAAAACCCCCGGCGCCGTCGCGGACGGTGCCGGGGGTTCGTGCAGCCGGGTGACCCGGTGTACGGTTGTACGGTCAACCCTTTTGTTTTGCGAGCCAGTCGGCGACCTTCTTGACGTCGTCGTCACTCGACAGCGTGCCTTTTTTCGGCATGCCGCCAACCGGGTTCTCGATGAAATCGTACAATTTTTTCGCGTCCCAGTATTTGCCGATGGCATAGATCGGCGGACCCGCTCCGCCTTCACCGCTGTGTCCATGGCAGTTGGCGCAGGTGTTCTGGAACAGTTGATAACCGGGATCCGAGGTGTCCACCAGGTGGATCTGGGACGCTTCAATCTTCGGGATCACCGGCAGTCCCGGAGACGCCTGGCCGCTCGCCGCGGCGACCTCGGCCGCGTGTTGCACCGCCGCCTCGTTGGTCAACCAGATGACGAGGAACGTGGTCAACACCATGCCCGCCGTCGCCAACGGACGCTTGTACGGGTGGCGCGTCTTCTTGGTGTCCAACCAGGGCGCGAAGAGCAACAGCAGCGCACCGACCATGGGTACGAGGATGGTCCCGAACAACTCGTTGTCTCCCGGAAAGTACTTCAGGAGCTGATACAAAAACAGGAAGTACCAGTCGGGCACCGGGATGAACGACGTATCGTCCGGATTGGCCTTCGACCCGAGGTCGACCGGATTGAACACGACCCAGAGCATGAATGCCAGCAGGAATACCGAACCGGCGATCCATTCTTTCAGCAGGAAGTTCGGAATGAATGGCTCGGTCCCCGGATTCTTCAGGTGATGATGCCGATACCTCGGGGTACCGGGAATCCGTTCGCCTCCAGCAGCCAAGATGTCCCCTCCTCGCTCAGCGTTCTCGGGTCTTCACCGCGACGGCGCGCCTCACAGTGGACCGGCGATGTGTTGCGCGCGGATCATGATGAAGTGCAGCGCCAGCAACACCAGGAGCGCGGCCGGCAGGAAGAACACGTGAATGGCGAAGAAGCGCGTGAGCGTCAGCGCGCCGACGGTGTGACTGCCGAGCAGCAGGGTCTGAATGTACGGCCCGATCCAAGGAATCGAACCTGCCAACTGCGCGCCGACGGCGGTCGCCCAGTAGGCCTTCTGATCCCACGGGAGCAGGTAGCCGGTGAACCCGAAGCCGAGGACGACGAAAAAGATCAGCACGCCCACAACCCAGTTCATCTCGCGCGGCTTTTTGTAGGCACCGGTGAAGAAGACGCGCAGCATGTGCAAAAACATCATGATGATGACCAGGCTGGCGCCCCAGAAGTGCATGCCCCGGACGACATTGCCGAGCAGCACCTCGTCGGTGATGTAGCGCACACTGTACCACGCGTTGGTGATGTCCGGCGTGTAGTACATCGCCAGAAACATGCCCGACAGGATCTGCGTGGTGATGACCAGAAACGTGAGGCCGCCGAAGCAGTACACAAAGGCGGACATCTTGATGGCGGGGTTCACGTGGGCCGGCACCTCGTGATCCGCCACGTCCCGCCACAACGGCGTCACGTTCAGTCGTTCGTCGATCCAGTCGTACGCCTTTTTTAACATGTCTACGATATCACCTGCCCCGAGCTGTTCCGTTGTTGCAGCGGTCCCAAGTACAGGTAGCCGGCCTCGTCCACCTTGACTGTATGCACGTCCAGCGGGCGGGGTGCCGGGGATCCCGGAGACTGGATCCCGTACACCGTGTATTTGCTTCCGTGGCAGGGGCAGTGAAACCACCACTGTCCATCCTGAGCGGGCGCGGGCTTCCCATCCGGCCCCAGCGTACCGTTGACCTGGCAACCCAGATGCGTGCAGATGGGCGACATCGCCAACGGGGTGCCGTCGGGTTGAAGGATGACCCATGTGCGCGACGGGATGTCCGCGGAGTTCCAGCCATCATCCCGGTGTGCCCGAAATTCCACCAGTTGTGGAAGCGTTTTATTAAATTCCGACACCTTGTGGCCGGAATTGACGAAACGGTTCGCGCCACCCCGGCGAATCGGATCCAGGGTTTCCACAACGAAGGGGACGGCGACCAGGGATGCCATGAACGCCCCGGTGCCGCCCAGGGCATAGGTCAAGAATTGACGCCGGCTCAACCCGGACGGTTCGTCATGCGATGCTCTTTGCTGGAAGTCGGACAACGACGGCCCCTCCTGACCTCCATCCCGCACCCTGTGTGCCACTTTTCAGACTGCCCGCGCGACGATGCGAACGAAAACTATGTAGACCGGGCACCAGCTGCACAATTGAATCTTATGCCCGGCAGCTTTCTTGTGTCAAGCAATGCCAACGCTTCGGTAGACTTCAAAGGATTCAGTTTCGACAATTCGTCATAACCCTGTCACAGGATGCGGGCTGGGACATGGTGTTCACCGATCAGCTTGCCCCGGTTTTCCAGTTGTATTCCACAGCGCCTGAATCCGATCCGCCAGGGCGGACTCCAGGGCGCCAAAGAGGCGATTGCCCTCCCTGGCCATGGCCGTCAACATCTCTTCGGGAAGGCCGAGGCGCCTGCGTTCCGGCGAGCCTTCGTACGCCGGACAGGCGTGCGAAAGGTATGCCCACGCCTCCGCCCGGCGGGAGGGATCGACCCGCCGCTGCAACCAGCGATGCCAATCGAAGAGCACCCACGGCACGCCGTCGGCATCCGGGATCGTCAACGCGTCCTTCACCAGCAGCCGATCCGTGACGAGGACTCCGAAGCGGCTCGGGTACGGAAACGAACGGCGGACCTCCGCCAACCATATGGGATCGGACGGCCTGCACCACCAGGTTGGGCCGAGCGGCCACATCGCCACGCGCCCCCGAAACCGCTGTGCCACGCGCTCTGTGAGATGGTCACCAATCCACAGCGCGGCCAGATGGGCGACGGCGGGATCGAGCGGATGCGGACTCGCCGCATGGGCCAACACGGTGTCGTATTGGGACTGAATCGACGTGAACTGATTGGGCGTAAGGTGTTCGAATCGCACGCAGATCCCCGCCTTCCACCTGCTCAACGTAGCACACCGGAAGGGATCCGCACAATCGCGGGCCTGCGGCCTGCGGGTGCCCTCGGGTGGGCGTCGGGGACGCCAGGTTTCAAACGCGCATTTTCCGGCGGATCATGGGGAAAAGAAACGGAGAGAAGACAGACGGGAGCGACAAGCGCTCCCGCCCCACAGCGGTTCGGTCGAGGACCGTGTCAACCCAAGACCGATGCGGAGGTGTTCGAGTCGAACTCAATCAGCCGCCGGCTGGCTTCCAGGAACGCCTCCCGGTCGCCGCGATCCAGGGCGTCGTCCACGGCGCGCATCAGATGTTCACGCTGATAGTTGCGCACCGCCTGTTCAATCACCCACTCCGCCTGCATGGTGATCAGCTCCCTGACCGCGGGTTCCAGTTCGGCGGGCGCGATCTCCTCCAGCACGGCGGAATACGCGGCGCTGGTGGCCCGGTCTTTGAAATAGAGGTTGACGTACACGTCTTCATCCGGGTGTTGGTACAGGTCGAGGAATGCCTGTTCCACATCCGTCGAGACCGGTTTGTTACGCCGGTAGTAGCGGAAGGGGGCGGCCTGTACGCAGGTCGTGGACACCACGATGACCCGGGGCAGTTGCCGGAAGCTGTCGACGAAGTGCACCCTGCGCAGGACGCTTTCACGGGTCATCATGTAGCGGATCAACATCTCCGCTTCCCGACTTTGAAGCTGGTAATTCGACAAAAACCAACGCAGAAAGTGTTTTTTTTCGGCGACCGTTACGGTGTTGCCCATTGCCGTCTCCTCCCTGATTGGTTGTAGCCGAATATCCGGTGGTCCAGCACGTCCACAACCTCACCCCTGCCACGATGGTGCCGTGTGAATTCTTCGAGTATTTTATTCGACCGGCACGCGAATTTTTCCTGCTGCCCGTCCGGGGCTCGGTCTTCCAATTTGTGTCCGACCCTCGTCCGGGCGCGGCGCTGGCCACCGGGGATCAACTGGTCAGACTCGTTCCGCCTGCCATCGGTTGATCCTGTGCTCGCCCCCATTCCAGCAGGGTCCGCTCGACGTTCCCCGGAACCGGTGTCTGCGCATGTTGGTTGAGGAACGCCAGCCAGGCGGACACCCGCCCTCCGGACGCCAGACCGCGGCGGGCACTCGCTTCGGTCAACCGGTAGATTCGGATGGCCCCCGCCTGCCGCAGGTCGGTGAACGCCGCCAACTCCGCGGTCACCATCGGTTGATCCCCCGTGACGACGATGTCGAAATTGGGTTGCACGATGAGAATCCGCTGGCGCTCCCGGGTCTGGTCCGGGGTGGCTGGTAAAGCATCCGGTGTAATTAATTGTTGACCGAGTTTCGTGATTTGAAACCACTCGCTTCCCGCGTCGTCCTGGCCGATGCGGATGAGACCCAGATGCATCAGCATTTTGAGGATGCGCACACGCCAGACCTGCG
Source organism: Alicyclobacillus sp. (assembly GCF_023511815.1). Classification (GTDB taxonomy): domain Bacteria; phylum Bacillota; class Bacilli; order Alicyclobacillales; family Alicyclobacillaceae; genus Alicyclobacillus_H. The sequence continues at coordinate 35,051 of NZ_JAIMAV010000003.1, forward strand.
CGCGGTCGTCGTAGTAGTAGGGGGTGACCAGGTCTGCCAGCGCCGCGAGCGTCTGGTCGCACTGGAGCCAATCCATGGCCGCGTGGCCGATGAGATGGACGACCTGTGGCAGGCGCGCGATGGGCCGACGGTACAGGTTGATGTAAAACCGCATCAGAGAACGCGCCCGCTCGAGTTCGGTGAGTCCGTACCAGTCCTCCAGGTCCTCGGCGGCATGCAGGTATCCGTCCTCCCCCTCGATGACGAGCTTCGCGCTGTATGCGTAGTCGTAGAGCAACGCCAACCGGTCCGGGTAATCGTGAAACCGGCGCCCGTATCCGAACCGCCACCCGCCCTGCAGGGGTTCCTCGCGAATCTCCAACAGCTCGAGCACCTGTGTGAGATTGCGCTTGTACATGCTGCCGCCCGTCGTCAGGGGCACCGTGTGATGGCGCACGTATTCCAGAAAGACGTCAAGGTCGCGGACGAGGGCGAATCCCTCGTCCTGGTACAGGAGCGGTCCCTCCCGGTCCGTGGCCAGGTTCTGCAGGAAGCGAGCCACCAGGTGGCGTCGCATGGCCGCGTGAATCTCCTCGGGGATGTAGTAGAACAACCGTCCGTGGTACCGGGTGCTCGGAAACAGCCACCCTTCTTCCATCGCGGCCTGGATGACGGATTCACCGCCGCACGACTGGAAGATGCCGCGCAGTTCCTCCGCGGAGAAGCGGTTGCGCGTCTCCAGACACAGCCGGATCATCGCCTCATCCCGGCCCGCCTGCCAACGGGCGATGGCGGGATCGAGAAAACTGGCACTTCGAAAGGTGTACAGCAACTCCTGCAGCAGGGACAGTTTGGAGTGTTTGGAGCAGGAAAGCCCATAGTGGTCCGTGATCTTGCGCAGGGTGCTGATGTCAGCGGTGCTCAGACATTCCGACAGGTTCATCGTCATCCATTCCTTTCGGCAAGTACTCGTCGCTGTCATACACCTCGTACGAGTATCCCTGTTCCACCAGGTACAGCTGGCGGTGTTTCGCGGTCTGCGCCTCGACGGTGCCCCGGCTGACCAGTGTGTAGAACACCCCCTCCTGCGTCTGCGGGCGCAGCAACCGGCCCAACCGTTGCGCCTCCTCCTGGCGGGACCCAAACAGGCCCGACACCTGAATCGCCACGGAGGCCGACGGCAGATCCACGGCCATGTTGGCGACCCGCGAGAGCGCCAGGCAGCGGACACGGCCGCAGCGAAAACCTTCGAACCACTGCTCGCGCTCCGCCTGAGGGGTCGATCCGGTGATGAGCGGGCACCCGACGGCCGCCGCGATCTCGCTGAGGGGATCCAGATAGTGGCCGAGGATGAGCGCCGATTCCCCGCGGTGCCACTGCAACAGCGCCTCGACGACCCGCCTTTTCTCGGGGTTTGCGGCCGCGATCCGGTGCTTTTCGCGCACCCCCGCCGCCGCGTAACGGGCCGCAACCGCGGCGGGCAACGGGACGTGCAGTTCGACGCAGCGGACCGAGGCCAGGTATCCCGCCTGTTCGAGCTGTTTCCACGGGACCTCGTATCGTTTCGGCCCAATCAGGCTGAACACGTCGGTCTCCGCACCGTCCTCCCGCACCAGGGTCGCGGTCAGGCCGAGCCGGCGCGCACCCTGCAGGTCGGCCGCCAACCGGAACAGCGGGGCGGGCAAGACGTGCACTTCGTCATACACCACGATGCCCCACGGGTGGCGCGTCAAGGTCTCCAGATGGCGCCGTCTGCCCTGTTTGTCCCGGGCGGCCACCCGTTGGTAGGTGGTGATGGTGATGGGGGCAATCCGCCGATCATCGCCGTACAACGCCACCGCATCCCGAGAGAGGGTCGTCCGCGACAGAAGTTCCCGCTCCCACTGCCGGGCGGCCGTCTCGCTCGGTGTCAGCACCAACGCGTGCAGGCCGAGCGCCTGAAGGATGGCGATGCCCACCAAGGTCTTGCCCGCCCCGCAGGGCAGCACAATCACCCCGCTGGGGTCGTGATCGTCCTGCAGGAATCGCCGGACGGCCTCCACCTGGTAGTCCCGCAATCGCGTGTCCGGCCGCAGATCAAAGGACAGCGTGGACGCCGCCCGGTAGCCCACCAGGTCCGCCACCGGCCAGCCCGAGGCGGCGAGGGTTCGCTTGATGCGCGCTCGGTCGCGGGCGTTGAACACGATGCCATCCACGCGGGCCTCATGCGCCATCGCCATCAGATCGGGCAGCGCCCGGCAGGCGTCGAGCGCGTCCGCGTCGCCGCGCACCACGATGCGGCCGCGCGCCCCCTGGTGCATGGTGAGCCGGCCCCACTTCGCCATCTCGTCGGCGATCATCCGCTGCAGCGCATACGGCAACGGGTGCGCGGCGTGGTCTCGCAGAAAGGTGAGAATTTCGCGCGCCGTCAGCCCGAGGGAGGCCGCCTGCCACAACGAGAGTGGCCGGATGCGGTAGATGTGCATCGGTTCCATGCGCTGCACCATTTCCGCAAATCCCAGCAGCAGTGGACGCACCGCCTCGTAGCGCGGGTGATCCGATTGCACCAAGAGGGTTCCGTCATTCTGCACATACAAAAGCGCGCGCACACGAATCCCCCCGTTCCGCACCGGACCTTCGGTACGGCGCATCCTTGTCATTTCCAGTATGAGTTTGTCCGGGTTGGGGTATACCGTTCGAATGGGAATTCCAGGGGCTTTCCGCGCGGCTCGGAATGTGGAGAGAAAAAAAGGGGGAATCTGCACCGGGCAGATTCCCAAAAGCGTTGCTAGGAGTGGAGAGAAATCAGACACAACACCCTTCGATTCACAGCATATCGCACAATGGAAGCGCTGTCAAGACGCAATTTTCTGATGTAACGGGGCGTTTGGCCCCGCCGCCCGGATCCACACCGGACGGCGGAAAGCCCCGTGACGTCACAACGCGGGCGCAGGTTGCTCTCGCAGCTCCGCCCCGAGCTTGGCGAGGGTCTGTGCGAACGTCGGGTATGAGATCTGAACGCAGTCCCAATCCCGGATGCGGACCCCCATCGTCGACGCGAGACCCGCGACGGCGAGGCTCATGGCGATGCGGTGGTCGCCCCGGCTGTCCGCCGTGCCGCCGCGAAGGGCGCCTCGACCATGCACGGTGAACCCGTCCTCCGCCTCGTCCACCTCGCAACCGATGTCCCGCAGCCCCTGCGCGATGGCCGCAATCCGGTCCGTCTCCTTCACCCGCAACTCCGCCGCGCCATGGACGCGCGTCTTCCCCTCGGCAAAGGCGGCCAGCACCGCCAGCACCGGCAGTTCGTCGATGAGGGACGGCACCTCGGCCGGTTCAATCTCGACGCCCACCAGCGGCCCGTGCGTCACCGTGATGTCGCCGACCAGCTCTCCCGACACCCTGCGCAGACGGTCCAGCTGCACCCGTGCGCCCATGCGGTTCAGGACGCGCAGCATCCCGGTGCGGGTGGCGTTCAGGCCCACGTCTGTCACCGTGACCTCGGATCCCGGCACCAGGGCCGCCGCCGCGATGAGAAATGCCGCCGACGACAGGTCCCCGGGGACGTGGACGGTCGCGCCGCGGAGCACCTGGCCGGATTCCACCGCGATGCGCGTGCCGGTCCCAAACGCTTCCCGGTGCACCTGGACGCCGAAGGCCGACAGGAGATTTTCCGTATGATCCCGCGTCGCCTCCGGCTCCGTGACGACGGTCACCCCGTCCTGGGCCAGAAGGCCCGCGACCAGGATGGCGGATTTCACCTGAGCGCTCGCGACGGGCAGTGTGTATTCGATCCCGGTGAGCGGCCCGCCCGTCACCGCCAGCGGCGCGAATCGGCCCGACCGCGCCTGGATGCGGGCGCCCATGCGGGACAGCGGATCGATCACGCGCCCCATCGGCCGCCGGCGCAAAGACCCGTCTCCCGTCAGCACCGCGAACGGGGACCGCGCGGCGATGGCGCCGAGAAAGACGCGCATCGTCGTGCCGGAGTTGCCGCAGTCCAAGACGTCCTCCGGCTCCCTGAGCCGGCCGCCGGTGCCGGTGATGACCAGATGCCCGTCCTCTTCTTCGGTCACCGTCGCGCCGAGCAGGCGCGCGACCCGGATGGACGAGCGGCAGTCGCCGGCGTCCAGCCAGTCGTACACCTGCGTCGTTCCCTCGGCGAGAAGCCCGAACAGGATGGCCCGGTGTGTGATGGATTTGTCCCCTGGCACGCGGACGGCGCCCCGCAACGCGCTCCCCGGGGGTACGAACATTTCATGGACAGATCCGGTGGTCATCGGTTCACGCTCTCCTCCCAAGCCAGACGGGCCGACCGCGCCTCGGACAACCGTCTGTGCAAGCCGTCTTCATCCGCCTGCTCCAAGATGTCGGCGAACGCCCCGGCCACCTGCGCCAGCGTGCGCAGGTACGCCGAGACGTGCCATCGATTGTGCATGAGCGTGGGGACCCAGAAATCCGGGGCCGATGCCGCGAGCCGGGTGACGTCGCGAAATCCGGGCCCGGCCAACTCCCCCCACGCGTCTGCCCGCGGCCCGGCCGTCTCCCGGTACGCGAGCATGGCGGACAACGACGCCAGATGGATGCCGTGGCTGACGGAGGCCATCGCCCGGTCGTGCTCCTCCGCGCCGGACAGGCGAACGCACCGGGCGCCCGTCCGCTCCAGCCACGGGATGACCGAGGAGGACGCCGGCCAGCCGTCGAGCACAATCCAGGTCCGGCCGTCGAACAGATCCGCCCTGGCGTGCGCGGGGCCGGACGCGGCCGTGCCCGCCATCGGGTGCGTCGGGGCGAACACCTCCCCGAGGCCCGCCCGGCGGGCCGCCTCGACAATCGGCCCCTTGACGCTGCAGACGTCCGTCACCCGTTGGGCCAGAGGCGCCACGGCGGAAAGCATCGCGCACGCGGCATCCACCGGCACGGCGAGCACGGCGAGGGTGTACCGCCCGGACGGGGGGAGGGCTTCCCCCGACGGGTGCGTCTCCGGGGATGGGAGATGGGCAAACACCTCGGTGAACGCCCCCGTCTCCCGCGCCTGGCGCCTGTGTTGCGGCGACGCCTCCACCCCGTGCACCACCAGGCCGGGGACAGCGCGCCGCAGGGCCAGCGCGAAGGACGTGCCGATGAGGCCGCAGCCGACCACAAGGATGGATTCCGGTGATGGATGCGCCACGCCGCTCACCGGCCCGGAACGTACACGGGGGCTTCGACGCCGTGCACCGCCTCCGCGACGCGCGTGACCTCCTGCACCATGTGATCGAAATCGTCGAGCGTCAGCGACTGTTCGCCGTCCGAGAGCGCCTCGTGCGGCCGCGGATGCACCTCGACGATGAGGCCGTGCGCGCCGGCCGCGATGCCCGCCCGCGCCATCGCCAGCACGTAGCGGGAATGGCCGACACCGTGGCTGGGATCGACAATCACCGGCAGGTGGGAGTAGTACTGGACGACCGGCACCGCATTGAGATCCAGGGTGTTGCGGGTGTACTTTTCAAAGGTCCGGATGCCGCGCTCGCACAGGATCACGTTCCGGTTGCCCTCCGACAGGATGTACTCGGCGGACATCAGCCACTCCTCAATGGTCGCCGACAGCCCGCGCTTGAGCAACACCGGCTTGTCGGTGCGGCCGACCGCCTTCAGGAGGGGGAAGTTCTGCATATTGCGCGCGCCGATCTGCAGGACGTCGACGTACTCGAGCATCAGGGGCAGGTTCTCGATGTCCATGACCTCGCTGACCACCGGCAGCCCGGTCTCCTCCCGCGCCTCCGCCAGCAGTTTCAGCCCTTCCTCGCCGAGGCCCTGGAAGGAGTACGGAGAGGACCGCGGTTTGAAGGCGCCGCCGCGCAGCATGTGTGCCCCGGAACGTTTGACCGCATGGGCGATCTCGAGGATTTGCTCACGCGATTCGACCGAGCACGGGCCCGCGATGATCACCGGGTCCGCCCCGCCGACGACCACGTCTCCGACCTGGACCAGGGTGTCCTGCGGGTGGAATGCGCGGCTGGCGAGTTTGAACGGATTGCTCACCTTGACCACCTTCTCCACGCCGGCCATCGACTCAATCGGCATTCCGAGCACGCGCTCCTTCGGACCGATGATGCCGATGATGGTCTTCTCGGCGCCCTGCGACAGATGGGTCTCCAGGCCCTTGCCCTGCAACAGTTGGACGACGGCTTGAATCTCCTCCTGGCGCGCCCCTTCCTTCATCACCACAATCATTTCTCTCCCTCTCCTCTCAGTGTGCGATGTGTGTCGCCGCCGCACCGGCTCTGTGCAGGGCTGCAATCAGTGAACCGGCAAAGCCGGATACGGAAGCCAACAGGTCGCCTTCGTCTCTCTTTTGTTCAACCCAATCGCCGACGCGCCGGACGAGGGCGCTGCCCACAATCACCCCGTCGGCGAACCGGGCGATCCGCGCGGCCTGCTCCGGGCTGCTGACGCCAAAACCGACCGCGACGGGGACGTCCGTGAACTGGCGTGCCGTGCGCACCAACTCCTCCAGCCGCTCGGACATGCGGACGCGCTCACCGGTGACGCCGAGCGACGAGACGCAGTACACGAACCCGCGCGCCTGCCGGCAGATGTCCGCGATGCGCGCTTCGCCGGAGGTCGGTGCGACCAGCGGCACGAGGGCGATGCCGCACGCATCGGCCACGGCGCGGACCGGTTCGCTCTCCTCAAAGGGCAGGTCCGGGATGATCACCCCGTCCGCCCCGGCCGCGCGGGCATCCGAGAAGAACCGCTCAATCCCGTACTGGATCACCGGATTGACATAGGTGAAAAGCACCAATCCCGCGTCTGTCTCCGGCCGCAGCGCCGCCGCCGCCTCAAACACCTGCGGCAGGCGGAATCCCGCCCGGAGGCTGCGCAGCGCGGACGCCTGAATGACGGGACCGTCCGCGAGTGGGTCAGAATATGGCGCACCGATTTCGACGATGTCGGCACCCGCCCGCAGCACCGCGCGAAACAGCCGGAGGGATTCGTCGAAGGAAGGGTCCCCGGCGTTGAGGAACGGAATGAACGCCGCCCGGTCCCCGTGTCGTCGAAATGCCCGTTCAATCCGTTCCATGCAGAACCCCTCCTGTCCGTTCGGCAATCTGTTCGACGTCCTTGTCTCCGCGGCCCGAGAGGCACACGACGAGGATCTGGTCGCGGTCCATCTTCGGGGCTTCCTTCACGGCCTGCGCCACCGCGTGCGCGCTCTCCAGGGCTGGGATGATGCCCTCCAGCCTCGAGAGGAGATAAAACGCGTCGAGGGCCTCCTGGTCCGTGATGGGCACGTACCGGGCGCGACCCGAATCGTGCAACCACGCGTGCTCCGGGCCGATCCCCGGGTAGTCCAGACCGGCGGAGATGGAGTGCGCCGGCGTCACCTGTCCGTACTCGTCCTGCAGGAGATACGTGTACGCCCCGTGCAACACGCCGGGCCGTCCGCGGGCGATGCTCGCGGCGTGGCGGTCGGTGTCCATCCCTTCGCCCGCCGCCTCGACACCGATGAGCTCGACCGACGTGTCTTCGATGAACGGATAGAACATGCCCATGGCGTTGCTCCCGCCGCCGACGCACGCCAGGACGGCATCCGGCAGCCGGCCCTCCCGCTCGAGCAGCTGCGCCTTGGTCTCGTCCCCGATCACGCGCTGGAAATCCCGGACAATCCGCGGATACGGATGCGGTCCGACCACCGATCCGATGATGTAGTAGGTGTCCTCCACATGCTCCACCCAGTGCCGGATGGCCTCGTTCGTCGCATCCTTCAGCGTCCGGGTCCCCGAGGTCGCCGGCACCACCTCTGCGCCGAGCATGCGCATGCGGAACACGTTGAGCGCCTGCCGCCGCATATCCTCCTCGCCCATGAAGACGGTGCACGCCAAACCGAACCGCGCCGCCACCGTCGCCGTCGCCACCCCGTGCTGGCCCGCGCCGGTCTCGGCGATGACGCGCTTTTTGCCGGTCCGCAGGGCGAGCAGGGCCTGGCCGATGGTGTTGTTGATCTTGTGCGCGCCCGTGTGATTGAGGTCTTCCCGCTTCAGGTAGATTTTCGCGCCGCCCAGATGCTGGGTCAGGCGCTCCGCGTAGTACAGCGGTGTGGGCCGGCCCGAGTAGTGGGTCAGGTACGATTTCAGCTCCTCCTGAAAGCCGGGATCCGCCGACAATCGAAGGTAATCGCGCTCCAGCTGATGCAGCGCCGACATCAGCGTCTCTGGGACATACCGACCTCCGAACGGTCCGAACCGGCCGTACGCGTCCGGGTGCTGCGCGACCGTTGTAGCAGGGTCGATGCGGTCCATGGAACGGGGCTGTGTGTGGGTCACGGAATCGCCTCCTCGGACGCCTTCAGCCCGGCCGTGATAGCATCGGACCGAATGGCGCGATCGACTTCATCGAGAAATGCCAGAATTCGGCGGGGGTCCTTCCGTCCGTCCGTCTCCACCCCCGAGGAGACGTCGACGCCCTTCGGGATGAACCACCGAAACAGCTGCGACACGTTGGCGCTGGTCAGGCCGCCCGCGACCCAGATCGCGGGCAGTGCGGGGGCCAACGACCGGGCCGTCTCGACGGCCTGTGGCAGCACCCGCCAGTCGTAGGTGCGCCCGTGACCGCCCGTGACGCCCCCCGTCCCTTTCGGCGGCGCGGCATCGAGCAGGAGCGCGTCCGCCTGGCCGGCGAATGCCGCCAGTCGGCGGGCGAGCGCGTCCATGCGCTCGTCATCCCGGACGGCCAACGACCGCCACACCCGAAGGCCGCTGGCGCGAAGCGCCGCGCACAGGGCCGGGGTCTCCTCGCCGTGCAGCTGCGCCACCCGAATGCCGCTCTCCTCCGCCACGCGGAGGATCTCCTCCCGGGAGGCGTTGACGAATACGCCGACCGGCTCCGCGCGCCCGGCGAGATCGTCAATCATCCGCCGCGCCAGTTTGGGTGCGACATACCGCCGGCTCTCGGCGACAAACACCCATCCGACGTGGGTGACCCGCGGATGGTCGGTGAACGACAGGTCGTCCCCGGGCTGCAACCCGCAGATCTTCACCTCGACCGTCATGGTGCGCCCGCTCCGCTTGGCAGCGGCACGCGAAAGCTGGTCAACCGTTCGGCGACCTCGTCCTCGCCGCCCGCGCGCATCAGCGACTCCCCGACCAGAATGCCGCGGGCCCCGTACGCGGCCATCCGGGCCGCGTCCTCCGCGGTGTGGACGCCGCTCTCCCCGATGACCAACGTCCCCGCCGGGACCTGCGACAGGACGATGCGCGTGGTCTCCAACGAGACCTCGAACGTCCGCAGGTCGCGGTTGTTCACGCCCAGCACCGACGGCTCGGCCGCCAGCGCGGCATCCAGTTCGTGCACGTCGTGGACCTCAATCAGCGTGTCGAGCCCGAGCGACCGCCCGTAGGCCGCCAGTTCCCGCAGCCGTTCTTTCGAGAGCGCGGCGCAGATGAGCAGGATGGCGTCCGCTCCCGCGGCGCGGGCCTCATCCACCTGCACCTCGTCGAGGATGAAGTCCTTGCGCAAAACCGGCAGCCGGACCCGGTCGCGAACCGCCATCAGGTCGGCGATGGAGCCCTGGAAATACACCTCATCCGTCAGCACGGAGATGGCGGCCGCCCCCGCCCGTTCGTACACCGCGGCGGTGGCAGCGGGGTGGAACACCGGCGCGATCAACCCCTTCGACGGGCTCGCCCGCTTCACTTCCGCAATCACGGCGAGACCGGGGGCCTCGGCGATGGCCCGGGCGAATCCCCGGCAGGGCGGCATGGCCTGCGCGCGTTCCCGCAGCTCCGCCGCCCGCGGGCGCAACCGCCGCACCTCTTCTCGTTTGGTCTCCAGGATGCGCTCCAGAAATCCGCTCACTGCGCCACCTCCTCGCGATGATACCGGTGCGTGGCCTCGACAAACCGCGACAGCGCAGCCGCAGCGTCGCCCGAGTCCAGCGCCGCCTGCGCAAGGCGCACCCCGTCGGCGATGGAGTCCGCCCGGCCGGCCACGTGCAGGACGGCGCCCGCGTTCAGGACCACGACGTCGCGAGCGGGTCCCGTCTCTCCCTCGAGCACACGGCGGATGATGGAGGCGTTGTGGGCCGCATCACCGCCGGCCAACGCCGCGAGCCCCGCGCGACGCAACCCGAAATCTTCTGGAACCACGGTGTACGTGCGCACCCGGCCGTCCCGGACCTCGGCGATGAGCGTCTCGCCCTGCAGGGAGATCTCGTCGATCCCGCCGTCCCCATGCACCACCAGGGCGTGCGTGGTGCCGAGCCGGTTGAGCGCCTCCGCCACCTTGTCGACCAGATCCGCCCGATAGACGCCGAGCACCTGCCGCCTGGCCCCGGCCGGATTGGTCAGGGGGCCGAGGATGTTGAAGATGGTCCGAAACCCGAGCTGTTTGCGCGGTTCGGCGGCGTGTTTCATCGCCGGGTGGTATGCCTGAGCGAACAGAAAGCACAGGTTCGTCTCCTCGAGGCACGCCAGCGCCTCCTCGGCCGACAGTTGGATGGCCGCCCCGAGCTCGTGGAGCACGTCCGCACTGCCGCTTCGGCTGGACACCGCGCGGTTCCCGTGCTTCGCGACCGGCACGCCGCACGCGGCGGCCACGATGGCCGCGGCGGTCGAGATGTTGAACGTCTGGCCGCCGTCGCCCCCCGTGCCGCAGGTGTCGACCACGTCCAGGCCGGTGTCGAGCCGCACACTGTGCGCGCGCATGGCGCGGGCAAAGCCGACAATCTCGGAGACCGCCTCTCCGCGCACCGCCATCGCCGCCAGCAGACCGGCGGTCTGAACGGCGGTGACGCGCCCCTCCATCAACTCGTGCATGAACCGTTCGGCCGCGTCCTCATCCAGCGCGCGTCCCTGGGATACCTGTTGCAGGACGTCTCTCACCAATGTGCTCATCTGGCTCTGCTCCTCTCCACTGAACTCGCGGGCGTGCGTGTGACCGGGCGGCGAATCGTACCGGCGTTTCTGGGTAATAAAAAATCCACACGGTAGGAGAGCTTCCTATCCTGCGGATGGTCAAAGCCGATGACGATACACGGACCCCGACAACGCGAGGTCACCGCTTGGCTCCACTCAGCTCCGCTCCGCTCAACTCACTCCGCTCTCAACTCAACCAAACTCTGCTCTTGTCATTGCGATATATGAGGAATCATACGGGAAGCCCGGTCATTCGTCAATACACAATCGCCCGCATTGCGCCCCGACGAACCCCATTTCCAACCCCGTATCGCGGCACCGCCCCCATGGCGCGGTCACCGACAGCGGCACCTCTCCCATGGCGCGGTCACCGACAGCGGCGCCGCGCCAGGACATCCCGCTGGCGCGGCGCACCCGACGGCGGTCCCGCCGGACTCCGGGGGGCATCAGGCTCCGCCCGAAGCGTTTTTCTGCGCGTGTTCCACCATGTCCGGGCGCAGCGCCACCGCTTCGCCCAGGTACATGTGGACCATCTCCTCCTGGCGGCGCTCCGTGTTCACATGAAGGAGAAGCCGGATGCAGCGCGGCATGGACCCCGGCACCGCCAATTCGGTGGCGCACATCAGCGGAACCCATTGCCACCCGTCGATGCTGCGCACCGCCTTGGCCGGGAAGTCGGCGTTCAAATCGGGCGTCATCGTCAGCATCACGCTGGCGACGTCGTCGGGCGCCAGTTGATTCGCCTCAATCACGGCCAGCATCAGCTCCCGCGTGGCCCGAAAGATCTCCTCCGGCGTGTTTTCCGCCGCGGTCGTCGCCCCGCGCACCCCGCGCACCACTTTCGTCATGTCCGCCTCTCCTCCATCTCCTGCCACACGGCGGTGACCAGCGTCTCCGGAACGCCCCGGGCCACCTCGACCCGGCCAATCCCCCGGGGCAGCGCGAACGTCAGACCGCCGTGCGTGTGCTTTTTGTCCAATCGAAGAGCCGCCCAGACCGCGTCCGACGGGATGTCCTTGGGTGGCGTCACCGGCAATCCGTGCCGGCGAAAGGCCTCCACCACCCGATCCCGTTCGGCCGTGGCCAGCCATCCCATGCGCACCGCCAGGTGGGACTCCAGGCAGATGCCGATGGCCACCGCCTCGCCGTGATTCAGCCGATAGCCGGACGCGTGCTCCACGGCGTGGCCGAAGGTGTGCCCGAGATTGAGTGTCATCCGCAGCGCCGATTCGTGCTCGTCCGCCTCCACCACCCGAATCTTCACCTGGCAGGCCTGCGCCACCATCCGTTCGGCCGCCAGCGAGCCCGGATACGTCGCGCACGGTTCGGCCTCCAGCGCCGCGAACAGGTCCGGGTCGCCGATGATGCCGTGCTTGAGCACCTCGGCCATCCCGCCTCGCCACTCCCGCGGCGGCAGGGATGCGAGCGTCGCCACGTCGTAGATCACGGCCGTCGGGTGGTGGAAGGCGCCGACCAGATTCTTGGCCTCCGCCAGGTTGACCCCGACCTTTCCCCCGATGCTGCTGTCGTGCGCCAACAGAGTGGTCGGGACCTGGACGAACCGCACCCCGCGCTGGTAGGTGGCCGCGGCGAACCCCGCGAGATCCCCCACGACGCCGCCGCCGACCGCGACCACCAGGCCGTCCCGCTGCACACCCGCCCGCAGCAACTCACGGTACAGGTGCTCCGTCATCGCCAGCGACTTGGTCGCGTCGCCCGGCGGGACACGGGTGATGGAGGACGGGATGCCGGATGCGGCCAGGCTCTCGGCGACGGTGTCCGCGTAGCCCAGGGATGCCACGTGATCGTCCGTCACCACCAGCGCGCGCACGCCCGGTTTCACCCCCGACCCGCCAAGCAGGTCCCCCACGCGCGCCAACAGCCCCGTGCCGATGTGAACCGGGTAGCGTGCGGTCGGTGTCCGCACGTCGAGCTGGGTCGTCACCGTTTCGCCACCCGCTCTCGGTACAGGCGCACGTGGTCCTCCATCTGGGCGATGGAGTCCCCGCCGAATTTTTCCATGAACGCCTCGGCCACGACCCAGGCGGCGACGTTCTCTCCGACCACCGAGGCGGCGGGCACCGCGCAATAGTCGGAACGCTCGACGGCGGCGGGTTCAGGCGCCTTGGTCCGCATGTCCACGCTCATCAGGGGGGTGTACAGGGTCGAGATGGGTTTCATCGCGACGCGCAGGACAATCGGCTCTCCGTTGGTGACGCCGCCCTCCAATCCGCCCGCGCCGTTGGTCGGCCGCAGATAACGCGATCCGTCGTGCAGGATGGCGTCGTGCACCTGCGATCCGAACCGGTGCGCCGCCTCGAAGCCGAGGCCAATCTCGACACCCTTGATGGCCTGGATGCTCATGAGGGCGCCGGCCAGACGTCCGTCCAACCGCCGGTCCGGATGCGCGTAGCTGCCCAGGCCCACCGGACATCCCCGCACGATGATCTCAAACACGCCGCCCACGGTGTCCCCTTTGGCCTTGGCCTCGTCGATCTTGGCCACCATCCGCTGGCTGGCCTCCGGATCCGCGCAGCGGACCGGTGAGCTCTCGGCCGCCCGGATGAGATCCTCCCACGTGTCCGGGACGTCCTGGGCCCGCTCACCGCCGATCTCGACGACGTGCGCGGTCAGGGTGATGCCGAAGTATTCCAACAGCTGGCGCGCCAGTGCGCCGGCCGCCACCAGCGTCGCCGTGTTGCGGGCGCTCGCGCGTTCCAGAACGTTGCGGATGTCCTCGTGATCGTACTTGATGGCCCCGGCGAGGTCCGCGTGGCCGGGCCGCGGCCGCGTGACCTGCTTCAGCTGCTCCGGCGGGGCGTCCCAAACCGCCATCTTCTCCGTCCAGTGCGAGAAGTCGCGGTTCTGAATGTGCATCGTGATGGGCGTGCCGAGGGTCCTGCCAAAGCGGATGCCGCTGGTGACCTCCACCCGGTCGCTCTCAATCTGCTGCCGCCGGCCGCGCCCGTACCCCTGTTGGCGCCGCCGCAACTGCTCGTCAATCTTGTCCCGCGACACCGGCAGGTTGCTCGGGAACCCCTCCACAATCACCGTCAGCCCGGGGCCGTGGGACTCCCCCGCGGTCAGGTAACGTATCATGGCCATCCGCCTCTCTCGGTTGCTCAGGTTGAAATGGTGGAAATGAACGGCCGCAGGGCGTGCGCGTGCGAGACGCCCGTCCAAGCCGCAAAGAATTTGGGTGCTATTATAGCACGGATCCCGCCCCGGCCGGAGGCCGGATTCGTCGCCTGCGCACCCGCGCCGGGGCGGGGGCGGATGGGTGCATCGCCCCGCCGCCCCGTCCCGGTTTCACCACGACGCGGCCGCCGCCACGACCCAGCGCACGGCCGCATCGAGATCGCGAAGGTCGATGACCTGCATCATTCCGCTCCGGCGCGCCGGGTACGACACGCCGCCGACCTTGACCCCGGCCTGCGACAGCTGCACCGCGCCGGCATCCGACTGACCGCGCGGCCAGACCTCGTACTGGATCTCAACGCCCGCCCGGCGGGCGCTCTCCTCCAGGTGATGCTTGACGTCGAGCGGCACCACCGCCGTGCCGTCCATCACCTTGAGGGCCGGGCCCTGTCCGAGCCGAAGCGCCATCCGCGGCGCCTCCGGCATGTCTCCGGCCGGAGCGGCGTCCACGACGATCGCCAGGTCGGGCTCCAACTGATACGCCGCCGTCCCCGCGCCGCGGGAGCCGACCGCCTGCTGTGCGGTGAACACCACCGACACCTTCCTTCCCATGGCCGCCAGCCGCAAAAACGCCTCCGCCGCGACGGCGCACCCCGCCCGGTTGTCGAGCGCCCGGCCGGCCAGGCGGTGCGGGCCCATCTCCACCACGGGTGATTGCACCACACCGGCCGTGCCGAGCGGAACCAGGCGCTGTGCCTCCGCCTGTGACGCCGCTCCGACGTCGACAAACAGGTGCTCGAACCCGACGTCCTGTGGTTTCACCCGGCTCTCGACTCCGACGACACCCGTGACCCCGTTGGTGAACTGCACCATCCGGCCGACCAGCGCCTCGGCCGGGACATCGCCGATGGCGATGAGCCGCAGGAATCCCTGTTCGTCCGCGTGGATGGCCATCACCCCCGGTTCGTCCGCGTGGGCCACCAGCACCACGTGCTTCCCTTCCCCCGCCTTCGTCGCGATCGCGTTGCCGAGCGCATCCACCCGCACCGTGTCCGCCGCGGCGCGGATGGCGCCAAGGAGCGCCTCCCGCACCTGTCCCTCGCTTCCCGACGGGGCGACCACCTCCGCCCAGTGGAGAATCCGCGCCTTCAGGCCACCGATGTCCGTCACGCCTGGAAACCCCCTTTCGCGAGCTCCGCCAGCACCGCCCGCACGAGGCGAACGGTGTTCTCGTAATCCTCCAACGACATCACCTGCGCCGGGGCGTGGATGTAGCGCACCGGGATGGAGATGGACCCGCCGACAACGCCCGCGCGGGTGCGGTGGATGGCGCCGAAGTCGTTCGACCCCCCCTTGACCCGCCGGAACTGATAGGGGATATCGTGGCGTTCGGCGACGTGGACCAGAAACTCCAGGAACCGCCGGTCGGCCAGCGTCCGCCCGTCCTGCAGGGTGAACGCCGGCCCCCGCCCGAGCACCGTTCCCTGGCCGTGTCCCGGGGCGCGCGCGACGTCGAAGCAAACCGTCCCCTCCAGGGCGATCGCGATGTCGGGTTGGATCCGGTACGCGGCCGCCATCGCTCCGCGAAGTCCTATCTCCTCCTGCACCGTGAACACGCCGTACACGGGAATCGGGTGAGTTTCGCGCAGCGCCTCGACGAGCACAGCGCAGCCGGCGCGATCGTCAAACGACTTGGCCTTCGCGCACCGGACGCCTATCTCCTCATAGCGCGTCGCGAAGACCGCGACGTCGCCGAGCCGCACGTGCGCCAACGCGTCGTCCCGGTCGCGCGCCCCGATGTCGATGTACAGACTCTCCAACGGCAGCGGCTTGCGCCGCTCCTCCGCCTTCTGCAGATGGATCGGCTTGGCGCCGATCACGCCGAAGCGCTTGTCCTCCCCGATGCGCACCGGCTTGGAGACGAGCACCCTGGGGTCCACCCCGCCCAGGGGCCGGAAGCGGAGCAGCCCGTTTTCCTCCGCGTGCGTGATCATCAGCCCGACCTCGTCCATGTGCGCGTCGAGCATCACCCGCGGACCGGGCTGGTGAACGCCCTTCTCGCAGATCAGGTTGCCGAGCACGTCGGTGTACACCCGGTCCACACACCCCTCGACCTCTTCCCGCAGCACGCCGCGGATCTCGTCCTCGAAGCCGGAGGGGCCCATGGCCTCCGTCAATCGTTTCAATAGCATGACAGACCGGCCACCTCCTTTTCGGTCACCCCGGCGATGTAGTGGGCCAAAAGCCGTCCGCACTCGGCGATGTCGTCGTACGCCGCGGTCTCGACCGAGCAGTGCATGTACCGGATGGCCACGCCGACCAATCCGCAGGCAATCCCTTCCCGCGCGATTTGAAACGCCCGCGCGTCGGTGCCCGTCGGCCCCTGCGTCAGCTCCACCTGGTACGGGACGCGGTGTCTGTCCGCCGCGTCCCGCAACCCGCGGAACACCTTCGGATGGATGTTCGGCCCGAACGCGATGGCCGGGCCCTTGCCCATCTTGAAGCTCTCATCCGGCGCCTGGCCGGGCATGTCGGCGAAGGTCACGTCAATCGCAATGGCGATGTCCGGATTCAACGCGTGGCCCGCCGTGGCCGCCCCGCGCACGCCGACTTCCTCCTGGACACTGGCGACCGCCAGCACGTCCGAGCGGTGCCGCAGGCCGCGCAGGGTCTCAAGACACTCCAGGATCACCGCGATGCTCGCGCGGTCGTCCAGGGCTTTGCCGGCGATGCGCCCGTTGAGCAAATCCATCGTCTCCCGGCGCAGGGTGACGCGGTCGCCGACGGTGACCCGCTCGCGCACACATGCCTCTGGCATCGCCAGGTCGATGAACAGATCCTCCAGGGGCGCCGCCTGCCGGCGCTCCTCCGGAGTCGTCAGATGCGGGGGCTTCGATCCGATGATGCCCGTCAATCGCTCCCGCCCGTGCACCACGACCTCCTGGCCGACGAGGGTGCGCGGATCGAATCCGCCCGCCTGCCAGACGCGAAGAAAACCGCCCTCCGAAATCTCGGTGACGACCAGCGCGATCTCGTCCATGTGCGCGCTGAGCAGAATCCTCGGGCGGGGGCTCGCACCCTCGCCCCGGATGTGGGCAATCACATTGCCCATCCGGTCCACGCGGATGTCGTCCGTGTACCGGGCGAAGGCCGCCTTCACCCGGTGGGCGACCTCCTCTTCAAAACCGGGGCCGCCGTGCAGTTCCATCAGTTCCCGCAGCGTCTCGCGATGCGACAAGGTCCCGCCTCCTCCCCGTATCCAACTGACGCCAATCCAGCTGACCCAAATCCCGCAAAGCCCGTTTCACTCCGCCCGATCGAAGCGCACCGGTCCCCGACCGCCGAGGCCATCCGTCAGAGGCGCCAGCCGGGCGGCGCCGCAAAGGGATCGGCCAACAGCCGGTCCCAAACCCGCGGATCCCCGCCCGCCTCGCGCCACAGCGTCCGCATGTCCTCGGGCGGCTCCGCCATCACCCGCCGGACCTCGCCGGTCACCGGGTGCTTCCAGGTCAGCTGCAGGGCGTGCAGCGCCTGCCGGGGGAACGCCAAAAAGGCTGCGGCGGCGGGATGAGCGGCCGCACGGCGCCACACCGGGCCGCCATAGGCGCGGTCTCCGACCAGCGGCATGTCCACGGCCGCGAAGTGCACGCGGATCTGGTGCGTCCGCCCGGTCTCGAGCACCACCTGGACCACGGCGACCTGATCCGTGGCGTCCATCATCTGGTAATGCGTGACCGCCCGCTGGCCGCTGGCGGCGACCACCCGCTTGGTCGGGTTGTTCGGATCCTGGGCGATGGGCAGGTCGATGGTCCGCCATTCTCCGAGGCGCGGCGGGGTGAACGCCTCGCGGTGGTACACCACCGCGCAGTAGGTACGATGCATCCAACCGGATCGCAGCGCCTGGTCGAACAGGTGGTGTGCGTGCGAATGCTTTGCGTACAGGATGAGTCCGGAAGTGTCCCGGTCCAATCGGTGGACGGCGTGCGGCACCTGTCCGGCCGGCCGCAGATACGCGGTCAGGCCGCCGAGCAGCGTGCCGGTGCGTTCCTTGGACGAGGGGTGCGACAGCATGCCGGGCGGCTTGTTGACCACCACCACCTCGTCGTCCTCGTACCGGATGTCCAGGGCCATCGGTTCCGCGTCGATGTGCGTGTCCTCTTGAGGTAACGTAATATGTATTCTGTCACCCAGGTGGACGACCGATTTCAACCGAGCCGGTTGTCCGTTGACCAGCACCCCGTCGCGCAACTTCAGATTGCGCACCAGGCGCCGTGAGAACTTCAGCTCGTTCTGCAGGACGCTTCTCACGGTGTGTCCGTCGTGCGCCGCACCGACCGTTATTTCGTACACACGGTGTTCCCGGTCCGACACCCCATCCCTCCTCGCGCGATTCGTCCCGGCCGGGGGCTTGCGCAATCCGTCCGGCCTGCGTATAATACTACTACAGAAAGACCAATCGCCCAACGCGCGGATGTAGTTCAATTGGCAGAGCGTCAGCTTCCCAAGCTGAATGTTGCGGGTTCGAGTCCCGTCATCCGCTCCAGAGTGAGGGGTATCCCGGGTATCCTGTGGTGGCAATGCCGCACGGTGTTACGGGATGCCCCTCTTTCGTATACACGATATGACACGAGGATTGCGCGTCCCCCACGCGGCCCGTGTGGGGGACGAGATGCCAACGTTCCCTCAGTCCTCCAAACTCCATGCAACGCCCCGCCTCGCTTCTTCCGCCTGTCGCTCGTCGCCGATGTCGATGGCGTACTCGAGGATGAGCACGGACGCCAACTGGGATGCCCGCCGTGCGACGTCCAGGCGGCCGATGGCGTCCGAATCCGCGATGCCCCAGCGGATCGCATCCGAAACCGGAACCTGGTGGAGCGCACGGAGAAAGCGCGCCCACCGACCGGCACTGGCCGCGCGCTGCTCCTCCGTCGGACGAGCCTCATGGGGAGGCCGTCCGGGAAGCTTATCGTATCCAAAAAACGGAAATGGAAATCCATCGCAGGGCGTGCCTGAAAAGCGCGGATTCGGGATCGCGACCGGCAATCGATCCGCCAGATGTGGCAGGATGCCCACCTCCCGCCGGAGGAGGTCCACCGCGACCGCACGCCTGGGAAACCGAAACACGTATCTTTCATTGACCTCAAATAATGCGTTGTCCCATCCCTCGTTCCACCAGCGAACGTCCGCCGGGGTCAGTTCCGGGAACTGCCGTTCGATGACAGCGCAAGCCCCCTCCCGCGTGATGGGGATGTCCGCCGCCCAGATCCGATTCATTCATGAACCACCCTTTCCAGGGCCTTGGCAGGGACCTGAGAAGCCCGGTCACCTTGCGCATCATTCTACTACAGAAAGACGATCCACTGAACGCGCGGATGCAACCGTTTCGTCCCGTTTCCTCGTCATACTCTCGCCCCGCACCCTGTACATATGAGACATCAGGTTCCCCTGTGCAATCCGACTGACAAGGGAGTGTCCACCACTGGCGGCACCGATCATCCCCCCATCGCAAGACATCCATCCAGGCCGCACGCCGATCCGGTCCACCCCGGCGCCTCCCCCGGACCGCCGCGAACGCGCGGTCTGGGGGTGGGACATCGCCGATACGCTCATGGCCATGCCGGTCGATCCCCACACCCTGCACGTCTACTGGTCGTTTCATCCGCTGAAAGCCAGGATGCTGGCCCGATATTACGACACCCCGTCCGCCTCCATGCCGCTGGTGCTGCGCCTCGAACCGGCGGAGGAGGGTGGGGCGCAGCCGATGGAAATCGAGGTGGAGCTGGCGTCGTCACAGCAGCGCGTTTACGTCCGAGACCTCCCGGCGGGCCATGGGTGGCAGGTGCAGCTCGGCGTGCGGACGCCCGAGGGCGGCACCGTGGTTGTCCTCGAAGGCGGCCCGGTTCGAACCCCGCGAGCCTCCGCACAGGACACCCCGCCCGGGTGGCACAACCGGGCGGCCGGCAACGCCCACGCCGCTGACGCCATCCCACCGGCCGACGACCCGCCGGTCGCGCGCGAGGCCGGATGCGACGACCCGTCTCACGCCGCCGATTGGACCAAATGGTTCGACGGTTACTCCCTTCGCACGCCGCTATATCCTTTTCAACAGCACCTTCGGGAGGAGGATGGGCCATGACCCCTCGGCGGACGGACCCGTCCCAGCTCGGCCAGGGCGCCATGGCAGCGGGTCACCTGTGCGTCGTGCTGCACGCGCACCTCCCGTTCGTGCGCCACCCGCGTCAGGCTTCTGCCCTCGAGGAGCGGTGGCTCTTCGAAGCGCTGCTGGAATCGTACCTGCCCCTGACCGACCGCATGCTTGGCTGGACCCGCGACGGGCTTCCCTGGCATCTCACGCTCTCCGTCTCCCCGGCGCTCGCCGCCATGTTGGCCGACCCACTCCTGCAAAGCCGTTTCCGCGCCCATTTGGACCGGCTGATCCGGCTGGCGGCGGACGAACGGTCGCGGCTCATGGGCGATCCCAACTTTGGCCATCTCCCCGGCTATTACCTGCAACAGTTCCTCCACTGGCGCGAAGCGTACGACACCTGGGGGTGGCGGCTGCTCGACGTGTGGCGAGCGTTGGCCGATCAGGGACATCTCGAACTCATCCCGACGGCGGCCACCCACGCGTTTTTGCCCCTTCTTTGCACGGAGACGTCGGTCCGCGCGCAGGTGGTCACCGCCACGGAGCACCACACGCGGGTGTTCGGCCGCCCGCCCGAAGGTTTCTGGCTCCCCGAGTGCGGATTTCGCCCCGGCCTCGACGAGGTGCTCCGCGGAGCCGGCATCCGCTACACCTTTGTCGAGACCCACGGCCTCACCACCGCTCGCCCGCTGCCGGTCCACGGGCCGTACGCGCCCGTGCGGACGCCGGCCGGACTCGCGGTGTTCGCCCGGGATCCGGAATGCGGACGCCAGGTGTGGAGCGCCACGGAGGGCTATCCGGGCGACCCGGTGTACCGGGAGTTCTACCGGGACATCGGGTACGAACGCCCGTGGGAGATGGTCGCACCCGCCTTGCCCGAGGGGGTGCGGGTGGACACCGGGTTGAAGTACTGGCGCGTCACGGGCCCGGGACCGGACAAGGCCCCATATCACCCAGAGCGGGCGAGGTCCCGCGCGGCGGAGCACGCCCGCCACTTTCTCGACGCGCGAGTGGAACACGCCCGGCGGCTTTGGGACCTGGGCCACCCCTCCCCCGTGTTCACGGCGGTGTACGACGCGGAGCTGTTCGGCCACTGGTGGTACGAGGGCCCCGCCTTCCTCGACGCGCTGATAAGGCTAGCCTCAGGCGGATTGAAAGGGCTCAACCTCACGACTCCGGGCCGCCTGCTGGCGGACGCTCGCGGTCTCGAGGTGTGCACGCTCGAGGCGACCAGCTGGGGGCGGGGGGGATACGCGGACGTCTGGTTGAATCCGTCCAACGATTGGATGTATCCGCATCTGCATCGGATGGAGCGGGCCATGGAGCGTCTGGCCCAACGTCATTCGGACGATGCGCCGCCCCTGATCCGGCGGGCCGTGCGCCAGGCCGCGCGAGAGCTGATGCTGGCGCAGGGCAGCGACTGGGCCTTCATCCTCGATCACGGCACTGCAACGGACTACGCCCTGCGCCGCGTGCGCCAGCACATCGACCGTTTCTGGTGCCTCGCCCGCATGGTTGAGGAGGACCGCCCCGATCCCCGCGAGCTGGAACGCGTCGAGGTGGAGGACAACCTGTTCCAGGACCTTCGCCCCGCCGTCTATCGCCCCGCCGTTGCGCCCCGCCCGCCGGTTTCCAGCCGGGAGACGCACGGATCTCAGGGAACGGTCTCCGGCGGGCGAGCCGTGTTGATGCTGGCGTGGGAGTACCCGCCGCTGGTCGTGGGCGGTCTGGCGCGCCACGTGGCCCATCTGGCGGAGGCTCTGGTGGAAACCGGATGGCGCGTGCACGTGGTCGTGCGCGGAGAGGGAGACGGCCAAACGCACGAGCGGGTCCGCGGGGTGTCGGTGCACCGGGTCCACGTGCGGCCACAGCCGGAAACCGGATTTCTCGACTGGGTCGCACAGCTCAACGTCGCCCTGTTCGATCTCGCCCGAGAGGTGCTGGCCGCCGAACCTTCGGTGGCGCTGGTGCACGCGCACGACTGGTTGGTACATCCGGCCGCAGCCGCCCTCTCCGACGCCTTCGCGCTGCCCTTGGTGTGCACCGTCCACGCCACCGAGCATGGCCGCAACGGGGGCATCCACACCCGCATCCAGGCTCGCATTCACGAGGAGGAGCGCCGTCTCGTCCGGCGGGCGAGCCATGTGATTGTCTGCAGCCGGGCCATGCGTGAGGAGGTGGCGCGTCTGTTTGACCGCTCCCGGGACGAGATCACCGTGATCCCCAACGGGGTGCTCCGCCCCGCCGACCGGTCCTGGGCGCCTCCGGCCCCCGCGGGCCCCCCCACGGTGGTCTTCGTCGGGCGGCTGGTGTACGAGAAGGGCGTTCACGTCCTGCTGGACGCCATGGTCCGCGTCCTTGAGGCGTGCCCCGCGGCCCGATTGGTCGTCATCGGCCGCGGGCCGCTGGAGGACACGCTTCAAGATCACGCCCGCGGCCTCGGCCTCGCGGACGCGGTCCGGTTTCTCGGCTTTATCCCGGACGCGAGGCGGGACGCGTGGTTGCGCCGGGCGAGCGTGTGCGTCGTCCCCAGCCTGTACGAACCGTTTGGCATCGCCGCCCTGGAGGCGATGGCGCAGGGGACGCCGGTGGTGGTGTCGAATGCCGGCGGCCTGCGCGAGGTGGTGGACGACGGCGTCGACGGTCTCGTCGCCCCGGTGGGCGATGCGGACGCCCTCGCCCAGCGGATCCTCCGTGTGCTGGAAGATCCCGTCCGGGCGCGGTCGTTGGCCGAACGGGCGCGCCGCCGTGTGCAGCGGGAGTTTTCTTGGGGGGTCATCGCCGAGCGGACCGCAAAAGTTTACGAACACGTGCTCGATCCAACGGTTCAGACGCATCCAGAGGAGGCATGGACAGAATGAGAGCTGTCATCATGGCGGGCGGGCGTGGTTCTCGTTTGATGCCCCTGACGCGCACGGTTCCAAAGCCGATGGTGCCGCTTTTGGACCGGCCGGTCATGGAGTACATCGTGGAGCTGTTGGCGCGGCACGGATTTCACGAGATCGATGTGACGCTGGGCTATTTGCCGGATGCCATTCGGCGCCATTTCGGCGATGGCCGCCAGTTTGGCGTGCGGATGACGTATCACGTCGAGTCCATCCCGCTCGGAACGGCGGGTGGTGTGAAGCGCGCCGCGTCCGGGTTCGCCGACGCCTTTCTCGTCATGAGCGCAGACGCTTTGACCGACATGGACCTCGGGCAGGCCATGGCGGCCCACCGCGCGTCCGGCGCCTGGGCCACCCTGGTGCTCGCGACGGTCCCCTGCCCGCTCGGCTACGGGGTGGTCGATCTCTCCGTCGACGGGTTCGTCGAGGCCTTTGTGGAAAAACCCTCCACCTGGACGGAGGGACGTCTGTACACGGTCAACACCGGCGTGTACATCCTCGAGCCGAGCATTCTGGCCTTCATCCCGGACGGTGAACCGTACGACTTCGGGCGGCAGCTGTTTCCCCGGTTGCTCGAGGCGGGCATCCCCCTGTACGGGCATGTCGCCGGCGGGTACTGGTCCGATATCGGCACCCTGCAACAGTATTATCAGAGCCAGCTCGACATGCTCCACGGGCGTGTCCAGGTCCGCTTGCCAAAGGAGGTGCGCTCCCTGTTGACCCCAAACGGCGAGCGCCAAACCGCGGGGTGACCTGTGGTCGCCCTGGGCGACTGCCCGCGAACAGACACACCCCTCCCGCCCCGTCAGTACACTGTGGGCAAAGGGAGGGGTTTCTATGTGCCGAGCAGCCCACCGAGTGCTCGACTCGATGCGGTTGCCAAACGGACTGTACATCGCCAGCCCTGCGGAGGAGTACCGCTACGTGTGGATCCGGGATGTGTGCTACACCGCGCTGGCGTATCTGGACGACGATGGACACCGGTTCGACGAAACCTGCCACCGGCTGCTCGACATCTTTCACCGCCACCGTTGGAAATTGGACCACCACGCGGTGCACCGCCCCAACGCGGTGTTCGAATACCTTCATCCGCGGTATGACGCGACGACGCTCGACGAAATCCACGAACCCTGGGGCAACGCCCAGAACGACGCCATCGGCGCCCTGCTGTATCTCCTCGGGCTGGGTCTGTCCCGGGGGCGTCCCGTGCTGCGGAACGACGAGGACCGGGCCGTTGTGCGACAGCTCGTCCGCTACCTGGGCACGCTGACGTATTGGCAGGACGCCGACAACGGGATGTGGGAGGAGAACCGCGAGATTCACGCCAGCAGCATCGGCGCGTGCGCGGCCGGTCTGCTCGCCCTGCGCAAGCATGTGGACGTGCCGTGGGAGATCATCCAGGCCGGACTGGCGGAACTGCATCGGCTGCTGCCACGCGAAAGTCCGTCCAAACCGTGTGATCTCGCCCAGCTGAGCTTGGTGTACCCGTATCGGCTGCTCCCGCGCGATCTCGCGCGCCATGTCGTCGAGGAGGTGGAGCGGACGCTGCTCCGGGAACGGGGCGTCATTCGGTACCTCGGGGATCGGTATTACCGTCATCGGGATCGGGAGGCGGAGTGGTGTCTCGGGCTGCCCTGGCTCGGCCTGTGCTGGGACACCCTCGGTGAGCGGGATCGGGCGCTGTCGTACCTGCGGTGGACCGAGTGGGTGATGGTCGCACCCGGTGTGCTCCCGGAGCTGTACTACGGCGGCACCGACCGGCCGAATCCCCACACGCCCCTGGCCTGGGCGGTGTCCCTGTACGTCCAATTGGCCCGCGCCATGACCCGGTCGCCATCCTCGTCCGCCGGTGATGACCCCGTATGGGACACCGCGAAGACCGGATGACATCGGGTGTGCGTCCGATGACACAGGCGGGACGCCGTGAGGCGTCCCGTGTTCATCCGCCGCTTCGGTGCAATGGATAGGAGAACGGCCCCAGCACCTCCGCCGTGCGCCGGCTGATGGGGACGATCTCGTG
This sequence comes from Alicyclobacillus sp., assembly GCF_023511815.1. Classification (GTDB taxonomy): domain Bacteria; phylum Bacillota; class Bacilli; order Alicyclobacillales; family Alicyclobacillaceae; genus Alicyclobacillus_H. Next base: position 60,095 of record NZ_JAIMAV010000003.1, read on the forward strand.
AATGGTGTCCCGGCTGTAGCCTGGCCGAAACCGGCCGCGGCCGCGGGTGATCTCCAGCGTGATCATGTACGGCCCGCTCTTGACGACCTTGCCTGCGGCGAAGCGATCCCCCAGATGCAGCAGGACATACCGCCCGACGTGCGATTGGTACCGTACCACTCACCTGCACCCCTTACGAATTTCTTGGAGAGTTCTTCATCCGCTTGGAGTGTATGTGGGCGGACAGCGCCCCGTGCCGGGCGAATGCACTCTTGCCCAATATTCGGCAAATCAAACACGCCTTCGGATGTCCGCGGGATCCGCACCCCCAGCGGGCTTCCTCTCGCCCTCGCGAATCGAGCGGCCCCCCTCACAGCTGCACCGTTCGGTAGCTTCCGAGCACACGAACCTCGTGGCCGAGCGTCTCCATCACCGAGATCGCCTTCTCGACCGGCGGCTCGTGCCATCCCCCGTCGACGTCCATCAAAAACTGATAGGTGCCGAGCCGACGCCGGGTCGGCCGCGATTCAATCCAGGTGAGGTTCAGCCGAAAGGCCGCCAACACGTTGAGCAGGCTCGCCAGAACGCCGTAGTGTTCCTCCGCCGGGGTGATGAGCAGCATCGTCTTGTCGGCATCCTGCGGCGAGACCTGGCCGCGTCTCAGCACGCCGAACCGCGTGTGGTTCGGTTGATGATCCTGAATCCCCCGGTCCAGAATCTCGAGGCCAAACGTGCGGGCGGACAGGGCCGGTGCAATCACCCCGACGCCCTTGGTCCCTTGTTTCGCCAGAGCGGCCGCCGCCGCCGCCGTGCTGTCGAACGTCTTGACCTCCACGCCGAGGCCGCGCAGATAGCGGCGGCACTGCGCGATGGCCTGCGGATGCGACCACACCTCCTGCAGGTGCTCCTTCGAAGTGCCCGGCAGGGCCATGAGATTCTGTTCCACCGGCAACACCATCCCGCCCTCGATGAACAGGTCCGGGTTTTCCAGCAGCCCGTCGAGTGTGAGGACGACCGACCCCTCGATGGAGTTCTCAATCGGCACCACGCCTCGGTCGACGCGGCCCTCCTGCACCGCGTCCATCACCGCGAGGATGGACGGAAACGGCTCCAGCTGCACCGGGCGGTCGTGAAAATACCGCGTCGCCGCCTCCTCCGTGAAGGTCCCGCGCGGACCCAGATACCCAACTTTCATCCGTTCCAACCTCCCAGCCCAAGACAGCCCATTTTCCCTGAGGATCGGCACTCGCCCGGCCGATTTCCCCACACCGCGCATGTGATGATCCCGTAGTCACCCAATGTATGCAAGGAGGGACCCCGATATGGTCGATGGCGTGTTCGGCGGATACACCCGGTGGGCCGTCGTGTTCCTGATCATCTTCGTGCTGTTCATCCTGCTCGTCCCGTATGGCGTGGCCGCCGCGGGGGCGCCGGCGGCGGTGTATTGAAGCCGGAGTGAACACCGGGCGGAGGCGCGCCTCCGCCCTATTTCTTGGTCGCCAGCCAAGACGCGAGCAGCTGAATCTGAGCCGGGGTGAGGATGCCCTGACCGTCGGGCCCGTAGGCGGGCATCGGGCCGCCCCCGTCGGCAATTCGGCGGACCAACTCGGCCTCGGTCAACCGGTCTCCCACCTTTGCCAAGCTGGGTCCGACGCCCCCCTCGAGGTTGTCTCCGTGGCAGCTGTTGCACCCGTTCAGGTAGAGTTGGACCGCTTCCCGGTAGGGGCCGGTCCGATCCGCTTCGGTGATGCCGGATGGACGGTTGAATCCACACCCGACGGCTCCGACCGACACCCCGAGGACCGCCAAACTGGCCGCCACGCATCGCCTGTACCGCACCTGGTTCACCTCGCCCCCGTTCCATCACCGCGCCTTTCGATAGAGAAAAGGACCCGCGTTGCCAAGGCCGTACTGGGACGCACCCATGAACTGCTCCGTGCTGCCCACAAACAGAACGCCCCCCGGGGAAAGGGATTCGGAGAATCCCCGAATCACCCGCCGTTTGGCCTCTTCGGTGAAATAGATGAGCACGTTGCGGCATATGATCAGATCCATCGACGGCGGGTACGGATCGGCCAACAGGTTGTGCGCCTCGAACCGGATGTGCCGTCGCAGCCGCGGTGTGACCACGAACGCGTCACCGTCCCGCACAAAATACCGTTCCAACCATTCCTGTGTCAACCCGCGGACCTGGTGTTCCGAGTACCGCCCCCGTTGCGCGTGGGAGAGGATGGTCCGATCGATGTCCGTCGCCCAGATCTCGTACCGCACATCTCCCCGTTCCTCCAGCAGCAGGGCGAGTGTGTACGGTTCCTCACCGCTGGCGCAGGCCGCGCTCCAGGCCCTCAACGGCCGGCCGGCCGGCACGGGCAGCACCCGCATCAGGTCCTGCCAACGCTCGGGGTTGCGCAAAAACTCGGAGACATTGATGGTCATTCTGTCGAGCAGTTCCCGGAGCAAATCCGAATCCCGCGTGAGCGCGGCCATGTAGGCGTCAAAGGTTTGATAGCCGCGCTTCTCGCGCAGCGCCGTCAGGCGCCGCTCCATCTGCGGGCGTTTGTACAGGGTCAGATCGATGCCCGTCAGCCGCTCCAACTGTCGGGCGAACTGCAGGAACTCGTCCATGGTGCCTCCTGTTGTGTCCGCCGGAATGTCTCATCGTGACCCGTTCGCGGCGAGGTGATGCCGATGTCGGACGTCACCGCGGTTGGGCCGTTGGGCCTGGCCCTGAGCGGCGGTACGCTCAAAGCCGCCGCCCACGTGGGGATCCTGCAGGGCCTGCACCTCCTCGGCATTCGTCCCGACCGCGTGGCGGGGACGAGCGCCGGATCGCTGGTGGCCGTCCTGTACGCCCACGGCCGGGGCCCGGATGAGATGATCCAGGTGATTCGACGGTTCCCGGGCCCATTCCTGTTGGACTACGGATTTCCCCTGGCGACGACCCTCGCGGCTCTGTGGTCGCGGTGGTGTCACCCGTCCCGGCCGCTGCGTCTGCCGGGCGGGCTGCTGCGAGGCCGCCGCCTGGAGCGGTACGTGCGGGGGTTGATCGGATCGAGACGGCCGGTGATGCCGTATTACATCCTGGCCACCGACCTTTTCAGCGGCCGGCCGGTGGCGCTCACCAACGACCCGCGGGCGAAAGCGCTCGGATTTTGCCCTGTGGACGATCCCGCGCTCGCCGTCCGCAGCAGCTGCGCGCTGCCCGGCATCTTCACACCGGTGCCGCTCGGCGACACCCTTTTGACGGATGGAGGCATTCGCGACTACGTGCCCGTACAGGTGCTCCGGCGGGCCGGTTGCCGGCGCGTGATCGCCGTCAATCTGCACCGGCTCGATGCGCATTGGCGCCCGGACACCCCGGCCCACGTGATCGCCCGCGCGCTCGAGATCCTCCTGCACGAATCGGTGACGGCCGACACGGCCGGGGACGATGTGATCACCCTGACGCCGCGCCTGCCGCCGATGACCTGGTGGTCGTTCGACCAGCTGATGCAGTGTGTCCGCGCCGGCCGGCTGTGCGTGGCGGAAAACCGGGATCGGCTCATCGCCTGGTTGAACCGGGCGCAACCGTGACCGGCCGCCAGGGATCTCCCCTGCGATCCGCCGGCCCATAACCGGGTCTCGTCACCCACCCTCAGGTCGGCAACAAAAAACCCCCGGGACACCCCGGGGGAATCGGTTCAGGCCAACCAAACATCGACCGCGCGTTCGTAGGACACCAGGTCGTCCCCGAACCACAGATTGATCTCGCGCTCGGCGCTCGCGGGAGAGTCGGACCCGTGGATGATGTTCATCCCGATGCTCAGTCCGTAGTCGCCCCGGATGGTGCCGGGCGCCGCCTCCGCCGGATTGGTCTTGCCCATCATGCTCCGGGCGATGGCGATCGCGTTCTCCCCTTCCCACACCATCGCGAACACCGGCGACGAGGTGATGAACGTCACCAGGTCCTTGAAGAAAGGCCGCTCCCGGTGTTCCGCGTAGTGCTTTTCGGCCAGCTCGGTGGACACGGCCATCAGCTTGGCCCCGACCAGCTTCAGGCCCTTGCGTTCAAACCGGGCCACCACCTCGCCGATGAGCCCGCGCTGAACCCCGTCCGGCTTCACCATCACAAACGTCTTCTCCGTCGCCAACGTCACACGCTCCTCCACTCAAACCTGGCGGGCTATGGTCCGAGCCCGCGCACACCCTGCTATTGTAGAAAAAAGCGACTCGCCCATCAATAGCTGCGCCCGTTGACAAACGCCGCCACCACCGCCAGCTCCTCCCGCTCGGTGCATGGCGAGAGCGTCGCCAGGGCCGCCATGGCCTTGTCCCGATACCGGTCGGCGAGCCGTTGAACGTGCTCAATCCCGCCGCTCTCCCGCACGATGTCGACGGCGCGGGCCACCTCGGCGGTCGACATCGGCCGGCGAATCAACGGCACCAACTCGGCGCCCCAGCGCGGATGGTGAATGGCGTACAGCGCGGGCAGGGTCAGGTTGCCCTGCATCAGATCCCCGCCGACGCGCTTGCCCACCACCCGTTCATCCCCGACGTAATCCAGGACATCATCAATCATCTGGAACGCCATTCCCGTGGCGTGACCGAAGCGCTTGAGGGCGCGCACGACATTCGCGGGCGCGCCCGCCACCTTGGCGCCAAGCGCGCAGCTCACCGCGATCAAGAGCGCCGTCTTGCGCTCGATGCGCCGCAGGTAATCGCGCAGCGACTGTTCCAGGTGATGCAGATCCCGGATTTGATCAATCTCCCCCTGACAGATGCGGACCATCGCCCGCGCCATGTCCCGGTGCACCTCCGGTTGGCCGACGGTGGTCAGGAGTTGAATCGATTTGGCGAACAAAAAGTCGCCGGTGTACATCGCCGGTCGATTGCCGAACCGCACCCGCACGGTCGGCTGTCCGCGCCGCAGGGCGGCGTCGTCCACCACGTCGTCGTGCACCAGGGTCGCCATGTGCACCATCTCGAGGGCCGCCGCGAGCCGGCGGACCCCATCCGCGCGGCCGGCATCCCCAAAGCGGCTGCAGATCAACGCAAATAGCGGGCGGATGCGTTTTCCGCCCGCCCGGATCAGCTGATCCGAGGACGCGGCCAGGACCTCTTCCTCGACCCGAACCTCACGAAACAGAATTTCCTCCACGCGCTGCAGCTCCGGGCGGTAGCGCTGGTACACCTCGCGAAACTCCATCCTCAGCCCTCCGCTTTGATCCCGATGTGCAGCGCGGCGACGCCCCCGGTCAACGGGTAACTGCGCACGTCCTTCAACCCCGCCTGTCGAAACACTTCCTCGAGTTGCCGGCGATCCGGGAAGTCCGTCAGCGACTCCGGCAACCAGGCGTAGGGCTCCTTTCTGCCCACCGCGAGAGAACCGATGAGCGGCACCACTCGGTAAAAATACAGATAATAAACCGACCGGAACCACCGGGACTCCGGCTTCGACAACTCGAGCGAGACCACCTGCCCCCCCGGTTTCACCACGCGGGTCATCTCCCGCAGGACCGTCAGGATGTCCGGGACATTGCGCAACGCAAACCCGATGGTCGCCGTATCGAACTCGTCATCCCCAAACGGGAGGCGCATCGCGTCCCCTTCGACCAACCTCACTGTGTCGTTGGAGAGCCCGAGCCGTTGCACCTTCTCCCGAGCGACATCCAGCATTTCCCGACAAAAATCCAATCCCACAACCTGTCCCTCGGGGCCGACCGCGCGCGCCAACGCCAGCGTCCAATCCCCGGTCCCGCACGCCACGTCGATGGCCCGGCCGCCGCGCGGCAGCCGCAACTGACGCATGGCGAACCGGCGCCACAGTTTGTGTTGCCAGAAGCTGAGCAACGAATTCATCGCGTCATACCGCTTCGCGATCTGCGAAAACACGAAGTGCACATGCTGGGCCTTGGATTCCTTTGCGTACATCAGCGGTTCCCCTCCGCCAGAGACTCCCGCTCCAGCGATGACTTGATGGCCCCGAGATACTCGGCGACGTACAGGGCGAACGGTTGTTGCCGCACGCTCGCCGGCAACCGCAACACACGGTCGCGCGCCTCCGACAGCCATTCGTGCGCCTGGCGAAGCGTGAAGTACCGCGGCGTGACATGCTCCGCCGTCTCCCGCTTCACGATGTACCCGCGCACCAACGACTGCACGTGGGTCAGCCATCCGGCATCCGGCAGGTAGTGTTTTGCCAGCGCCATCAACAGCGCGCCCTGAATGATCTCCTGCAGCGCCATGTACTGCTGGGATGGGATCTCGGGCATCGCGAGATAGCAGGTCATCTTCGCCTCGTTGATCCGGACGACGGCGTCGCACAGGGCGGCCAACAGCGCCTCATCGCCGACACCCGCCAGAATGGCGTAGTACCAGCTGCTGCAGTAATCCCCGGCCAGCACGTGCAGCTGGCGGGCGACGCCGTCGACGCGATCGATCTTATCGTGCATGGACAGCCCGGCCTGCACCAGCAGGACGGCGGTCAACACCGGCACCGCGGTCGTGGACGGGACTCCGGCGGCGTTCAGGATGGTCCGGGCCGCCTCGAAGTGGAAACGGCTGACCACCGGACGCACCTGAAGGGTGCGCAGATAAGCGTGGTCCGCGTAACGCTGCACGCGATCCTCGATGTCTTCAAAGCGGAGGTCCCTGAGATCCGTCCACGCCAAGCCGTCCATCCTCCCCCGTGTCCGGCGCGCACCGGTTTGTCCGGGTGCGCTCCCCCCGACATTATAACACACCGCTTCCGGTGCTCCGCGCCATCACCCGTAGTATGGCGGGAATCAGTCCCCCGAATCGGTGTTTCGGATCACACCGTGTTTGGTGTAGATGCACACCTTTCCGCGTATCTTCATCGCCGAGGTGTGTTCCGTGAATTGCGCCACCATGACCTCGTTCTTGTCCAATTTTTCCGCATGGTGAAACCGTGTTTCCGGTCCCCTGGTCAGGCCGATGACCTGCACGCCGTTCTCCAGCGCGTGGATCACAAAATACTCTCCCAACACCGGTGAATCCGCCATCGCCGCCCCACTCCTCCGTCAATTCGTGAATTTCACGCTTTGAAACGAAAAACCAGCGCTCATCACGCTGGTTCGTTGGTCGGAATGCCGGGATTTGAACCCGGGACCTCTACCTCCCCAAGGTAGCGCGCTACCAGGCTGCGCCACATCCCGTTGTACGCTGACGCGCGTTACCTATTATAGCGGAGGTTCGCCCGTTGTGCAATAGCAAAGCCCGCCGCTTCAGCGAGGCGGCGGGCATGGCCGCAGGATGCCGCGGCCGTCGGGTCATTGAATTCCTTCGCGAAGGGCTTTCCCCGCCCTGAACGCGGGCACCTTGCTGGCCGCGATGTCGATGACCTCTCCGGTCTGCGGGTTGCGTCCCTTGCGCGCCGCCCGTTCGCGGATCTCAAAATTTCCGAACCCGACCAGCTGCACCTTCTCGCCGCGGGCGAGCGCATCCGAGATGGCGTTGAACACCGCCTCGACCGCCTGCGTCGCGTCCTTCTTCGTCATGCCGGTCCGTTCGGCGACCTCCTGAATCAATTCCGCCTTGTTCACATTCCACACCTCTCTGCGGCACAGACTATTACCGTTTTCTCCGGTTTGACAGGGTTTATACCTGGCATCCGAGATCTTTCAGACGAAAACGTCCACGCTGGGGCGGAGTGCCCCACCATGGACGACCGGAAGTCTTTCAATACGATTCCGCCGGGGCGGGTTGGCAGAGGCGTCATCAGAGGATGATCGCGATGAGGCCTCCGCTGCCCTCGTTGATGATCCGCTGCAGCGTCTCGCGCAATTTGTACTGGGCGTTCTCCGGCATCAGCGACAGCTTGCCGGAGATGCCCTCGCGGACGATGGCCGCCAGCGATTTGCCGAAGATGTCGCTCTCCCAAATCTTGAGCGGATCGTTCTCGAAGTCCTGCATCAGGTACCGGACCAGCTCCTCCGATTGCTTCTCCGTTCCGACGATGGGCGCGAACTCCGATTCCACGTCGACCCGAATCATGTGGATGGAGGGCGCGGTCGCCTTCAGGCGGACGCCGAAACGGGAGCCCTGCTTGATCAACTCCGGCTCGTCGAGGGTCATCTCCTCCAGGGCGGGCGGCGCGATGCCATACCCCGTCATCTTCACCATCTTCAGGGCGTCCGCCACCTTGTCATACTCGCGCTTGGCGTGGACGAACTCCTTCATCATCCGCAACAGCTGATCCCGCCCGGTGATCTGCACCCCGACGACCTCCGTCAGAACCCGGTCGTACAGTTCATCCGGCGCCGACAGATCGATGACCGCAACCCCTTTGCCCATGTCCATGTGGGAAAGGCCCGCGTAGGAGATGAAGTCATAGTTCGAGAAGTTGGCGACCACTCGGTCGATATCGCGGATGCGGCGGATGTCCCGAATGGTCTCCTGTACACAATCCTGAAATTGCCTTCTCAACCAGTGATCATCATCGAGCACCATCACCCAGTTGGGCAGGTTGACGTTGACCTCTTTCACGGGGAACTCGTAGAGCGCCTCGCGGAGCACGAGGTGGATCTCGTGCACCGTCAGGGTCGCGCAGGACAGAAGCAACACCGGCACATCGTACTTCTCCGCGAGCTCCGCGCGCAGCTGCTGCGACCGGGGATGCTCCGGATGCGCCGAGTTGACGATGACCACAAAGGGCTTGCCGAGCTCCTTGAGCTCCTGCACCACCCGTTCCTCCGCCTGGACGTACCCCTCGCGCGGGATCTCGGCGATGGTCCCGTCGGTGGTGACCACCACGCCGAGCGTCGAATGGTCGGCGATCACCTTGCGCGTGCCAATCTCGGCCGCCTCCTGGAACGGGATCGGTTCATCGAACCACGGCGTGGTGACCATCCGCGGACCGCTCTCATCCTCATATCCTCTCGCGCCCTCCACCGCGTACCCGACGCAGTCGACGACGCGGACGTTGACATCCAAGCCCTCGGCCACGGACACCTCGACGGATTGATTCGGGATGAACTTCGGCTCCGTCGTCATGATGGTGCGGCCGGCCGCGCTCTGGGGCAGTTCGTCGGTCGCCCGCACGCGGTCAGCCTCCTCCTTGATGTTCGGCAGCACGATGAGCTCCATGAACTTCTTGATGAACGTGGATTTCCCTGTGCGTACGGGGCCGACTACGCCGAGATAGATGTCGCCCCCTGTCCGCTCCGCGATGTCTTTAAAAACGTCGAACTTTTCCACGCGTTCCTCCTCCTCGTATGCGGGCCCGAGCGGCTTCCGGATGCCCCGGAGGAGTCCTCGGAGCACACCCCAACCCGCTGGACACCAGGCCCCCGAAAGTTTTCGGCGTAGACGGCTTCGCCCGTACACCTCCCCGGCCTTGGCACCGTCCCGGGATCTGTCCCACGCGGTGGGACGCTAACATATATATGCGCGGATGCCCCGGGTATGCCGGAGAGGACCTGTCGCCGCTGACATCCTATGTATATGTCCCGGCGGGCGGGGTAGAACCGAAAGAGGCGGACAGCCCGCGGGCGCGCCCGCGGGCTGTCGGATGGAATGCGCGATTGTTTGAAACGAAGCTCGAGGAAAGGGAAGCTTTACAGAGAAGGCCCGGCGGCGGTGCCGCGGCGGATCCTCCGCATCCGACGATTCATCCCCCGACGTGCGCGCGGTAACCGTCGGCGTCCAACAGGGCGTTCAACTCCCCCGGATCGGTCATCTCCACCACAATCATCCAGCCGTCCCCGTAAGGGCTTTCGTTGACCTTCTCCGGGTTGTCGGTCAACGCCGTGTTGACCTCCACCACCTTGCCGGAGACCGGTGCGAACAGGTCGGACACGGTCTTGACGGATTCCACGGTTCCGAACGTCTCGTTGGCGGTCACCGTCGCCCCCACCTCGGGCAGCTCGACAAATACGATGTCCCCCAGTTCGTCCTGGGCGAAATCGGTGATCCCGACGTACGCCCGGTTGCCCTCGACGCGAACCCATTCGTGTTCTTTCGAGTACTTCAACTCCGCCGGTATCTGGCTCATGCGCAACCCCCCGCTGCACCGGACGTCCCACGGGTTGCCCCGCCGCCCGGTTTGTCCGATCTTGAGCCATTTTACCAAACACGCCAGCCGACATCCAGTCTTCCTCCGGCCGAACCCGGATTCGGATGGTCACGACCGGATCCAATCGGGGGGCACCAGATCCCGGGCCACCTCCTCCAATTCGCGGCCGCGCTCCCGGCCCATCAGGTCGTCGACCGCCTCCTCCGGGGTCTTGCCGTCGAACAGCACCTGGTGGATGGCGCGCGAGATGGGCATCTCCACCCCGTGTTCCGCCGCGATCTCCACCGCCGCCCGAGTGGCGGTCACGCCCTCCACCACCATCCCGATTTCATGGAGCACCTCGGACAGGGGACGCCCCTGGCCCAAAAGACGCCCAGCCCGAAAGTTGCGGCTGTGGCGGCTGGTGCAGGTGACAATCAGGTCCCCCACACCGGACAGGCCGGCGAACGTGAGCGGCGAGGCGCCCATGGCCCGGCCGAGGCGACTGATCTCCGCCAATCCGCGGGTCATCAGCGCGGCCTTGGCGTTGTCCCCGTACCCGAGGCCATCCGCGATGCCGACACCCAGCGCGATGATGTTCTTCAGGGCTCCGCCGAGCTCCGCGCCGACCACATCCGGGTTGGTGTAGACGCGCAGCGCGTTGTTCATCAGGGCGTCCTGAACCGTCTCGGCCGTCCGCCGGGAGTAGGCGGCCGCCACCAGTGTCGTGGGCATGCCCTGCGCCACCTCCTCGGCGTGGCTCGGCCCGGTCAACGCACACACGCGCGCGGTCGAACCCGGGTGGGCCGCCAGGATGACCTCGGACATGCGCCGATGGGTCGCCGGATCGAATCCCTTGACCGCATGTGCCAAAAGCGCGTCCGCCGGTACGAAATCCCGCGTGTGTTCGACGACGGACGCCATCGTCGCCGAGGGCACCACGTACACCACCAGGCGGGCGTCGGCCAGGGCGGCCCTCGCATCGTCCGTCACCGCCAATTCGTTCGGGAGCCTCACGCCCGGAAGATAATGGTGATTGGTCCGGTGGATGCGAATTTCATCCGCCACCTCGCGGCGTCGCGCCCACAGCGTCGTCCGGTGGCCATTGGCGGTCAGCACCATCGCGAGGGCGGTTCCCCAACTGCCGGCCCCCAAGACTGCGACGTTCATCCCAGCCCCCTCCCAAGCCCCGAATGCAGATCACATCTTGGTGAACACCTTGTGCTCCTGTCCCGTCCACAGACGCCGGATGTTCTGCCGGTGCCGGTACACCGCCAGCCCCCCGACGATGGCCGCAAACGCCACCTTCCGCCACGGATCCCCGAACACCGCGGCCGCAACCGGGGTCAGCACGGTGAAAGTCAGGGCGCCGAGGGAGACATACCTTGTGAAGATCACCAGAAGGATCGCCAGCGCGCCCGTGAGCGCCGCCGGTTTGAACATGACGAGCGCCATCACCCCGATGGTGGTGGCGATGCCCTTCCCGCCCCGAAAGCCGAAAAAGACCGGCCAGTTGTGTCCGACAATCGCGGCCAGTCCCGCGGCATAGGGCGCCAGAACGCTGCCCGGGGCGAGGGCGTGCGCGAGCCCCACGGCCGCCATCCCTTTGAGAATGTCGACCGCCAGCACCAAAAGCGCGTAACGAAGCCCCAACACGCGCAGGGTGTTCGTGGCGCCCGCGTTCCCGCTGCCGTGTTGGCGGATGTCCGTGTTCGCGGCCCAGCGGACGACGAGCGTGCTGGTCGACACGGAGCCGATGATGTACCCCAGGATTGCACAGACGAGGATCAACCGTCCGCCTCCTCCGACCCATCCCGGACGGCCGGCAATTGGCCCGGTTCCTCAGGACCGCGTCCGGATCAGGAGACGAATCGGTGTCCCCTCGAAGCCGAATGCCTGCCGCAGGCGGTTCTCCAGATATCGTTCGTAGGAAAAGTGCATCAGCTCGCTGTCGTTGACGAACAGCGTGAACGTGGGCGGTTTGACGGCGACCTGGGTGCCGTACAGGATCTTCAACCGCCTTCCCCGGTCGGTCGGCGGAGGGACGCTCGCCGCGGCGTCCTGCAAGACGGTGTTGAGCGTCGAGGTCGCCACGCGCATGGCGTGGTTTTCCGCGACCTCCCGCGCCAGCGGCAGGATGCGGTGCACGCGCTGCCGGGTCTTCGCCGAGACGAACAACACCGGCGCCCACCGCATGAATGGGAACTCCTCCCGGATCTCCACCTCGAACCGATGCGCGGTCTTGTCGTCCTTCTCCACCACGTCCCACTTGTTCACCAGGAATGCGCACGCCCGCCCGGCCTCGAGGGCGTACCCCGCGACGCGCTTGTCCTGTTCGGTGATCCCCTCGCCACCGTCGAGCACGATGAGCGCCACGTCGGTTCGTTCAATCGCCCGCAACGCCCTCAGCACGCTGTACCGTTCGATGTTCTCGTACACCTTGCCGCGCCGGCGCACGCCCGCGGTGTCGATGAGGACATACCGCTGGCCATCGACCGTCAGCGGCGAGTCAATGGCGTCGCGCGTGGTGCCGGCGACGTCGCTCACCATCACGCGCTCCTGCCCCAGAAGGGCGTTCACCAGCGATGACTTGCCGACGTTGGGCCTGCCGATCAGCGCGACGCGGATCACGTCCTCGTCGTAGGTCTCATCCTCGCCGGACGGCAGGAGCCGGACCACCTCATCCAACAGGTCCCCCGTGCCACCGCCGTGTTCCGAGGACATTCCGACGGGATCGCCGAAACCCAGTTCATAGAATTCGAAGACGGCCGCGTGGTGTTTGGGGTGGTCGAGCTTGTTGACCCCGAGCACCACCGGTTTTCGCGATTTGCGCAACAGATCGGCCACCTCGCGGTCCGCCTCCGTCAGCCCCGCGCGGCCGTCGACCAAAAAGATGATCACGTCCGCTTCGTCGATGGCCAGCTGCGCCTGAACGCGGATGAGATTCGCCACCTCATCGGCCCCGCGCATCTCGATGCCGCCCGTGTCAATCAGGTGAAATTCGCGCCCGTTCCAGTCGGCCTTGGCGTAGATCCGATCCCGCGTCACCCCGGGCACATCCTCCACAATGGAGATGCGCTTCCCGACGATCCGGTTGAACAGTGTGGACTTGCCCACATTCGGGCGTCCGACGATAGCCACCATCGGTAGTGCCATATCCTCAGTCCCGTCCGCAGAATTTCCGCGAGGCCGCCTCAGTTGCCGGCGGCCGCCAACGGCTCGTCCCGCCCCGGCGTCTCCAGCACGCGCAGCGTCGCCTCGTAGCGCCGCCGCGGAGGCAGGGATTGCGTGTACCCCATCGCGCCGAACAGAAGGCCGCTGCCCGTCGCCGGAACCACCGTGACGGGCAGGCCCAGCTCCTGTTCAACCCGCTCCACGGTGTAATCGTCGAGAAAGACGTCCGCGTCGTCCTTGAGCATGATGTCCGGCAACAGGAGGGTGTCAAGCCCGGCCACCCGATCCTTGACCTGGTTGACGATATCCGATCCGGTGATGAGCCCGGTCACCGTCACGTGGTGTCCGTAAAAGTCGTTGATGATTGGAAACACCTGTGTCTCCAAGCCGGGCACGCCGGACAGGCGCTCCAGGGATTCCCGGATCACCTTCTGGGCGGAGACGCCGGTGATCACACCGACCCGGCGCGGCTCCCGCTGCAGGTGCCGCGGCACGCGCGGCCACACCTCCTCCAGCTCGTCGAGGAACGTTCGGATGACGCCGACCCCGTTCTCCGTCTGCGCGAAGGCGTCGTAGAAGTGCGACGGCGGCACCTGGACATCGGCGATGACGTAGAACTCGTCCGCGACGTGCACGAACGACACGCCGATCTCCTTTTGGAAATGCTCCTGCCAACGCGTCACCTGCTCGATGATCTGGCGTGATTCCTCCTGCGTGTACGGGCGCAGCTTGTGCAGACCCCGGCGGTGTTTGGTCAAACCGACCGGCACGACCGACAAGGTCCGCACGGCCGGATAGAACGGCGCCAGGTCGCGGATGGTCCGGTCCAACTCCTCTCCGTCGTTCCACCCCGGGCAGAGCACCACCTGCGTGTTCATCTCGATGCCACCCTTCGCCAGCATGTCAATCTGGCGCAGGATCTCCCCGGACCGCCGGTTGGCCAGCATGCGCACGCGCAGCTCCGGATTGGTCGTATGCACCGAGATGTTGAGCGGCGACATCTTCAGCCGGATGATGCGCTCGAGCTCCTCGTCCTTCACGTTCGTGAGGGTCACGAAATTGCCGTGCAGAAACGACAGCCGGTAGTCGTCATCCCGTACGCTCAGCGTCTGCCGCATGTTGGACGGAATCTGGTCCACGAAGCAGAAGACGCATTTGTTGTGACACAACCGCACCCGGTCGACGGTGGGGTGTTCCCAATCCACACCCAGGCCCTCATCGTAGGCCTTCTCGACCTCGAGCACCCAGACCTGGCCGTCGCGCTTTTTGACCTCCATCTCAATCTCCTCGGCGGCCAGCGCGAACTGCAGATCCACGATGTCCCGAATCGGTTGTCCATTTATCTTCAAAAGTTCGTCCCCCGGCTCGAGCTCCAGCTCTTCCGCCAGCGAGCCGGGATGAATCCGCTGGATCTTCGGCACCCTCAGCACTCCTGACATTGAAAACTCGTCATTTCTTCATTATGCGTCACCCATCCCGTCAGCGTCAAATGGAAGGTCGAGGGCGCCCTTCAGCCGCCCGACGCCCTCCCGTTCCGAACGCGCTCCACAGCAGCACCATGAGCGCGGTCAACCAGACCACGTTGCAGGCGGGAGCCATCCCGGCAACGTCCGCGCTCCAGGGTGCCGAGGGCCCGCCATCCAGCCACCGGCCGGTGAGGACGCCGAGCGCCAGGCCCGCCAAGGACAGCACCCGCTCCCGCGGCCGATCCGCGGCACCGAGCAACCCCAATCCGCTCGCGGCGCTCAGCAACCAGACGGTGGGCAGGCCGTGCCAGAGAAGAAACGGGTGTTCCGTCCACAACCGAAGCGCCGACCATCCGACCAGAAGACCGATGGAGACCGCGCGGAGCCGGCGCGGCCAGGCGACCTGCCGGACGGCCCCCGCCACGGCCAGGGCGGTCACGCCCATCCCCCACACCGGCGTGGGCCATTCCGGATGTAAAAAATACAGCCACAGCGCGAGGCCATACAGGAGCCCGCAGGCGGCGAGTCCGGCCCGCCGCACCTCCAACCGCGCCAACCACCGTTCCGCTCCGGGCATCGCGGACAGTCCCACCAGCGCGCTGCAACAGATGAAGGCAGGATAATACGTGTCCACCGTCCTCCCTCATTCCTGGCAGACATTCACGTTCAGTGTGCCCCGCCCGGTCCCGGTTATCCGACGGACGCCACACCGCCCGAAACCGAAAAAAACCGGGGCCCGGATGACTCCGGGTCCCGGCTGAACAGCGCGGTTTGATCCGCTTCTACCGCATCAGCCCTTGTTGAACAGGTCGCGGAACAGATCGCCAATCGTCGCACCGGTGCTCCCGGAGCGATCGTCGTACGAGGTGTGGCGAGGTTCACGGCGTCCGCCGCCACCGCCACCGCCGCCGCGGGACTCGGCGTCCTTGATGGACAAGGAGATCCGTTGCCGCTCGGGATCGACCGCGAGGATCTTGACCTTGACCTCCTGACCCTCCTGCAGCACGTCGGACGCCTTGGCGACGTGCTCATGGGCGATCTGCGACACGTGCACCAGGCCCTCCAAGCCGGGTTTCAGTTCGACGAACGCGCCGAAGTCGACCACGCGCCGGACCACACCGGTCACCACGTCGCCCGGGTGGAAATCGTACGCCGCCGTCTCCCACGGGCTGGGGGTGGCCTCCTTCATGGAGAGGGACACGCGCCCGGCCTCCGGATCGACCCGAAGGATCTTGACCTTCACCCGGTCGCCGGGGCGCACCACCTCGGACGGATCCGCCACATGATGCCAGGCCAGTTCGGAGACGTGCACCAGGCCGTCCACACCGCCGACGTCGACGAACACGCCGAAATTGGTCAGCCGCTGCACGGTGCCCTCGACGACGCTGCCGACCTCGAGCGAGGCGATGGTCTTCGCCGCCTCCTCCGCCTGTTCCTGTTCCAGCACCGCCTTGCGGGAGAGGATCAGCTTGTTGTTCTCCGGGTCAATCTCGACGACCATCACCCGGATCTTCTTGCCCTTGAACGACTCCAGGTCATCCACGAATTTCAGGTCGACCAGCGACGCGGGGATGAATCCGCGAACCCCGACATCCGTCACCAGCCCGCCCTTGACCACGTCGTGGACGGTCACCTCAAACGGTTCCCGGGACTCATACTTCTGCAGCAGATCCTCCCACGCGGTGCGGGCGGCAGCGTCACGGCGGGACAGGATCACGGCCTCGGAGTCTTCATCCAACTTGACGACGCTCGTCAACACCTCGTCGCCGACGGAGACGACCTCGCTCGGGTGCTGAATCCGCAACGGGGATAACTCACGAATCGGAATGATGCCCTGAAACTTGTACCCGATGTCCACGATGACCTTCTTGTCGTCGACCTCCACCACCGTACCCTTGACGAGATCCCCAGGGTTGAGCGTGGGGGTATTGAGCATTTCCTGCAGTTCCTCGGACATTACGACGCCCTCCTCATGACTGAAAACCTATTTATCACTCACCTCAGGACCCTGTCCGGGCGCCTCCCGGTCTTCGGATTGCGCCTGGATGAAGCGTCTCAAGGATCGTAAGCCCCACCACACCAGGGCGATGCCGGCGGCGTACAGGATACCTCCCGGGGCCGCGCCGAGGTAGCCCTGTTCATGCAGGACCCCGACCGCCATCAGGTACGTCGCCACCGCCGCCGCTCCCAAGGACCAGCGCCGCGCGAATCGAGCCGCCGCACCCCTCTCGTTCGCCCCGGCCCCGCGTTCGCCCGAACCGCGCAGTCCGCGCAGCAACCGTTGCCGGAGGACCCACACCACCGCGAGCAGGGCGAGATACACCACCAGGTCCGTCCACCAATGGCTCGTTTTCACCGGTGACCCTCGTCCAGCAGCTGTTGAATGCGCGTCATCAGTGTTTCCAACACCGACTCGTTGGTGTCCTCCGGATTCGGTTCAATCGGCTCCCCGAACCGGATGGTGACCCGATGCCACAACCGGTACGGTCCCACGATGGCCGCGGGGACGAGCGGACAGGCGGACTTCCGTGCGATGAACGCGATGCCTGGAAGGCCGCGCTGCAACTTGCCGTCACGGGAACGGTGCCCTTCGGGGAAGACGATGAGGCAGCCCCCGTGGGCGGGCACGGCGAGCGCGTTTCGAATCGCCGCTTTGTCCTGCAGCCCGCGCCGGACCGGGAAGGCCCCGAGATACCGGATGAGGGCGGCGAGGAAACGATTGCGAAACAGCTCCTCCTTAGCCATAAAGTGCACAAAGCGCGGGACGGCCATGCCCAACAAAAGGACGTCGAACACATGCAGGTGGTTGCAACCGATCACCACCGGCCCGGTGCGCGGAATGTGGTGTACACCTCGAATTCGGATCCGGAACATCACCCGAAACGCGATATGTACAAACGTCCGCATCACGCGGTACAGCGGTTCATGAAACGGGTCCCGCACCACGAATTCACTCATGCGGCACCCGCTCCACGAGGCGGAGGATTTCCTCCACCACCTCATCGACCGACCTGCCGGTGGAGTCGATGAGGTGCGCGTCCTCCGCGGGCTTCAGCGGCGCAATCGCCCGCGTGGAATCCCGGGCATCCCGCTCGGCGATGGCTTCGCGCATATCCTGCAGCGTCACGTCAAACCCCTTGTCAGTGAACTCCTTCTGCCGCCGTCTGGCGCGCTCTTCGATGCTGGCGGTGAGAAACACCTTCACCGCCGCGTCCGGCATTACCACCGTCCCCACGTCCCGCCCGTCCATGACGACGGCGCCCTGCTTGGCGAACGCCTGCTGCCAACGCGTCAACCAAGCCCGGATCCCCGGATGCACCGAGAGCTTGGAGACCGTCTCGGACACCTTCGGGTCGCGCAGCTGCGACGTGATGTCCTCACCGTCCGCCACCACGGCCAGCTCACCGGACGCGTCTCGCTCGAACCGGAGGTCGTGCCGCCGCAACATCTCGAGCAGCGCCCGTTCATCGTCCGGCGGAACCTGATTCCGAACGGCCAGCCAGGCGACGCCCCGGTACATCGCCCCCGTATCGACATACAGGATGCCGAGGGCCTTGGCGACCAATCTGGCCACCGTACTCTTCCCCGCTCCCGCGGGACCGTCGATCGCGATGTTGATGTGCCGCACCACACGTCCTCCATTTGGTCAAGTGGACAAATGAAAAAGCGAGCATGGAAGCCCGCTTTCACAGCGCACAATCTCCCAGATGTTCAAGCTGGTTTCCAATCGTTCGGAGCCGACACCTGTTCGACCGTATGTGATCCGATGACTTCGACCGACCACACCAACAGCAATCTGGAAAGCGGCAGGCGATCCGTTTCACTGACCACCCTCATCCTAACATAGCTTCAAAAGGGCCGCAAGACGCAAATCCCGCACCGGACCGCCTACGGGACGAACTCCACCGCCGGGAAGGAGACCACGACGCCGGGCTGGTCAATCTCCAACGTCTGACCCGGCGCGGGCAGGAGCAGGTGGTCGTCGGCGTGATCGACCTGGACAAAGGCTACCCCGGGCTCACCGGAACGCACCCCGACCACATCCCCGCTGTGCACGGTCACCGTCAGCTCCGGCTGGTCGAAGACGGCGCGCGCCTGACCGTTGACCGTGACCACCACGTCGGGTCTGGGCCGCGCCGGGGCGAGATACAGGTGCAACACGGCCTGCCGGGACACGGCCGCCGCCGTCGTCTCGGGTTCCTGCACAAATCCCCCGGATCGCTCGTCGACGAAGCGGCGCACGGCGGGGATGGCCGTCACCGCCTGCACCACGACCAGCATGCACAGGCAGGCCAGGGCAACCGGGAGCAGCACCCGGTCCACCCCGTCCGCCCAGCTGCGCCAATCCAACGTCGGCTTGCCCGATCCCCCGGAGTCCCGCGGAATCCGCCGTTGTCGTTGCGCCCTCCGCTGCGGTAACCGCACCACGCCTCACCTCGCATCGCACTGGACGGCCGCCTCGTCCACCACCTCGTCCCTCTGATGGTATGCTCGACGCGGCCGCCGCATGCTAGCGCGTGCGCAGTTGCCGCCAAAAGGTATACTGGATGATCCGCTGCCGGATGGATTCCTTCAAATCCTCAAATTTCATGGATGCCAGGGCCATCCCGCGCTCGTTCCGATCCCCCACCCGGATCACGCTGCACCGGGCCGTCACCGGAAACTCGGGCTTCGGCAGGGTGAACTGGGCCTCGACCGTCATGCCCGGGTGGACGATGACCGTCCGCGGCAACCACACCGCCAGACCGCCCCCGCTGATGTCGTAGGCGTGCACCGTGACCTGCTGGGGTCCGGACTCCAGCGGCACCGTCAACCGGATGTCGAGATCCGCGCTGACGCGTACAAATTCGCGCCGCTGTTCACGGATGATGCCCTCCGGTTGCGGCATCTCGAGCCGCCACAGCGGCATCGGCATGTCCACCACGTCCAGCACCCGGGTGTGAAACCGGCGCAACGCGCCGTCCTGCCCGTTGTATTCCACCCACAGGTGCGGGGTTGTGGCCGCGTCCAGCGCACCTTTCCCGGACGGATGAAGCGGCACCTCGATGAACAGATTCCGGTCGGCCATCTCCACCAACCGCGATTGATAGTACTCCTGCGCGCCATCACGCAGCCGGATCCGCACCGTCTGGCCTATGGAAGGCAAATTCAATTCAGGACACCTCTCCCATACCCCTAGTCCACACCATTATACGATAACCGGGAGAGGGCCGGAAAGGCGGTCAGGACAACTGTTCGACCTCAATCTCCTTTCCGGTGCTGGCGTTGATGTACACCACGTACGTCTCATCGTTCGCCGTCCCGTAGAACGCCACCGCCGGGACCCACCGCTTGTCCGGATCCTCCAGAATCACATCGCGCTGCATCTGGACCTTCAGGGACGGGCTGAGCACCTTGCGCAATTGGGCGGCGTCGAACCGCCGGGGCGCGAGATTCTGCACCGGATGCATGAAGAAGTTCGTTCCATCGTATCCGATGATGTTCCCGGTGTGCAGATCCGTCTTGACCATCACGCTCTGGGTGACCACCTGCGCCCCGTTTCGGACCGGGACGAAGACGTAGTACGCCCAACCGTCGTACTGCCGCGCGGTCGTGTTCTCCACCTGGCCAAACCCGTGCGCGGTCAGCCATGCGGCCGCCTTGTCCTCCGCCTCGCTGAAGTCCACCATCCCGCCGCCCGTCCCCTTCGGGGTGATGGACATGGACAACACGTGTCCGCCGTGTTGGCTGACGGTGGCCACCAGCGTCCCGGCCGGAATCGCACCGCTCACCGAGTACACCGGCGCCGGGGCTCCGGCCTTCGACGCCTGCACTTCAAGCGCCGTGTTCGGCGGCAGGTCGAGGAACTGACGCACCGCCCGTCTCGCCCCATCCGCGTCCACCACAGGCTGTTTGGCCAACACGTCCGTGTCCGGGCGGACAGGAGAGGGCACCCTTTGTTGGGACTCGACGAACGTCCCCGCCTGGGTGTCCATCTTGCGGAACCCGTCGACGACCTGGTTGTCCGTTCGATGGCTGCGCAGGGCCTGGTTGACGTTCTGCCAGGAGAGCCGGTTGTTCATCACCGTCGTCTGCAGTTGGGCCAGTTGTCCGTTGAGCTTTCCCGCCTGCGCGTAGTACGTCTCCAGTTTCTTGCGAACGGACGCGTCCGTCGGCTTCACCTGCCGCTCCATCCAGTCGTTTGCGCTGTTGGCGACCTGGCTGAGAAACTGCTGGGTCTGGTGCATCGGCATCAGGTCGAACGGCAGGCGCGCCGCGTCCGTCTGCGCCGCGTACGTGATGCGCCAGACGTCCCGCAGGTGTTCCTGGAACCGGTTCGCATCGCCGCTGACAATCGTCTTGCCCAGTTCCCGTTGCAATTGGTCGATCTCGGTGGCGAGGTTGTGAAAGCTGTTCTCATACAGGTTCTCCGTCTCGACCGCCAAGGCCTGGCGTTCCCGATATTGTCCGTAACCCCACCAGCCCAGGCCGCTGCCGACCAACACCAGGCCCAACACCGGAATCGCGACCCATGTCGTACGATGCAGCATGTCGATCCCCCTCTCACTTCGTGAAGATGTGCTTGCCGATCTTCAGGATCTGAGGCCTGGACCAGATCCAGTCACTCGTCGCCGTGTCGGGATTGAAGTAATACACCGCCCCGTGGGATGGATCCCAGCCGTGAACGGCGTCGAGCACGGCCTTTCGCGCGGTGGCGTCCGGTTGCAGGTTGATCTGGCCGTCCTGGACCGACGTGAACGCCCCCGGCTGATACACGATGCCCGGGATGGTGTGCGGAAATCTCGGGTCGTGCAGGCGGTTCAGCACAACGGCCGCGACGGCGACCTGCCCGACGTACGGTTCGCCGCGCGCTTCCGCGTAGACCACATGCGTCAGGAGGTTCAGGTCGGACTGGCTGAGCCCGGGAACGGACGGCATTCGGGCAGGAGAGGCCGATCGCGTGGCCGTCCTGGACGCCCCGGTTGCCCCTTTGGCCGCGGCGCCCTTGTCAGGCAGGGGACCTTTGTAATGCCAGCCCTTGCTCGCCGCCACCAGCTTCATCTTCGTCTTCATGTCCACGATGCCGGTGACCTTCATGCCGAAGTTGTACTGGAAGTTGCGGACCGCCCAATACGTCTTCCACCCGAAAATGCCGTCGATGTGACCGTGGTAATACCCCAAATAGGCCAGCCGATTCTGCAACTCGTACACGTCGTATCCTTCACTGCCGTAGCGGAGATCGCGAGGCGTGAACGCCTCCGCGGCGCGCCATGGTTGGTGCGGGATGTGCCAGGCGGCCGGGGCCCACAGGCCAAGCGCCATGGCCAGGCCCGCACAGACGCATGCTCGTCTCATCCGTTTCATCGGTGCTCCGTGCTCCCTCCAGTGAAATCCATGGAAATTCCACGAGGGTAGTTTGGCTTTGGTTGGCATAAATATGCCTCGGCTGGCGTTCACCGGGGATGACCCACCCGGATTCATGGGGTGGAGCAGGGCAACGCTGGACAGGCGGAACTGGCGGACGAGGGGTGACCCACCGGGATTCGTCCGGGGTGCGCTTGGGATCATCGAAGGGGGGTCGTGACGAGGGGGTATGCCGGAAAGTGAACGAAATTGACCCGCCGCAACACATCAGTCTTCTGCCGCCGACATGTGACGAGGGGGTATGCCGGGAAATGAACGAGCCGCTCAACTAGTTGAGCGGCTCGATGTCGAAGTCATCCTCGTTGTCGCACAGACAACGCTTGAATCCCGTCTCGATGTGACCCTTGGCGTCGCGCACGCCACGCAGGATGAAGGTCTCTCCGCACTTGCGGCAACGGATGTGCACCTTCACCCGCTGGCTCGGCAGCACCATGTCTTCTCCCCCTCCTTCAGAGGTGAGCGGTTCCGCACGCATGTATCGTGTACCTCCCAATCGAAACGAATACGTACATTATGCGCGGTGCCTGTTTTTGGTAAACCACACCGGCACCTGGGGATCAGTTCGCCACGAAGGGAAAAAATCCTCCCACGTCACACCCAACCGCGCCACCGGGCGGCCTCCGCCACGCGGCGTACACCGACGATATACGCCGCGAGGCGCATGTCCACCCGGTGACGCAGGGCGGTCTCGTACACCGTCGCAAAACTGCGCGCCATCAGATCCGACAGCCGGGTGTCCACCTCTTCATCGGTCCAGTAATAGCCCTGGTTGTTCTGCACCCACTCGAAGTACGACACAATCACACCGCCGGAATTGGCCAACACATCCGGCACCACCAAAATTCCGCGATCCGCCAGCACCCTTGTCGCCGCCGGCGTCGTCGGGCCGTTGGCCGCTTCCACCACGATCCCCGCCCGAATGCGGTCGGCGTTCTCCATCGTGATCTGGTTCTCAATCGCGGCCGGCACCAGGATATCACAATCCAATTCCAACAGCTCGCGGTTGGTGATGGTGTCCTTGAACAGCTTCGTCACGGTGCCGAAGGAATCCCGGCGTTCCAACAGATCCGGAATGTCGAGCCCGCGCTCGTCGTACAGGGCGCCGTAGGCGTCGGAGATCCCCACCACGCGAGCGCCGCGATCGTACATGAACTTGGCCAGATAACTGCCCGCGTTGCCAAACCCCTGAACCACCACGCGTGCGCCCTCCAACCGAAGACTCCGCACCTTGGCCGCCTCCTCGATGCAGATGGCGACCCCTCGGGCCGTGGCGCTCTCCCGTCCGCGGCTGCCGCCCAGGATCACCGGTTTCCCCGTGATGAACCCCGGAGAGTCGAATTCTCGCAGATGGGAGTATTCATCGAGCATCCACGCCATGTTCTGGGCGTTGCTGAACACATCCGGCGCCGGGATGTCCTTGGCGGGCCCGACGATTTGGCTGACCGCCCGGACGTATGCCCGGCTGAGGCGTTCGATCTCGCTGAACGACATGTGCCTCGGATCGCACGCGACACCGCCCTTGCCGCCCCCGTACGGGAGATTCGCGATGCCGCACTTCACGGTCATCCAGATGGACAGAGCGCGGATCTCGTCCTCGTTGACGTCCGGATGAAGGCGAATGCCGCCCTTGGTCGGGCCCACCGCGTCGTTGTGCTGCGCCCGGTATCCGGTGAATACGCGTACACTGCCATCGTCCATGCGAACCGGGAACCGTACGGTGAGGACGCGGATCGGCTCCTTGAGAAGCTCGTACACCGCATCGTCATACCCCAACCGCCGCAAGGCCTCCTGGATCACCTGCTGCGTGCTGCTGAGCACGTCCAGATTGTCCGCCGCCACCTGCTTGTCCACCTCAGTCCCCGGATGGGTCTCCATGCCGTCCATCAACCACCTTTTGATATGACAACGAGTCGACTTGTTCACCGTGCAGTACGGTTTCAGACCGCAACCAGTATAACAACTCGGCCGGCGATGTTCAAAGCCATATCCGAAGGATGTGCCGGGCACACTGTCTTCGCACCGTCCGCGAGGTCCCGGATGGGATGAAGGAGGTTCCCGCCATGAAGCAGAAGGCCGCCTGGGTCCCGGCCATCCTCCTGTGCCTGGTGCCCTGGTTGATGGTCCTCGGCAATTCCGTGCTCATCCCGGGTTTACCGGAGATGGCGGAGCGCATGCACGTCACCCGTCTGCAGATCAGCCTGTTGATCACGCTCTTCTCTCTGCCCGCCGGGCTGGTGATCCCGTTCGCCGGCATGTTGTCGGATCGCTTTGGCCGCAGATGGGTGGTGGTTCCGTCCCTGCTGTTGTTCGGCATCGGCGGGCTGGTTGCCGGTTTGGCCGGCTGGTGGATGAGGCACCCGTACGGTGTGGTTCTGGCCGGCCGAGTGCTGCAGGGGATCGGCGCCGCCGGCACGGCGCCCATCGCGATGGCCTGGATCGGCGATTTGTACCGAGGGGCGCAGCGCGCACGCGTCCTCGGTGTCAACGAGGCCGGCAACGCCCTCGGCAAGGTCATGAGCCCCATCGTCGGCTCGGCCGTCGGCCTGTTGGCCTGGTTCGCGGTGTTTTTTGTCTTCCCCGTGCTGTGTGTGCCGCTGACCGTGCTCATCTGGCGGCTGGTCCCCGCTGAACGCGAAGCGAAATCTCCCCGGGCGCCCGCGGAAGATGCGGATTCGTCCCGCGGTTCCTATCTCCACCGCCTTCGCGAGGTGTTTCGCCGCGAGGGGCGCTGGCTGTCCATCGCGTACCTCGGCGGGGCGGCCGCCCTGTTCACCCTGTTCGGAGTGCTGTTTTACCTGAGCGACCTGTTGGAGCGCTCCTACGGCATCGACGGATTGCGAAAAGGGCTCGTCCTCGCCATTCCCCTGTTCGTCCTGACCGGCACCTCCATCGCCACGGGGATGATCATCCGCAAGCGCGTGCGGCGCATGAAATGGATGCTCGTCGGCGGTCTGTGCGTGATGGCCGCCGGTCTTATTCTCGGCGGCTGGCTCGCCAACCGAGCCTGGCCGCTGGTGGGCGCCCTGTCCGTCTCGGCGCTCGGGACCGGGTGCGTGCTGCCCAGCCTGAACATGTTGATCACGTCGGCGGTCAACCGCGACCTGCGCGGTGTGGTCACGAGCCTGTATGGAAGCGTGCGTTTTTTGGGAGTCGCGGCGGGCCCCCCGGCCGTCACCTTTCTTATGCGCTGGCCGCGCCTCGTCCTGTTTGGCGCACTGGCCGCGCTGTGTCTCGTGTGTGCCGCGCTCGCCGTCTGGTTAATCCGGCCGGCCTCCGAACCAAGACGCGGCGGATCGGCGTCCGCTTGGGCGTCATCCCCGCGGCCGCTTCGCGGATCGACACACAGAAAAGGAACGACATGACTTCGGCCACAGGAGAGGTCTGGCATCCGGCGCCCGTGAATATGTTGGAAGGGACAGGACTGGGAAGGACGAGCGCCCGATGTTCACACCCGAAATCCTCCTCATCGTGTTCATTCTGGTCGGGGTGTTGGGACGCGCGACCATCGTGTCGGTGGCCGCGAGCCTGTTGTTGATTGTCCGCATGCTCCGCTTTGACCGTCTGTTCCCGATGCTTGAACGCCGCAGCCTCGAACTCGGCCTGCTCTTTCTCATGATCTCCATCCTGGTGCCGCTGGCGAGCGGTCGGATTGACGCCCGCGACATGATGCGGACCATCTTCAGCCCGCTCGGCCTCGTCACCGTTATCGCCGGCGTGATCGCCACCGTGATCAACGCGGAGGGGCTGCAGTTGCTCAAGGATTACCCGCCGCTGCTCATCAGCGTGGTGATTGGAAGCGTCATCGGGATCGCCCT
This sequence comes from Alicyclobacillus sp., assembly GCF_023511815.1. Taxonomy (GTDB): domain Bacteria; phylum Bacillota; class Bacilli; order Alicyclobacillales; family Alicyclobacillaceae; genus Alicyclobacillus_H. Next base: position 85,924 of record NZ_JAIMAV010000003.1, read on the forward strand.
GTTCGGCGGCATGCCGGTGGGACCGTTGATGGCGACCGCCATCGCCGCTCTGTGCGTCCAGATCTTCGAATGGTTGCACGGATAGCCCGCACCGGTCCGCGCCAGAACGAAAGGAGCGAAGAGGTTGCCTCTTCGCTCCTTCAGATCTCCCCGGTTCAGGAGAGCGGGAAGTGTGCCGCGATGTACCGGAGGGTGTTGTGCCGAATGATGGGCTTGCCGTACTCCTCCAGGACGGCCGAGGTGATCTGGCAGTACTCCCCGTATTCGTGACAGATGGACCATATCGCGTCGTAGTCCAGATCCTGCATCGAGTCCTCGTCCAGGAACAGGTGGTACGCGTCGTTGTAGTGATAGAGGATGGCGCGAACCGGATAGTCCTGGAGCGCGTGGGCCACCCGCACCACGTCCTCGAACTCCTCGAACCGGAAGACAAACGTCGAGTAGTACGTCACGTCCACCTCGACAGCCATATCCTCATCATCGTCCTCGTCCTCCTCCGCTCGGGCCGGCAGACTGGGGACCCGAGTGACGATGACGACAACGCCTTCCGTGGGCATCGTGAACGCCTCGACCGCGATGGGCCCGGCGATCTCAAAGCCCACCTGCTCATAGGCGGTTTCCATCATATCCCAAAACAATTCCTGGACCTTGCGGCCGTTGCGCCAAATCTCATCTCGTTCTATGCCTCGCTCGGCGAGGTCGTCATAGCTTATGAAGATTCTGACCTTGTCCTTGGCGATCCGCTCGACCCGCATGGGGATCCCTCCCTTGTGATGAGGTCAGGTCGCTCACGCCGTCGTCGCAGCGCCGGGGCAGGTGTACCGAGCCCCGCCCCTGACGGCGCAGGTCATCCGCCTACGTTCATTATACAGCGATCCACTTCCTACAGGGTATTCGCCAGTTCGAACATTGCATGAGCGTATATCTGGGTGCACAGGAAATAGTCCTGCAGAGACCAGTGTTCATCCTTCTGATGCGCTCTGTCGGCCTGGCCCGGAAACAGGGGGCCAAACGCGACCCCATTCGTGATCGCCCGCGCGTACGTCGCGCCGCCGATGGCGATGGGGTCCGCCCGATGCCCGGTGTACTGTTCGTACACCCGCGCCAAGCACTGGATGACCGGGCTGTCCACCGGGACGTACAGCGGGTCCCGGTTGCTGACCAGGTGCACCCCCCACTTGTCCGGGACGTAGGTCTGGCACCGCTGGACGAGATCGTCCACGCGAACGTCGACCGGATAACGGATGTTGAACCAGAACGAGAAGGTGTCCCCCGTCAGCTCCGCCCGCCCCAGGTTGCTGGTCAGGGCGCCCGTCACGTCATCCCTGCAGTCGATCCCGAGCGCCCGTCCCGCCGTGTCCTGCGCCGCGATGGCCCGCCACATGGACGCGTTGGCGACGGGCTGGGTCGACAGCAGCGCCGCCAGGCGGATGACGGCGTTTCGGCCGAGATCGGGCGTGCTGCCGTGCGCCGAGGTGCCGTGCACCACGATGTCCACCGTCGCCCCCTGCGCGGTCACGGCCGCGTCAATCTGTTTGGCGCGCGCCTCTTTCCCCAATTTCTGCTCCCACTCCAGCGCGGCCGTCTCGGAGTGGCAATCCACGGTGGCGCTCGCGTGGTCGGGCACCATGTTCACCCGGTCGCCGCCGGTGAACCGAATCACCCGCGGGTTCATCGAGTCGGTGTCGGCGCGCATGTCAATCCTAAGCGTCGCAACCCCCTTTTCCGCGTGGATCATCGGAAAATCGGCGTCCGGCGTGAAGCCGCCCAGCGGCTGCGGATACTTGGAGAAGTAGTGCTTCATGCAGAGCCAGCCGCTCTCCTCGTCCAGACCGAACACGAGGCGGATTTTTCGTTTCGGCTTCAGCCCCAGGGTCCGCAGGGCGATGAGCGCCCACAGCGTGGCGATGGCGGGACCTTTGTCGTCAATCGCGCCTCTCGCGTACACATTGCCGTTGTGGATCTCGGCCCCGAACGGCGGATAGGTCCAGTGGTTACCGGCCGGAACAACGTCCAGATGGGACAGGACGGCGACGTACGGATCGCCCTCCCCGTACTCGACGTGGCCGGCGTAACCATCCACATTCTCCACCTTCAGACCGTGTTCAGCCGCCAGATCCAACACATAACGCAGAGCGTCCGCACAGGCTCGTCCGAAGGGCGCGCCGTCTTCCGCGGGGCCCTCCACACTGGGGATACGCAACAACGCCTGCAACGTGCGGACCATCTCGTCCTTGTTCTCTTCCACGAAATCCGCGAACATCCGTTCCGCCTCAACCTTCCTGCCTTGGTCCACCGCGATCGCACCACTCGGGCATCGTCAGGTCGACTGACGTTCCACGATGTTGTGCGTCAGGGTCACGGTGTATGTCTCGACCGGTTCGTCCTGTAACAACTTGGTCAAAAGGCGCATGGACACCGCGCCGAAATCGTACATCGGTTGCGCGACCACACTCATCTCGGGCCGGACCATGGTCGCCAAGCGCGTGTTGTCAAAGGCGATCACCTTGACGTCGTCGGGCACCCTGCGCCCGAGATCCTGCACGGCGTGAATGGACGCCAGACCGAGTTCATCGGTGGCGGCCACGATGCCGTCCACCGGGTTCTCGTGCAGCACCTGCTGGATGGCGGGCAGCGCCGTCTCGTATCGTCCGTCCGGGCACTCGATCCGAAGCAACCGCCCCTCCGGAACGCACGAAGCCACCCCGGCGCCGCGTCGATCCGCCAGCACGGACCGCCCCGCGGGCACGGTGACGTACGCAATCTGCTGACAGCCGCGATCGAGCAGGAACCGCGCGGCATCCCGCCCCGCCCGCCGGTTGTCGATATTGACCGACGGAATCCGCCTCTCCGGGTCCTCCGTGGCACAGAGCACAACCGGGATCTGCGCCTGTTCGAATCCGTCGACGTGTTCCTTCACCAATCGGTCGGTCATGTAAACCAGGCCATCGACCTGTTTTTCCCACATGGTGCCGATCAGATCCACTTCGCGCTGAATCTGCGCGTCCGAGTTCGCCAGAATGATCTGGTAGTCGTACATGGTGGCGATATCCTCGATGCCACGGACCACCTCGGCGACGAACGCGGTCGATACGTCAGGAACGATCACGCCGATGGTCCGCGTCTTCTTGCTCGCCAGGCCACGCGCCACCGCGTTGGGCCGATAACCCAATTTCGCAATGGCGTCCAGAACCCGCCGTTTGGTGTCCTCTTTCACGACCGCCGTCCCGTTCAGGACCCGCGACACCGTCGCCATGGAGACCTTCGCTTCGCGCGCCACATCATAAATGGTGACCGTCATCGAACGTCACCTCCCGTCGTCAACCTTTCGTTATCATACCACGAATCCCCAGACGGTGGGCAACCTGTGGCCTCAACGCCAGGGGCTCGAGATCCACCAGGTGGACCGTCGTCTCGCGTCTCATCCAAAACCCTCGATTCGCCGGCGCGCGGGCCGCGGCCGTCACCATCCTCCTCGCCGCGCTTCGCCCGCCCGGCTTGACCGGCCGCCCGGCCGGCCATCGGTGCATCGAAAAAAACGGACGATGGACTCGTCCGCTTGGTGCGGGTGAAGGGACTCGAACCCCCACGGTTGCCCGCCAGAACCTAAATCTGGTGCGTCTGCCAATTCCGCCA
>NZ_JAIMAV010000030.1 GCF_023511815.1 Alicyclobacillus sp.
CAGACGGTGATTGTCCTGACGGCGTTCACGCTGTGTTACCACATGGTGTTCGCGCCGGAGGAGACCACGAAGCTGGCCTCCCCCATGTACGCGCTGGCGCGGCTGATCCACATCGGCCACTTCGTGCAGCGGTTGGAGAGCGTGTTTGTCTTCATGTGGGTCAGCGCGGCGGTGGTGAAACTGGCCATCACCCTGTGGTCGGCCGCGTACATGCTGGCCGCCGGATTCGGATGGCCGACCTATCGGCCTCTGTTGCCTGCGCTGTGTCTTTTGAGTCTGGCCATCAGCCTCCTGCCGCACGACGTGGCTTCGGCCTTCGACCTGCACGGGGAAATCCTGATGCGTTGGGGCTGGATCATCGCATTCGCGCTGCCGCTGGTGTTGCTCGGCGTCGGAGCGATGCGCAGACGGGGGGGACGGACCCGGCATGCTTAGTTTCGTTCTGCTGATGCTGATCCCGCTGTGGATGCTGTTTTACACAGTGCAGTTTGGCAGGTGGCTGAGCCGTCGCCGCCAGAGTGCCTCCGATGTACAGGTGTGGCCGGTGTACGGGATCGGACTCGTCTCCTTCGCGCTTTCCACGTACGTGCTGTGGCGGATGTTTCTATCCTGAGGACCCCGCGTCCTTCGCTATAATAGGACGGGAGGAGGGGTGGTTATGGCCACACCCGGGAGGGATTCGCGCCCACCCAAAGAGGTGATCATCTACACGGACGGCGCCTGCTCCGGCAATCCGGGGGCGGGCGGATGGGCCGCCGTGTTGCAATACAAGGATGTCATCAAGGAGATCTCGGGCGGCGAACGGCAGACGACGAACCAGCGCATGGAGTTGACCGCGGCGTACGAGGCGTTGCGCCGCCTGCGGGAACCCTGCCGCGTCACGCTGTACAGTGATTCCGCCTATTTGATCAACTGTTTCCGGCAGAAGTGGTACGTGTCCTGGCGGCGCAACGGTTGGAAGAACAGCAAGGGCGAACCGGTGCAGAATCGCGACCTGTGGGAGAAGCTGCTGGCGGAGGTGGAACGCCACCAGGTGCGCTTTGAGAAGGTCCGCGGCCACGCGGGCGTGGCGATGAACGAGCGCTGCGACCAACTCGCCAGGGCGGCGGTGCCGCGATGACGGAACTGTCCCTCGAGACGCTCCGGGAGCTGGGCCGGGCGGCGGGGTTGGACGCCGTGGGCGCCACCACGGCCGACCCGTTTCCGGAGATGGCCCCGCGGCTTCGCGCGTACGCCGAGCGGGGCCGGACCGGGTACGAGCACGAGAATGTGGAGGACCGGATTGATCCACGCCGCTGGATGCCGGAGGCCAGGTCCATCGTGGCGGCGGCGATGGCCTATCTGACCGAGGATGGGCACCGGCTCGCCCGCAGGCATCCCCGCGACGGGAAGCGCGGGGTGGTCACCGTGTACTCCTATGGAGCGGACTATCACCGCATCCTCGCCGAGCGGCTCCACCGCCTCGCGGCGCTGATGGAAGAGGCGGTGGGCCGGCCCATCCGGTACCGGGTCGCCGTCGACACCTCCCCTCTGGTGGACCGCAGGGTCGCGGAGCGGGCGGGGATCGGGTGGATCGGGAAGAATTGTGTGTTCTACAGCCCGGAGCACGGGTCGTTCGTGTTCCTCGGGGCGCTTCTGACCGATGTCGAGGTGGAACCGGCCCGCGAACCCATCGCGCCCCGGTGCGGCACCTGCACGCGCTGCCTCGACGCGTGCCCGACGGGGGCGCTCATCGCCCCCGGGGTGATTGACGCGCGCCGATGCCTGTCGTTCGTCACGCAGATGAAGGGGATCATCCCGGAGGAGTTTCGGGTGCCGATGGGACGCCGGGTGTGGGGGTGCGACACGTGCCAGTGGGCCTGTCCGGAGAACCGGGGGATTCGCGCTTCGGAGCATGAGGCGTACCGACCGGCGGAGGAACTGGCGTTCCCGGATCTCATCGAGATCCTCGGCTGGAGCAACCGGACGTTTGAACGGCGGCTGGGTCACACGGCGGCCGCCTGGCGCGGGTTGAGGACCTGGCAGCGCAACGCGCTGATTGCGCTGGGCAATTGCCGGGACAAGGCGGCCGTGGTGCACATCCTCCCGTTCCTGCGGCACGAGCGGCGAGAGCTGCGCGCGAGCGCCGCGTGGGCGCTCAAACGCATCGGCGGAGACGAGGCGCGCCGGGCGGTGGCGGCGGCGTACGAAATGGAGGAGGACCCGGAGGTTCGGGCCGAGATGGCGTGGGCCGCCGAGGGTTCAGGGCACGCGTAACCGGAGCTGATTCTCGTACGCCTCCAGGAACGATTGGCGGTGCCGCTCCTGTTCGGCGTACTCGCGCAGCTCATCCAGCTGGCGTTCGTCGCGGAACAGCCGGTACCGGGTGTAGGCGATGCGCCACGCGCGGTACGGGAAAGTGAGCAACCCCTGAATCAGCAGATACTCCTCCGCGCGAAGCGGCCGCACCGCGTGGTACGCGGAGAAGCACGTGTAGGCGGCCTCGTGCCGCCAATTCTGCGCCTGCAGCACACGGCGCAGCAGGTGGCCGAGGTCCATCACGCGCGGCGCGTAGGCCGCCAGGTCCAGATCGAGCAGGACCACGCGCTTGTCGGGGGTGTACATCAGGTTCGGCGGGATGACGTCGAGATGACACACCCCCGGGATCTTGGCGTCCTCGCGCAAAAATTCCTGGCACGGGGCGCTCTCGAGGATCCGCAGACTGCGCTCCGCGTCCTGGCGCAGTTGCGGGGCCAGCCGCAGCAGCGTCTGGTCGAATCCATCGGGCGATCCCGCCGCCTCCGCCCGGACCAGCATGGTTTTCAGGTCCTCCGCCCGGCGGCGCGTGAGATCGGCGAGGTTGAAGACCCAATCCGGCGCCTCGTGTTCCGTCTCAAAACCGCGCGAGGCCTCGTGAAATCGGGCCAGGGTACCGGCGGCCGCCTCCACCTGCGGCAGCGCGGAGAAATTGACCGGGTTGCCGGCCGTCCAGCGGGTCGCGTAGTACAGGTTGTCACCGCGTTGCACGAACGGATCGCCCTCTTTGGTCAGCGCGAACGGGGCGATGTCCGTGAATCCTTCGGCGTGCAGGTGTTCAATCAGCTGATGCAGGAATCGAACGCGCTGCGGGGAGACGTCCGCCCGTTTAAGGGCGTAACGACCGCGTTTGGTGTGCACCCGCACCACCGTGGACACCGGCTCGGCGGCCTGAATCACCCACCCGTATCGCTTCGCCACCCCCGGCGGGATTCCGGCGGCGCGAAACGCGTTCTGCCAACGCCCTTCGCGCACCACCACCGGACGGTCGCCATCCGACCGCCCGTCGCGTGTCAGCACCGCGCCGTGGGCCGCCGGGATCACCTCCGCGGTGCGCACCGGGGATCTTCCTGGGCGCGTGGATGGCGCCGCCTCATCCGCTGTGCCGGTGCCGTGTCCCGCCAGGGGTTTGGACTTGGCTACGGTGGTCTTTCCCCCGTCCACGGGGGATGCGGACACCTGCGTGGGCGGCGCGGGATTCGCGGTGGCCCCCGGGGGTTCCCCGGGGGCGGCCGGTTTTTGCACACTCGCAGGATGTTGGTGGAGGTACTGCAGGAAGTACGGCGGTTTGAGGAACTCCTTCATCAACTCCGTCATCCAGGGCGGCATCGGCCGCGTCCGCATCCGCCGCATCATCGAGGTTCCCTCCCTCCGGACCGTCTGTGCCCAGCGTATTCCCCCATCCCGGCGCGGGTATGGGCGCAGGCCCAGAACATACGCCAGGAGGCCCGAAGCAAGCTCCGGGCCTCCTGGTGGGAGAGGGTTCAGCGGCCGGCGTCGCCGAGGGTGCTCCACACCTCGAGCTTGGTGCGCACGCGGCGGATCACCTCATCGGTGAACTCCGTGGTCGTGGTGCCACCACCGAGATCGGCCGTGCGGACCCCGCTCATCACCGCCTCGAGGGTCGCCTCGTAGATGGCGCGGGACGCGGTCTGGTACGGCCGCTCCGGATGGTGCGCGAGGAGCGCCGCCCCCGCCAGGATCATCGCCATCGGGTTGGCGATGTTCTTGCCGAACAGCGTCGGCGCGGTGCCGTGCGGTGCCTCCGCCATGATGACCTTCGGCTGCCACTGTTCGTCGAGCGCCAGGAGGATGGACTCGGACCCCGCGATGGACCCGAACATCTGCAGCACGAGGTCGGACAGGCAGTCGCCGTCCCGATTGAGGGCGGGGATGACCAGGGCCTCGCCCGCCTTCACCAGGAGGAGGGCGTAGGTGGCGTCAATCAACTGCGGCTCGTACGGGACACCCGGGTAGCGCTTGCTCGCCGCGTCGAGCTCCTCTTTGAACATGCCCTCGTACACGGGGCTGACGGTGAACTTCGGCCCGCCGAAGACCTTCGCGCCGATGCGCTGCGCGTACTGGAACGCGTACTCCGCCACTCCGTGGCAGACCTTGCGCGAGATGCGTTCGGTCCGGAAGGCGATTTCGTCGCCATCCTCGCTCTCGCGCCACTCCTTCGCCCCGTAGGCGTCGTCCACCGCCATGCGCACGACGGAGATGGGCGCGAACACGCCGACCGGCGGTGCGATGCCGGGGATGCGGCGCCCTGTGCGAACAATCACAGTCCCGTCAATCTCCTTGCGCAGAATCGCGTTCGGACTGCCGACATCCCCCGGGGTCTCCGGCGTGATGGTGGCGGCCTTCAGCCCGTAGCGGTGTTCCACCATGGCCCGGGCCGCCTCGTGCACCACCTGGTTGTTCGTCTGACGGCGATTCTCCAGACTCAGGTCGAAGCGCAGGAATTCCAACGGGGCCCCGATGACGTCCGGATCGAGAACGCGCAGGGCCTCCAGCAGCAGTTCCTGTCCGGTCTGATCTCCTTCCATCACGACGATGGTCGGATGATTCGACATGGTCTCACCTCACATCCATGAAGACATCCATCTGGGCGGCGTGCATCCCATCGGGTGCCTTTGCGGGATCTGACACAGCGCCCCCCTTGACCGGGCGGCGCGTTCCGTCGTGTAGTGTAACACACGCCAGGAGCGCCCTGCCACGAATCGGCCGGTAGTCGTGTAAGTGCGTATTCCCGCAACAGTTGCAGTGTTTCCCAAAACCGTCCGCGTCACGCCTTTGTCATCCCCGCCCGGGCGCTCATACGATGACACAGACGGATGCACAGACGGGGGGGCTTGCGCGGTGAAGGATTGGACGGACGCACTGCGGCGGTATTTCGACGAGCGCAACCGGGCCTGGGTGTCTATTCGGCTCGATCCGCTGCGGGACGCGGCGGGGGTCGCGGGCCAACCGCCCTGGTGGGACGACGTGCGCGGCGGATACGAACGGATGCACGTTTCCATCCGGCGCCGGGGCGGCCGTTTGCTTCGGGCGCACACGCGGCTGCGCGTGGGGACCCCGCGGCTGTACGAGGAAGGCGGAGAACGCCGCGTGGACGCGGACCTCATGGAGCACATCACCTGGGTGTATCAGGACGGGCCCGACTTTGGCGTCGAGGCCAGGGTGGTGGTGCATCACCAGCGGTGGCAGCTGTCGGGCGGGCGGTGGCGGCTCCTGGCGGCCCGGGAGGAGGACGAGCGGACGGCGGGTCATCCCCGGGGAGGCCATCCGCGAGGCGGCGATGTCCGGGACGGTCATGTCCGGGGCGGCGAGCCCGGGGGAGAGGGCCCTCGCACCGCCGCGTCCGCCGACCCCGTGTGGACGGATGTGCGGTCGTGGTTCCCCGGTTGGATGCGCGCCTGCACGCGGTACGACCGGGTGCAGGCCCTGCGTTTCGCCGATCTGTGGTGGAATGGGCATCACCCCGCCTTCGTCAAGCTCGAGGACGACTGCACGAACTTTATCTCCCAGTGCCTCTTCAACGGACGGATGCCGATGAAGACCAGCGGATCGCGCGCGGTGGGGTGGTGGTACCGGTTTCCCTCCGGCGGCCGCGATGCGGACTGGAGTTTCAGCTGGACCACGGCGCATGCGCTGTACACCCACCTGATGACGCACATGGGGGCGCGGGAGGTCTCGGACCCGCAGGAGCTGCGCATCGGAGATCTGGTCTTTTACGACTGGTCCGGCAACGGGCGCTTCCACCACAGCACCATCGTCACCGACTTCGATCGCCGGGGCGATCCGTTGGTCAACGCCCACACCACGGCCAGCTTCCGCCGCCATTACCGGTACCTCGACAGCCGGGCGTGGACGCCACGGACGCGTTACGCCTTCGTCCGCCTGCCGGACGAATTCTGCCCTGAAATGTGATACACTACCAGACGGAAGGAGGGCGGATGCGGGTGTTTCACATCGTCCTGGTGGAGCCGGAGATCCCGGCGAACACGGGCAACATCTCGCGCACCTGCGCGGCCACCGGATGCGTGTTGCACCTGGTGCGTCCGCTCGGTTTCTCGACGGACGACAGGCAGCTCAAGCGGGCCGGCCTTGACTATTGGCACCTGCTCGACATCCGGTATCACGATTCGATTCAGGAGGTCTGGGACAAGCATCCCGACGCGCGCTTCTTCTACTACTCCACCAAGGGCCGCACCGCGTATTCCGAGGTGACGTACCGCGCCGGTGACTTCCTCGTCTTCGGCAAGGAGACCCGCGGCCTGCCGGATTGGGTGCTCGCCCGTGATCCCGAGCGCGTGCTGCGCATCCCCATCCGGGCGGATGCGCGGTCCCTGAATCTGTCGAACTCGGTGGCCATCGTCGTCTTCGAGGCGTTCCGGCAACTCGGATTTCCAGGTCTGCGGGTGTGAGGAGGGGGAGCGGGTGACTCGGTTGCGCGCGTTGTTGTTCGATCTCGATGGCACGCTGTTACCCTTCGATCACGAACGGTTCATGAAGGGCTATTTTCAAAAGCTCGTCCCGGCCGTCGCCGAGGTGGTGGATCCCCAGCGCATCGTGGGCCAGATCTGGCGGGCGACGGAGGCGATGATCGCCAATGAGGACCCGGACCTGACCAACGAGGCGGCGTTCCGCCGGGCGTTTTTCGCCGACACGAACTATCCCGAGGATGTGGTGTGGGATCGATTCAACGCGTTTTATGAGTCCGGCTTCCCGGAACTGGAGGCCCTGACGGAACCGACGCCGATTTCTCGGGAAATTTGTCGAATCGCGTTGGACAAGGGGTATCAGGTCGTGCTCGCCACCAACCCCATCTTCCCGGACGCCGCGGTGCGTCACCGCATGCGTTGGGCCGGCATCGACGACATCCCGTTCACGTTGGTCACGACGATGGAGCACATGCACTACTGCAAGCCGAGTCCCAAGTACTACATGGAGATCCTGGAGCGGCTCGACCTGGCTCCGTACGAGTGCATCATGATTGGCAACGATGTGCAGGAGGATGGCGTCGCGGGGAAGTTGGGGATGGAGACCTTCCTGGTGACCGACTGCCTGATTGACCGCGGCGTCGGACATGTGGAATTCACCCACCGCGGCACCCTTCAGGACGTCCTGCGGTTCGTCCAGGAACTGCCGGTGAGGCGGGAGGCGGAGTCGGCGGACCGGGTTGAGACCCGTCCGCGCTGAGGGACTCTCAAAGCATCCCGGGAGACAAGAGCGGGGGGCGCCGGGCATAAGCCCAGCGTCCCCCGCTTCGTCTTTGCACCGAGATCGCTCATTCTCGTTCTCGTCACGCAACCCGCGCCTTCGCCGCCATCCTGGCGGCGAAGGCGGACTGCCTCAGCGGGCGACGATGTGAATCGGTGACCCGAGCGCCACGTCCGCCGCCTCCATCACCATCTCCCCGAGGGTCGGGTGGGCGTGGATGGTCAGCGAGATGTCCTCGAGGGTCGCGCTCATTTCGATGGCGAGGCCGAGTTCGGCAATCAGGTTGGATGCCTCCGCCCCAATGACCTGCGCGCCGACCAGGAGGCCGGACTGCTTGTCCGCAATGAGCTTGACGAAACCGTCCGCACCCAGCGATACAGCGCGGCCGTTGGCGGCGTACGGGAACCGGCCCACGGCCACCTCGCCGTACTGCTGTTTGGCCTCTTCCTCGGACAGGCCGACGGTGGCAATCTCCGGATCGGAGAACACGACGGCCGGGATGCAGCGGTAGTCCACCGCGCTGTTGTGCCCGGCGATCACCTCCGCGGCCACCTTGCCCTCGTACGACGCCTTGTGCGCCAGCGCGGGGCCCGCCACGATGTCGCCGATGGCGAAGATGTGGGGATTGCTGGTCCGGCCCTGGTGATCCACCTGCACCATGCCCCGGTCGGTCAGCTGCACTCCCGCCGCGTCGAGGCCGAGCTCGTCGGTGTTCGGACGGCGGCCGACGGTGACCAGCACGTATTCGGCGGTCACCTTCTTCTCCTCGTCTCCGACCTTGAAGGTGAGCGTGATGCCATTGTCGGTCTCCTCGACGCCCTGCGCGAAGGCGTTGGTGTGGATGTCGACGTTGTACTTCTTCAGATTCCGAACCACCATCCGCGTCAGCTGTGCGTCGAACGTCGGCAGGATGGAGCCGGTGCCCTCGACGATGGTCACCTTGGAACCGAACTTGGCGTAGGTCTGGCCGAGCTCAATTCCGATGTACCCGCCGCCGACGACGACCAGGCTCTCCGGCACGTGATCCAGCGCAAGCGCCTCGGTGGAGGAGAGCACCCGCTTTCCGTACGGAAGGGACTTCAATTCAATCGGGCGCGATCCGGTGGCGAGGATGCAGTCATTGAACCGAAACCGCTGACCCTCGTACTCGCTGAGCACGCGGACCTCGTTCGGCCCGGTGAAGAACACCTCGCCCTGAACGACCCGCACCTTGTTGCCCTTCAACAGGGTCTTGACGCCGCCGGTCATTTTGTCGACCACCGATTGCTTCCACGCCTGGACCTTTTCCCAGTCGAGCGTCGCCGTCGACGCGATGCCTGGGACGGGGGATTCCTTGGCCGCCTCGTAGTGGTGTGCCGCGGTGATCAACGCCTTGGACGGGATGCACCCGCGATTCAGGCACACGCCCCCCAGCTCCGCCTTATCGACAATCGTGACCGATTTGCCCAGTTGAGCGGCGCGGATGGCGGCCACATAGCCGCCAGGGCCGGCGCCGACCACGAGGACATCGATGTCTTCCGAGAACTCTCCGACGACCACGGGCCTACACCTCCATCAAAAGTAGACGCGGATTTTCCAACAGCCGTTTCAACTCGTTGATGAACCGCTGCGCCAGCGCACCGTCAATCATCCGATGGTCGAAGCTGAGCGACAGGGCCATCATGTGCGCACCGACCACCTGGCCGTCCTTCATGATGGGCCGTTCGGTGATCCGACCGACCCCGAGGATGGCGAGCTCCGGATAGTTGATGATCGGGGTGAAGAACATCCCGCCCGCCGAGCCGATGTTGGTGATGGAGATGGTGCTGCCCTTCATCTCCGCCGGGCCGAGTTTGTTCGACCGGGCGCGGGAGGCCAGATCCTCAATCTCCTGCGCGATGGTCCACATGTTCTTGCGGTCCGCGTTTCGCACCACCGGCACGACCAGGCCGCGCTCGGTGTCCGTGGCGATCCCGATATGATAATACCGCTTGATGACCAGCTCCTGGCGCTCCTCGTCGTAGGTGGCGTTGAGCGTCGGGAACTGCCGCAGGGCCGCCACCATGGCCTTGACGATGAACGGCAGGTAGGTGACCTTCACGCCGCGCTCCGCCGCGATGGGCTTGAGCTCCTGGCGCAGCGCCACCAGCTCGGTGACGTTCGCCTCGTCCATGACCGTGACGTGCGGCGCGGTGTATTTGGATTTGGCCATCGCCTGGGCGATGATCCGGCGAATGGTCGGAAGCGGGACACGCTCCTCCAGCGCCGCCTCGTCCGCACCGGCGGCCGCCGCGGGGGCCTCCGTGCGCACAGGCGCCGCCGGCGCGGGGGTGTCTGCCGCAGCGGGACGGCCGCCTTGGCGGTGGAAGGCCTCGACGTCCTCGCGCGTGATCTTCCCGTTCGGCCCGGTGCCGGGCACCTGGGTGATGTCAATGCCGAGCTCGCGGGCGAGCTTGCGCACCCCCGGCGTCGCGAGCACCTCGCGCGCGTGGGGCAGGGCCGCCCCGGATTGGGCCGGCGCGGTGGGCGCCGCCGCCGGTGTGTCGGCGCCCGCGGGCACCGGGGACCGGGCGGTGTCCACGTTCGCTGTCACCGGTTCCAGACCCGCCTGCTCGACCGCCGCCGTTTTCACGTCCTCCGCGGGGGCCGACGCGTTGCCCTCGCCCGCGACCTCAAAGGTGATGATGACGTCGCCGACGGTCGCCACCGCTCCCGCCTCGACGAGGATGTTCAGAACCTTGCCGTCCACCGGACTGGGCAGCTCGACGACCGCCTTGTCGTTCTCCACTTCGGCGAGCACGTCGTCTTCCTTCACCTCGTCGCCCGGTTTGACCAACCATTTTTCAATTCGGCCCTCGTGCAGCCCTTCACCGAGCTCCGGAAACCGAAATTCGTACACTGCCAACCCGTCTCACCTCCGCACTCAAACTGTGAGCGCCCTGTTCATCCCGTCGAGGACGCGCTGCGGCGTCGGGATCCACTCGTCCTCAATCTGCGCGAACGGATACACCGTGTCGGGCGGCGTGACGCGCAACACCGGTCCTTCGAGATGATAGATGGCGTGCTCGTTGATCTGGGCGATGATCTCCGCGGCCGCACCCGCCTGGCGCTGGGCTTCCTGAACGACCACCGCGCGATGCGTCTTCTTGATGGACGCGACGATGGTGTCGATGTCGATGGGGTTGACGGAGCGCAGATCAATCACCTCGGCCTGCACGCCCTTGGTCTTCGCGAGCTCCTCGGCCGCCTTGAGCGCGGTGTGCACCATGGCGCCGTAGGCGATCACGGTGAGGTCCTTGCCCTCGCGCACCACCTTCGCCTGGTCGAGCGGCACGGTGTAGGCCTCCTCCGGCACCTCCATGCGCATCGAGCGGTACAGCTTCATGTGCTCGAGGAAGATCACCGGGTCGTTGTCGCGGATGGCGGAGATGAGCAGGCCCTTCGCGTCGTACGGGTTGGACGGGATGACCACGCGCACGCCAGGGGTCTGCACGAACAGGCCCTCGAGGCTGTCGGCGTGCATCTCCGGCGTCTTGACCCCGCCGCCGAACGGAGAGCGGAAGACCACCGGGCACTGGAATCGCGAGCTCGTCCGGTACCGCAGGCGGGACGCCTGGCCGGCGATCTGGTCCATGACCTCAAAGACGAATCCGAAAAACTGAATCTCCGCCACCGGGCGGAATCCCTGGATGGCGAGTCCGACCGCGAGCCCGCCAATCCCCGACTCGGCCAGGGGCGTGTCGAACACGCGGTTGGCGCCGTACTTGGCCTGCAGCCCGTCGGTGGCGCGGAACACGCCGCCGTTCTTGCCGACGTCCTCGCCGAACACCAGCACGTTCGGGTCGCGGCCAAGCTCCAGATCGAGCGCGTTGTTGATGGCTTGGATCATGGTCATCTGTGCCATAATCACGCCTCCTCCTTGCCGGTGTATTCTTCGCGCTGGCGCTTGAGCGACGCGGGCAGGACCTCGAACATGCTGTCGATGAGGCCGGGGATGGTCATCTTCGGATACTCGTCGGCCTTCTTGACGGCCTGGTTGAACGCTTCCTTGGCCTCCTCGACCGTCTTCTCCTCATCCGCCTCCGACCACAGCTCCTTGGCCTCGAGGAATTTGCGGAAACGGACCAACGGGTCCTTGCGCTCCCACTCGTTCTCCAGTTCCTTGGTGCGGTAACGGGTCGGGTCATCGCCGCTCATGGTGTGCGGTCCGAACCGGAACGTCAGGGTCTCAATCAGCGTCGGGCCGTCGCCGGCGCGGGCGCGATCGACAGCCTGCTTGGTGACCGCGTACACCGCCAGAATGTCGTTGCCGTCCACCTGCACGCCCGGAATGCCGGCGGCGATGGCCTTCTGCGCCAGGGTCTCGGCGGCCGTCTGCAGGCGCACCGGCACCGAGATGGCGAACTGGTTGTTCTGCACGATGAACACCGCGGGCACGTGGAAGGCGCCGGCGAAGTTGATGCCCTCGTAGAAGTCGCCCTGGGAGGTGCCGCCGTCGCCGGTGTAGGTGATGGCGACCCGCTTCTCACCGCGCAGTTTGAACGCGAGCGCCACGCCGGCCGTCTCCACGTACTGCGCGCCGATGATGATCTGCGGAAAGAGCGCGTTGACGTCTTTGGGCATCTCCATGCCGTGCTGGTGGCCGCGGGAGAACAGCACCCACTGGTAGAGCGGCCAACCGTGGAAGATCAGCTGGGGCACATCGCGGTAACCCGGCAGGATGAAGTCCTCCTTCTGGGTTGCGTACTCGCTGCCGATCATCGATGCCTCCTGGCCGGCGACGGGCGCGTAGAATCCCAGGCGCCCCTGGCGGGACAGGCGGATGGCGCGTTGATCCAGAATGCGGGTGAAGACCATGCGGCGCATCAGCTCGCGCAACTGGTCGTCCGACAGCTTTGGCATCAGGTCGCGGTTGACGACCTTGCCGTTCTCGTCCAGCACCTGATGGTAGGGAACCAGTTTGGTCGGTTCCAACACTGTGCTCATGATCTCACCTCATGAATGGGCATCGGCGACGCCTCTGCCCGGATGAGCGGCGGGCCCTGGTCGACAGACGCCGCGGCAAAGTTGATACAGTTACCTCGTTCATTATAATACACACGGACGGAATGTTGAACAACGCGGTCAATATTCCGCATTCGGCTGTTATATAATGTGAACGATAACCCCTGTAACAGTTCGACCACGGGAGTGGAGCCACCATGATCGAGCACGCCGCGGCGAAACGGACCATCGAGACACACATCCTATACAGTGCCCATCTGGGAGAAGAACGAACCATCAAGGTGTACCTGCCGCCCGGATACCATCCCGACCGCCGCCATCCGGTCCTGTACTGCCACGACGGCCTGGAGTTTTTCACACACGGGCGCATCGCCACCATCGCCCAGCGCATGCAGGAGGCGGGGCGTCTGGTGCCGCTGGTGATCGTCGGGATCGCCGTGAACAAGGAGCGGCGCAACGACGATTACGGGCCTCTGGGTGTGCGCCGGGAGGCGTACGCGCGCTTTGTGATGGACGAGTGCGCGCCGTTCGTCGAGGACCGGTACGCCATCGCCGATTCGCCGCAGACGCGGTTCATGGCGGGGGTCTCGCTCGGGGCGGCCATCAGCCTGTCCATTCACCTCGAGGACCCGGTCTGGTTTCGACGCCTGCTGCTGTTTTCGGGCGCGTACTTTCGTCCGTTGATGGAACGGGTGCGCGAAGCGGGCGACATGAGCGGACTGGAGGCGTACATGGTGGTGGGGACCGGGGAGACGAACGTGGACACGAAGGCCGCCGAACGAGATTTTCTCCTGCTCAACCGACGGATGCGGGATCTGCTTGAGACCTGCGGCGCCGACCTGACGTACCGGGAGGCGGAGGGAACCCACATCTGGGGCTTTTGGCAGAGTCAGATGGAGGACGCGCTGTCCTGGTTGAACCATCGAGCCGCCCGGGTGGGCGAATGACCCCATCTTCCGCCCGCTGGACGGCGGAACGGGACATCCTGCGCGCCGGATGCATACGCTGGAGTACAGCCGCAGACGGCGCGCAAAAACGGAGCCCAAATATCGAAATATTTATACACACCGGTCGCCAACTCTGGGAATTTGGCCAAGAACGCCGGGAATATAGTCAACTAATAGGCTCTCAATTGCGAATCGTCCTCACTCCGCACTGCGCGACGATTGCGTGGCTGTACCTGACGTGGACCGCGGCGTCGACAGGCGAGGCCGGAAGTAAAGGGGGATGTCGACATGAACTTCCTGGACCGTCTCAACGCTTACCGGGCCGAGGAGGAGAGTCTGCGGTGGGAAGGTACGTTCGTCGATTACTTGCGCATCGTCCGTGAGAAACCCGATGTCGCCAAGACGGCGCACGCCCGGATCTACGACATGATCGCCGCGGCAGGCATCGACGTCGATGAAGATGGCCGGCGGCATTACCGGTTTTTCGAGTCCGAGATCTTCGGACTGGACGCTGCCCTCGAGCGGCTGGTGGAGGAGTACTTCCACGCCGCCGCCCGCCGCCTGGAGGTGCGCAAACGCATCCTGTTGCTGATGGGCCCGGTCAGCGGTGGCAAATCGACCATCGTCACCATGCTCAAGCGTGGCTTGGAACGCTACACCCGGACGCCGGAGGGCGCCCTGTACGCCATCAAGGGCTGCCCCATGCACGAGGAACCGCTTCACCTGGTTCCGGCAGAGCTTCGGCCCGAGTTTGAACGGGAGTTCGGCGTCAAGATTGAGGGCAACCTGTGCCCGGCCTGCAGCCAGCGGCTGGAGTTGGAATACGACGGCGACATCCGCCGGGTGCCGGTGGAGCGGGTGGTCCTCAGCGAAGAGCGCAGAATCGGCATCGGGACCTTCAGTCCCTCCGATCCCAAGTCGCAGGACATCGCGGATCTGACCGGCAGCATCGACTTTTCCACCATCACCGAGTACGGGTCGGAATCCGATCCGCGGGCGTACCGGTTCGACGGGGAGTTGAACAAGGCCAACCGCGGCCTGATGGAGTTCCAGGAGATGCTCAAGTGCGACGAGAAGTTCCTGTGGCACCTTTTGAGCCTGACCCAGGAGGGGAACTTCAAGGCGGGGCGGTTCGCGCTCATCTCCGCGGACGAGATGATCATCGCGCACACCAACGAGGCGGAGTACCGCTCGTTCATCTCGAACAAAAAGAACGAGGCGTTGCAGTCGCGCATGATCGTCATGCCGGTCCCGTACAACCTGAAGGTCGACGAGGAGATCAAGATCTACGAGAAGTTGATCAAGCAAAGCGATCTGCGCGACATCCACATCGCACCGCACGCCCTCCGCACCGCCGCCATCTTCTCCATCCTGACGCGTCTGAAGGAATCCAAAAAGCAGGGCGTGGATCTCCTGAAGAAGCTGCGGGCGTACAACGGAGAGGCGGTCGAAGGGCTGAAGGACACGGATCTCAAGGAACTGCGCCAGGAGTACCCGGACGAGGGCATGTCGGGCCTGGACCCGCGCTACGTGATCAACCGCATTTCGACGGCCCTGATCCGGCGCGACACGCAGTGCATCAATGCGCTCGACGTTTTGCGAGCGCTCAAGGACGGCCTGGATCAGCACGCTTCCATCACCAAGGAGGAGAAGGAGCGGCTGCTCAATTTCATCGCGATCGCCCGCAAGGAGTACGACGAGATGGCCAAGACGGAGGTCCAGAAGGCGTTCGTGTACTCCTTCGAGGAGTCGGCCAAGACCCTGCTCGAGAACTACCTGGACAACGTGGAGGCGTATTGCAGCTGGCAGAAGATCAAGGACCCGCTGACCGGGGAGGAGGTCGATCCCGACGAGAAGCTGATGCGCTCCATCGAAGAGCAGATTGGCATCTCCGAGAACGCCAAAAAGGCGTTCCGGGAGGAGATCCTCATCCGCATCTCCACCTACGCCCGGCGCGGCAAGAAATTCGACTACCGGTCGCACGAGCGCCTGCGCGAGGCCATTGAAAAGAAGCTGTTCGCCGACCTGAAGGACGTGGTTAAGATCACCACCTCCAGCAAGACACCCGACGAACAGCAGCTCAAGAAGGTCAACGAGGTCACGGCACGGTTGATTGACGAGCACGGATACTGCCCGGTGTGCGCCAACGAGCTGCTCCGCTACACGGGCAGTTTGCTCAATCGCTGATCCTCGGGCCCAGGGCTTTCGGGCCCGGGACCCAAGGACCTGTCGGATATCAACCGCGATCCGCAGGGGGCGGGCGGCGTCGCACGGTGAATGCCAGATACCCAGCGCGAGGAGGGAAGCCGGATGGCAGACGTGCAATTCAGCTTGCAGCGAGAGGATTGGTCGCTGCACCGCAAGGGGCAGCAGGACCAGGAGCGGCACCGGGAGAAAGTCAAGCAGGCCATCAAGGAGAACCTCGCCGACCTCGTCAGCGACGAGAGCATCATCCTCAGCGACGGGCGCCAAATTGTGAAGATCCCCATCCGCTCCTTGGAGGAGTACCGGATTCGTTACAACTTCAACAAGAGCCGCCACGCCGGGACGGGGGACGGAGACACGCAGGTGGGGGATGTGATTGCGCAGGGCAAGCCCGGTCAGGCCCAGGCCGGACAGGGGCCCGGTCAGGGGCAGGGCGCGGGGGACGCGCCGGGCGTCGATTACTACGAGGCGGACGTGACCCTGGAGGATATCCAGGAGATGCTGTTCGCCGAATTGGAACTGCCGAATCTGGCGCCGAAGCAGCCGGAGCGGGTGGTGGTCACCGATTTTGACTACCGGGACGTGCGCAAGAAGGGTCTCATGAACAACATTGACAAGAAGCGAACCCTGTTGGAGACCATCCGCCGCACCCAGCTTCACGGCGCGGGCCAGCCGCGCATCACGCCGGACGACCTGCGTTTCAAAACCTGGGAGGACATCGAGAAGCCGGACACCAGCGCCGTCGTGCTGGCCATCATGGATACGAGCGGATCCCCGGACGTCTCATGGTTGAAAAAATGTGGACAGGCCGCCGGACTCCGGCGGCCTATGCGGTATCTTGCCGAGTGGTTCAGGCCGAACGCGCCTGGCTGGCGGAGGCCGTTCCGGCTCCCTGGCCGGACACTTTCTTCGGCAGGGTCAGCGTGATCAAAAAGCCGATGAGCAGGAACACGACCAACCCGTAGATGCCGGCGCTGGCCCCGGCGGTCGTCGTCAACAGGCCGACGATGTAAGGGCCGAGGAACCCGCCCAGGTTGCCCAGCGCGTTGATGATGCCCCGCGCGCCACCCGCGACCTCCGGCGTGAACAGCAGCGGCGGAATGGTCCAGAAGATGGGCGATGCCGCCTGCAGGAACACACCGCAACCGACGAGGAACGCGAACGACACCCAGATCTGGTTTTTCGTCCAGACGGACAGAAGCAGGCAGACGGCGAACCCGATCAACGGCAGCCCGGTGTACAGTTTGCGGTTGTTGCTCTTGTCGGAGCGGGCCGCGAAGATGTACAGGCCGATGGCGGTGCCGATGTACGGGATGGCGCTCAACCAACCGACGCTGCCCATGCCCATATGGGTGAGGGACTTGAGAATGGTCGGCAGCCACAGTGAAAACCCGTAGATGCCCGTCTGATAGCAGAAATAGATGAGAATCAACTTCCAGATGTTCCCGTTCGCCAACAGGGTGCCGAACGATACCGTGGCGCCCGCCTCTTTGCGCAGCGCGGCCTCTTCCTCGCGCAGCTTGCCCTCGATGTACTGCAGCTCCGCCTGGGTGATCCACTTGGCATCCCGCGGACGGTCGCTCATCATCGGCAACCAGATGGCGATCAGCGCCAGCGACAACAACCCCTCGACGATGAAGACGCCGCGCCAGTTCCAGATGGTGAGAATCCAACCGGACAACGGGCCGGTGATGATGTTCGCGATGGCGATGTTCATGATGAAAAACGCGTTCGCGCGGCCACGTTCTTCGTTCGGGAACCAGTGCGCGATGATGACGAGGATGGCCGGCCACACACCGCCCTCGGCGACCCCGAGCAAAAAGCGCATGACGAGCAGCTGGGTGCCGGAGTGCACGAATCCGGTCAGCGTCGCGATGGCGCCCCATCCGACGATGGTCCACGCGATGAATTTCTTGGCGCTTTTGCGCTCCGCGAGCATGCCGCCGGGCACCTGCAGCACCATATAACCGATGAAGAAAATGCCACCGGCCAAACCCGCGAATGTGGCGGTCAGGCCGAGTTCCTTGTTCATGCCCCCGGCGATGGCGAAACCGATGTTCGTGCGATCCATGAAGGCGACGATGTACACCAGAATCGTCGGCGGAATGATGTGAATCCAACGTCCGCCGGGCACCTTTTGCAGCGTCGCTGTGCTCACGTTCTCCCCTCGCTGTTCTCTCAAGATGTCAGCCTGGATGTCCTGCTGCGCTCTCATTTTAAACGCTTACACCCGAGTTCTGCAATACGTTTTCAAAAAACGTTTTCACACGTTCCAGGCCGCGTCCCTCGGTGCATCTCGCAACCCCCGGTGCATCTCCGGACGGTACGGAAGCCATAGGACATCCCGTTCTCCGCATACGGTGGTGACGGAAGGGGGATGCGTGGGGTGAAGATCCGGTTGGATGACCTGCGCGTGGCGACATCCGCCCAGGCGCGTCCCGTCGACGCGTGGCTCTGTTCGGAAGCCGCCCGCGTGTTGGAGCAAACCCTTGGGTGCGCGGTTCGTGTGGCGTACTTGCCGGGAAGGGAAACGGATGCGAGTGGCAATGGCTTTGGCCGGGCGTCCGGCACGGACGATCCGGTGGGGCCAAGCGACGGTGAGGTCCTGTGATGGTGCGCCCGGTGACGGTGTGCGCGGTGTACGCCCGGGTGAGCACCGACATGCAGGGAGAGAGCCTGCAGAACCAGGTCGAGTACGCCAAGGAGTACATCCGGCGGCTCGGGGAAGGGTACGTGGTGGACGAGGCGTGCGTGTACACCGATTTCGATCAGAGCGGGTATTACACCCGCTTCGTTCAGCGCCCGGCGATTCAGCGCGCGCTGGCGGACGCCCGGGCGGGGCGGTTCGGCGTGATCGTATTCAAGGAGATCAGCCGGATCAGCAGAGACCAGGCGGAGCACATCGAGATTGTCAGCCGCTTTCAGATGCACGGGGTGCGGGTCATCGCCATCAACGACAATCTGGACAGCGACCGTCCGGAGACGCTGGATTTGCTCGGCATCCACTCGGTGATGTCGGAGATGGAGAGCAAGCGCATCAGTTCACGCGTCTCCTCGGGCAAGAAGTCGATGGCCCGCCGCGGCTGCTGGGTGGGGGAGGCCCCCATCGGGTATCGGGTGGAGCCCGGCACGAGGCGCCTCGAGATAGACCGGCTGCACGCTCCGACCGTGATGGACATCTTTCGCCTCGCCGACGAGGAGGGGTACGGGGCCCTTCGCATCGCGCGATGGCTCAACGAGCGCGGCCGGCACACAAAAAACGGCCGCCCCTGGTCGAGCGTGACGGTCCGGCGCGTTCTACAAAATCCCGCCTACACCGGGGACACGGTCTACGGGCGCACGCGCAACACCCTGCGGCGCATCTTCGACGACCGCGGCTACACCAAGGTCCGCGGACGCCGGACGGTCCCCGAGGACGAATGGGTGGTGGTGCGCGACACGCACCCGGCGTTGGTCGATCGCGCCGTCTTCCACCGCATCCAGGCCCGTTTTCGCGGCTCTCGCGGCGCGGACCGGGTGCCAAAAGCGGCGGGCACGGGCGCATCGCTTTATGCGGGCGGCGGGCTCCGGGGTCGCCATCCCCTTTCGGGCCTTCTCCGTTGCGGGCGTTGCGGCGCCACCCTGGTGTGCCAACGCCAGCGGCGCCAGGGCAGGGAATATCGGTACTACGTCTGCGGAAGGGCCTTTCGCCACGGACGCCCCGCCTGCGATCAGCCGAATCTCCCCGCCTTCGCGCTCGAGACGGCCCTGTGGAACTGGCTGGCCGAGCGGTTGGCTCCGGTTGCCGAGGGTCGCATCCGGTACTGGGTGGCCGGGGATCCCGTCTCGAGCCGGCGCCACCGGCTGGAGGCCGAGCGCAAACGGCTCGAACAGGCGCTCGAGCGCCTGCTGTTGGATGATGAGGTGCCGGGGGAGACGGCGGATTCCATCCGACGCCGGTTGGTGGCACGCCTGCATGCGGTGGAGCGGGAACTGGCCGAGTGCCTGGAGATGGCGAGAGCGGGCAGCGTACGGCTCGGCGACGGCGGGGTGCGACCGGATGCCCCCGCGGAGAATGACATGCGGCCGGGCAACGGCGAGGCGAGGCCGACCGGTCTTGGTGTTCCGTGCGGGCAACATCCGCCCGGTGCCGCCGCCGGCGGCCGGGAACGGCTCCTTCGAGTGTGCGACGTGCTGCCGCTGTGGCGTCCGATGGCGGAGGTTCCACCGCAAGAGGCGCAACGGACGTTTCGCGGGTTGGTGGAATCCATCGTCGTGGACGGTGTGCGCGTCACGGAGGTGGTGTTGCGCCACCGGCTGTGAGGCACGGCGTTTACTCAACGGGAGAACGGCCATATCCATGGGGCTGTTTGAGAAATACTGCGCGCGCACCTTCTTCTTCTGGATGACGCGCTTCTTGCGAACGAAATACGAGACCGTGCAGATCCGCTATATCGCGCATCACACCGAGGCGCGCGAGGTGAGCGAGGAGCACTTTTTCACCAAGGGGGAGAGCGGCGGCACCATCTGCTCATCCGCCTACGAGTTTGCCCTGAGGATGATTGAGCGGGAGTATCCGACGGATCGATTCAACCTGTATCCGATTCACTTCTCGGACGGCGACAACCTCACATCCGACAACGAGAAGTGCGTGAAATTCGTGAAGGAGCTGTGCGAACGGTCGCAGATGTTCGGGTACGCGGAGGTCAATCAGTACAACCGCTCCTCGACGCTCATGACCGCCTACAGCAAGCTCAATCACCCGCGGTTCCGCAGCTATGTGATCCGGGAGAAGGCGGCGGTCTACGGAGCGCTCAAGCACTTCTTCTCGAATCCGCAGAGCGGGGTGAAGCCGGCATGAACGCGGCCGAGATGAAGGATCTGGAGAAAAGCATCGAGCAGATGATGGACATCGCCCGGGGGTTCGGGCTTGATTTTTATCCGATGCGCTTTGAGGTCTGCCCGGCGGATATCATCTACACGTTCGGGGCGTACGGAATGCCGACGCGGTTTCACCACTGGAGCTTCGGGAAGGCGTTCCACCGCATGAAGATGGAGTACGACCTGGGGCTCAGCCGCATCTACGAGCTGGTCATTAACTCCAACCCGTGCTACGCCTTTTTGCTCGACGGCAACACGCTCCTGCAGAACAAGACGGTGTGTGCGCACGTTTTGGCGCACTGCGACTTTTTCAAGAACAACATCTGGTTCTCGCGCACCTCGCGGGACATGGTGGAGCGGATGGCGGCCAACGCCAACCGCATCCGCGAATACGAACTCGAATTCGGCCGCCAGCGTGTGGAGGAATTCCTCGATGCGGCGCTGGCGCTGCAGGAGCACGTGGACGCCTCGCCGCAGGCGGAGCGGCTGCGTCGGCAGAAGATCTGGAGCGATCGCGCCGGTGCCGGCGGGCGCGGCGCTGACCGGGCGGAACGGGATCGGCACCGGGCGAGCACGCCGTACGACGACCTGTGGGCGCTGGATGCGCGAGTGGGGGTGGGAGCAGCGGGATCGACCGGGGCGGGATCCGGGGGCGCCGGCGGGGCGGGGGGATCCGCCTCGGGCGGCGCGGACCGGGTGCCGCTGCCGGTCCGCAAGATCCCGGAGCAGCCGGAGAAGGACCTGGTGTTGTTTCTCATCCAGCACAGTCACGTGCTGGAGGAGTGGGAGCGGGACATCCTGTCGCTGCTGCGGGAGGAGATGCTGTACTTCTGGCCGCAGTTGGAGACGAAGATCATGAACGAGGGTTGGGCGACGTATTGGCACCTGCGGATCATGCGGGAGATGGACCTGACGGACGCGGAGGCGGTGGAGTTCGCGAAGATGCACGCGGGGGTGGTCTTGCCTTCGCGGATGAGCATCAACCCGTATCATCTGGGGCTGGCCATCTGGGAGGACATCGAGCGGCGGTGGAACGAACCGACCAAGGAGGAGCGGGAGCGCTTCGGGCGCGAACCGGGCCAGGGCCGGGCGAAGATCTTCGAGGTGCGGGAGCTGGAGAACGACATCTCGTTTTTGCGCAACTACCTGACCAAGGAGCTGGTTGAGGAGCTGGACCTGTACCTGTACCAGAAGGTCGGCAACGAGTGGCGGGTGGTGGAGACGGACTGGGAGAAGGTGCGCGATACCATCTGCGCCTCCCGGGTCAACGGGGGCATTCCGGTTCTGTACGTGGAGGACGGGGACTACAACCGCAACGGAGAGCTGTTCATCCGCCACGCGTACGAGGGCGTGGAACTGGACCTGAAGCATCTGGAGAAGACGCTGCCGTATCTGTACCGGATGTGGGGGCGCCAGGTGCACCTGCAGACGGTGGTCGAGGGCCGCGACGTGGTGTTCACCTACGACGGAGCCAGGACGCAGCGGAAGTTTGTGTAGTGTGGTGATTCGTACGGTGGGATCCATTAAAAGAAAATGCAAATCGCAGAAGGGAAACGTCCTTCTGCGGCGGTTACGCTGGCCCCCTGTCCATGGCGCGGACGGGGGGCCGTCGTGATGCCGGATGCCGCGGGGGCGATTCGGAGGCCGGCGGCGATGCTGCACCGACCGCCTGCCGCGACTGTTCAGCAGCGACCGGGAGGTTGAATTGAACAATTGCATGCACAAAGCACGGAATCACGGTTCAGGTTGTATCTCGATACCATCGGCAACGAACGCCGTTAAAAACGCCGTCAAAGTCTCAAGTAGTGAAAATCCGTCGTCCACATTTGGATTCGCAGGGTTCTTGCTGAAAGTGGCATCGGAGTCCGGCGTCACCTTTTTCAGTACGCTGACCGCGATGTTTGGCGGCGGACTCGGTTTTGTCACGGCAACGACCTGTCGAGAGTTGGTACATACCCGTTCGAACAAGCGGATGGAGCTCTCCATCGGTGCCGTGTCCGGCTTCATCATGGCCATCAGCTACAGCTGCTACCTGTATTCCCTGACGACCGGGCCCGCCAGCATTGTTTTCCCAATCATCAGTTTGAATGCGTTAGTCGTCGTGATCGCGGGCGTCATTGTCTTTGGAGAACGGTTGAAATCGATTCAGGTTCTGGGAATTTTCCTCGCTTTTACCGGCGTGATTCTGACCAGGGTGTAACGTCGCTTCGCCTATTTGGGGCATCCCGACCGACAAAGGCATCGCCGGAACCGATTGCGGAGCCGTCCGTTGCCTCGAAGCGGAACGTTTCCGGGTGGCAATGTTTGCATGGGCGAAATCCCGTAGCCTGCGCTTCCGTGAGCGTCAAAAACCGCACACCTAGCGTGGGCCCGTCCTATGCGAGATGATCCTCCCAGAATCGAATCTGTTGTGGGAGGGCTCATCCTGACTAAGGCAGAGCTGGAGGAGCTTCGTAAGCTTTGGCGCGCCCGTGTGGCGGACTTTCGGGCCAGCGGGTTAACCGGAGCAGCGTGGTGTGCAGCTCATCAGGTCAAGGAACACCAGCTGTATAGGGGTCGCCAAGTCCAAGGCAGACAATCGACCACGGCGGGTCGCCAATCACCTCATCCATGACCACCATCCCTCTCCTGACATCATCCTGCCGACCAGTGCGGAAATCCATTTGGAACCCAACGGATCTGAGACTTTCAACGAATAAACCGGTGTATTTGTACATGCATCTTCAGGCATCGCCTCATATGTTTGATACCAATCCGACAGATTAAGGGATGTCCAAATGAGCTACTCGGATCCTGGTCCCAAATCCATTGAAAAAGCACTTGAAGCCATTCGTAGCGCGCAACGGCACATCCGTCACAAAGAACTCGAAGTCGCAGAACGAAGGCTTCGCAAGGCCAGTGCCTTGCTGGAAAAAGCACTTGCCTATACGAGCCCAACGGCTAAAGCATTGGATTCTACCAACTCCCACACGCATCGTCACGGCGATGGAGGGCCCAAATGTTGTGGGTATGGGCGTCATGGGCGTCATGGCGAGCACGAATCGTGCTGCCGGTGCGGTTGCCGCTGTTTTTCCAACTGTAACCGCAACGGCTGTACATCCTGTCACCGTAGCGGCTCTCACAATGGCTGCAGTCTTTGCGTCGGCCAGATCTGCTTCCCGTTCTCTATCTGCCCGGCCACAAAGCCCATTCAGTTGCGTTCGCAAAAGTTCTTCACGAAGATGTCCGCGGGGACACACTTCGGCGGAGACGTGATCCTTCCGGCTTCAGGATTTGTGGATGACAACGGGAATCTGATCAGTGCCTTTCCCGCGTCCTATGAGTACGTGACGCTGTATATCAACGGCGTGATCCAGCAGAACGGCGTGTTTACAGTCGCCCCTTCGGCGCTCGTGATTTCCGGCGGGGCCACCCTGGACGGGGACGATCCGGTCACCCTCGAATTCGTTGTCCAACCTTGAAAGGAGGTGAATCAGCATGGCAGCGTCCCTGATCGCTCCCAACCTGAAGTCCAGAAAGTACTACGCGCAGGCCAGCGCTGGTACGGTCTCGGGCTCAGATCTTGTGATTGCCGCGACGGCTTTCGCAGACGACAACGGCACGGCAATTACCGCGTTCAACACCGGATTCGCCAACTACACGCTGTATGTCAACGGTCAGCCGCAGTTAAACGGTGTCGCGACGATCACGTCCACGGACCTCACAATCAGCGGCGGCGCGACGCTTGATCCCGCTGACCCGATTGTGCTGAATCTGGTCTACAACTTCTGAAGGCAGCAGAAAAAGGGTGCGAACGCACCCTTTTTCTGCTGCGTCCCTCCCGGCAGTGGGATAGATCGTGCAAACCATTCCACAATCGAACGCCTCTCACTACTGCGAGGGAAGATGCTGTGCTTCTGGGTGGATCTGGAGACGATGATCATGAACGAGGGTTGGGCGACAAACGGTGGTCATTGGTGCGGCCGACGATGGTGGGAGACCGAATCACGGTGGGCGTCAGTATGGGAGCCACTTGTCGTTGTCGGATACTTTACGCTCGAACGTTCAACATTCTCCTCGCTTTTACTGGCGTGATTCTGACCAGGGTGTAACGTCGCTTCGCCCATTTGGGGCATCCCGACCGACGGAGGCATCGCCGGGACCGATTGTGCAGGTGTCCGTTGCCTCGAAGTGGAGCGTTTCCGGGTGGCAATGTTTGCATGGACGAAATCCCGCAGCCTGCGCTTCCCGGTTGCTGTGGAAAATGCGGACGTTTTCTCGTCTGGGGGTACGGGATCGGCAGGAGGGCCGGCAGAAGACGCCCGTGCTGGTGACCCCATAAAAGAATTGTCCATCGAAGGCCGCATCACAGTTCACGATGGCCCGCCACTGCGCGTCGTTCACGTTCTTCACCTCCGTTTTCATGATTCTAACGTATGATTCCCGCGTTCAAAACAAACGGACTTCCAGACCGTTCAAATCATATGGGCGGCCCGCAGCGCAGATCAAGTCCACAATGTGGTGTAAATTCGCCCCTCCCTTAGCAATGAGTTATGTCAACTAATTTTCCTGATGTTGGCCTTCTCCTTCTCCTTCTCCTTCTCCTTCTTCGCCTGTTCCTCACGCCAAGCCCAGTACTCGGTCATGTCGAAGTACCCGTGACCCGTCTGCCATTTCTCATCAATTTCCATTAACAACGCACCGATGAGCCGCATCACCGAGTCTCGGTTCGGGTAAATCCGGATAACTCGGTCTCGCCTACGGATCTCCTCGTTCAGCCGCTCTTGCCCGTTCGTTGTCCTCAGGCGTTTCCTGTACCGTTCCGGTAGCACGAGCACCGCCGTGATGTCGTCAAACGCCGACTCGAGGATATCCACAGCCTTGGACGCCCTCTCTCCATATTCATCCACAACCCGCTTCAGTAATAGACGGGCCGTATCCACATCTGGGGCATCCAAGATGGCTCGTACCTTGCCATACAGCTCCTCCTGCAAATTCTTCGGTACGGCGTCCAGGAAATTGCGCATGAAATGCGTCTGGCACCGTTGCCATGTGCTACCCTGGAACTGCGCTTGAAGGGCCTTCACAAGCCCGCTGTGGCTGTCTGAGACCACGATGTCCACCCCATGTAGTCCCCGTCCCTTCAGCCACGAGAAGAATTCGCTCCAGCCTGCCTCAGATTCGCTGTCGCCGACTTGGATACCCAGTACCTCACGGTATCCGTCCTCACTGATACCCGTGGCGATCATGGCCGCTCTGGGACGAACTCTGCCATCCTCACGAATCTTCAGGACAATGGCATCCATCAACACAAACGGGTACCGTTTATCCTTCAGGCTCCGCTCGTTCCAGCCCTGGACAATTGGGTCTAGTCGCTTGCATAGGTCCGATACGGTCGATTTGGAAAACTCTTGTCCACACAGCTCCTCCGTAATAGCGGCGACTTTCCTTGTGGACACGCCATTGACCACCATCTCCATCATCGTTATCAACAGGGCCTGTTCACTACGCTGATACCGGGCAAACAGCTCTGTGGAGAACTTGCCGGTGCGCAGCCGAGGCACCCGCAATACCAGGGTACCGACACGGGTTGTGATGGCACGGGGACGAGTGCCATTTCGATAGCCCTGCCGGTCCTCAGACCGCTCATAGGGCTCCGTCTTCAACTGCTCGCTGGCCTGAGCCTGGAGAACCTGATTTAACACCTGCTCCAAGAGCCCAGCTACCCCCCTGTCACCAGAAAATAGACCTTTCAAAATCTCGTCGGACAGGGTAATGTTGTATTGTGCCATCTCGCATACCCCCAGTAGATTTGTGCTCGACACACTCATTCTACCAGAGAGGGGCGGGGTGGCACCTTGCATTATGTCACCCAGCCGGCCGGTTGATTTTACACCAATTATACGGACTCAACTGACAAAAGTACCCCGGTATGATGGGGAAGAATTGTCTCGACGCTCTGCGTGTGTGATGGGCAGTCACCATTTCAAACGGTCACTGATGGTACACCATTTGGCCATCGGCCGTGAACGCTTCAATGCTTTTAGGACCAACCCCTGAATTTACGCTTGTAGGATATATTTTTACATAGCCGTAGACGCCATTGGCTACCTGAGCTTCGTTCTTATATCCATCGGGCCAAGTGATCTGTACACGAGTAATGTTTGGGTCCACGATGATACCACAAACCATAAAATAGGATGGCGTACCACCAGCGGAGGCCTCCACATTGTATATCGGAAACTTGCTAATGTATGCGTGCGGCAACGGACCGGAATCCGATAATTGAAGCACGGTCCATTGAAGATTTGGCTCCTGTTGAGCCACCACGGTAGCCACGTGATCGCTTTGGTCTCTTCGAAAGCTGACAAACGCATAACCAAACTTTCCGTCCAATTGGCTCCATCGGACGGCTAGGTCTTTGACAGTTGTCGGGACGTGTTGGCTAGGGACGGTATTGGTTACTTCAGGGTTATTGGTGCCAGCCGACGGAATCGTTGCGCTGCTGAATCCGGCGTCTGGATGAGTTTCCAGGTAAGCTTGAACTGCGTTACGAAAACTCGGCGTATTTAATACCGAATTTTCAACTGTTGCAGTGGTCCATAAAGGAAGCGGGGAGCGATGATGCGCATTCTGATTAATGATAGTCATGCCTATCAGGATTATCACCACTGCACCACTGGCCGCAACAACCGATGAGAGACCACGAAGAGAGAGCCGCCTGCGGTCAGTCTTCCGTATTTGCTCTAAGACTGCCTGCTGTTTATCGTCAGTTAGCCCTCGGACAGGGAGGTTTTTTATCTCATTACGCAACTTTTCTTCAAATCTCATGACTATTCACCTCCGAAATGAAGCCGGCTCTTAATTGCTGTAAAGCACGACGGTATCTCACCCGTGCAGTTACTTCCGGTATTCCGAGAACAGTTGCTATCTCTGCGAAAGTCATATCCTCCCGCAGGTGGAGAATCACGACCTCTCGATACGGTTTCTTAAGTGTAAGTATCGCTTTCCACCACTCATTCCTTTCGATCGAACGAACAGCTTCGTCTTCAGCCGACATGTACTCCGAAGCGAAGACTTGGGTCCGGTGAATATCAACAGGTACCACCCTGCGAAACAAAGCGGACTTCTGGAAGTCCTTGCATCTATTTCGGGCGATCGAAAACAGCCAGGTTTTATACGAGGATTCATTGCGAAACTGGTCAAGGTTCGTATAGGCTCTAACGAATACGTCTTGGGTCAAGTCATCGGTCACAAACGGGTCCTTCGTTAAGGAATAAACGTACGCCCAAACTCCTTGCCAGTAAGCATTCATGAGATATACGAGCGTGGATTTACGTTCATCCAGAATGAGTCACCTCGCTTGTCGGTCGACTACAGCTTAGACGAGATGGAAACGAATATCGATACACACATCGGTTCGGGGAGCTCGTGTGCGGCGGTATAAGCCACAACTTGCCAGAGTCATCGGCTTTAACGACATGGAACAACCGCCGGACTTCGATTGGGTATTGGCTTGGTGAACAATTTCAAGGTCGTGGGATTATGACCACGGCGTGTCGTACTATGATCGATATCGCTTTCCATGAATACAAGCTCAATCGAGTGAGATCCGGGCAGTAGTTGGGAACCGAGAAAGCAGAGAGTTTGGCCTCCATTAAAAATGTTTGGCGTCGAGGGCCGTGTTTCGCAGGCGAAAATGGCGAAGAGCGACAATTCCTCCCGTCACAGCGAACAGCAGTCCTTCCACAAGAAATGGGATCCCGATTCCTGTATTAAAGAGTGCCCCACCTATGATGGCACCGATGAAATTACCTGCAACTCCCATGGCGGAGTAGTTTGCTTGTACCTGCGCCGACATTGGTGAATCTTTCAGTCTGTCCGCCAAGAGTCCGCTGGCTGCTGTTCGGCAGATGGTGTTGGCAAGTCCTTCGGGAATGGAAATTGCGATGATCCACCAAGGCGTGAGTGGCAGTGCGTACATGCTAAACACGATTGAGGACAAGAGAAGTCCGGCGATAAGCGGCCACTTCCGTCCGTAGCGATCCGTATACCTACCGATGAATGATGACAAAAGTAATCCCGGCACAGCGACTGCGGTATATGACAGGCCGATGAGTGGTAAGGATGCTCCACGATGCAGCATGTATAGACTCCATACGGATTCAGCGACACCGAATGGGAAGGGCAAAATCAGACCCAGTGTATATAAGGAACCGTGACCCGTACGAAGGTTGGGAAGGAGGGAGACGGCTCGGACAGGACCCGGCTCGACAGCCCTTGTTTGGCGCATTAGGGCAAGGTTTACGATCCCAGTGAATGCAAGCATCGTAGCCGTGCAGACAAAAGCCCCTGTGTATCCAAACCGTGACGCCATGAAGCTGCCTGCCGCTGGCCCAAGCAGGATCCCAGCATAACGGGCAGAGTCGAGCAGTCCGAAGGCTTCACCCAGGCGACCACGTGGTGCGGTTTGGTTCAGCAACGACCGGATCGGCGGTGCCACACCGGCAGATGTGATTCCTTCACAGCCTCGTAACAGGATGAACGACCACGGAGAATGAGCATCTCGGTAAAGAAGGACCACGATACTGTGGAGAAAGAGGGCAATGGTTAGCACCCTTCGTGCTCCAAAGAGATCAGACAATCTGCCAATGAATGGTGACGCAACAAAACCTGCGATGGACGCCGCTCCAGCCATTACCCCGATATCAAAGCTCGACAATCCAGACGAACTGGCATACAGTGCCCGCAAGGGCATGACAAAGCCGAAGCCAAGAAACGACAACATCATGGTAAAGACAAGCATGAGGATGTGTGGAGTATATAGGTGCCCCTTGGACAATTGAGCAGTGGCGTTCATGGATGACACCCCACCTTCGAAATTTACAATGTCATTGTAGACTGATGACATTTCAGGTACGATTGAAATATGAATGGTGACGTAGATATTTCCGCAGTTGCGGCATTGTTGGCCGATCCGACACGGGTAGCTTTTCTGGATGCCTTACTCGAGCGGCATGCTCTCACAGCTGGGGAGTTGGCACGGGCCGCAAAAGTCACTCCCTCAGCCGCCAGTATGCATCTTGCGAAACTCGTGGAGGGTGGACTTTTAACCGTTGAGCAGTCTGGACGCCATCGATACTACCGCCTCGCCAACGCAACGGTGGCTCGTGCGATGGAGACTTTAGCATTGATCGCTCCGGTGAAGCCGGTACGGTCTCTTCGGGAGTCTGAGCAAGTGAGAGCACTTCGTTTCGCACGAACATGTTATGACCATCTGGCC
>NZ_JAIMAV010000031.1 GCF_023511815.1 Alicyclobacillus sp.
ACCATCCAGTCCTTCGGCACGACCCTGTTGGTGCAGGCGTTCCACTACGACACCTCGCAGGCGGCCGCCATCGCCAAGTACTTCTGGCTGCTGAACCTGGCGACGCTGCTCATCGCCGGATGGATCTCGGACCGGCTGCGGCTGCGCAAGATTGTCAGCTTCACGGGTGCGGTGCTGTCGGTTCTCTACATGTTCTACTTCGTCTCGTTGGTCGGGCAGAACATCCCGGAGGGCCAGATGATCCTGTACACGTCGCTTCTGGGCGGCCTGTTCGGCGTGGCCTACGGGCCGTGGTGCGCCCTGTTCAGCGAGAACGCCGAGGACATCAAGCCCTCCTTGCAATCGGCGGCCTGGGGCCTGTTCGGATTTGTCATCCGGGTGGCCGGCATCGGGGTGGCGCTGGCGCTGCCGCTGGTCGTGGCCGCCGGGGGCTGGGGCGCGTGGATGACCGTCTCGGCGGTCGGAGGCCTCATCTACATCCCGCTCGTCTTCACCGCCAAGGGGCCCTGGTTCCGGTTCCGCCGCGGGGCGATCCCGGAGGCGCAGGTGCCGCCGGTGCAGGACTGACCGGACAAGGGCGTTGGTCGTGCGGGTCTGCCGTTTGCGGGCCGGTCTCAGTCGACGAGGCCGGCCTCGGCCTGTTGGCGGGGGGTGAGCACGACCATCTTCGCCTGCGCGGAGGCCTTGCGCTCCCCCGCCGCGCTGACGATCTCCGCCTCGATGTCCATCAGGCGGCGGGTCACACGGGTGGGCCGGGCGCGGATGTCGAGGGTCTCGCCCACGTGGATGGGGGCGTGAAATTGGACGGTCAACTGCCCGGTCATGCACGTCAGTCCTCTGAAGTAGGTCACGTAGGCGCACGCCTCATCCAAGAGCGCACTGGTGATGCCGCCGTGCTGAATGCCCGGCCACCCCTGGTGGGTCGATTCACATCGGTAGGTGGCGTGCACCGAACCGTCCTTTTCTTCGTGAAAATGAATGCGCAACCCTTTCGGGTTGTCGTCTCCACAGACAAAACAATGGCGATCGCCCATGGTCACTCCTCCCCTTTTGGGTGCGGCGGGTGGGTGTGGTCGACCGGGGGCGCCGCGGCGCGGACGCTCGGGGCGGGGGCGACGCCCTGGGGCGCGATCGCGGCCGGATCCGCCGACACCCCGCACCAGAACAGGTCCATCACCTCGGTGCACCACGCCTCGACCCGCTCCTCTGGCAGACGCCCCTGTTTTTGTTCCATCTTTCCGACCATCAGGAGGGCGAGAAACACGCGCGCGGCCAGCAGCGGGTCCACCGCACGCAGCTCTCCCGCGCGGGCGGCCTCCGCGAACGCATCGGCGATGACGGAGACCATCCGCTCCTCCGCCTGGTGGATGCGCGCCAACTGTTCCTCGGTCAGGGTGCTGCGGGTGCCGCGCAGGATGGCGTCCACATCGAGCGGTGCCGCGATCCGGAGGCGCGTGACCGCGATGGTGTGCAGCCGATCCCGCAGCCGCCCACCGCTCATCAGGATCTCCTGCGTGCGGGCGCGGCTGATGTCCATCATCCACTCGATGGCGGCGGTGAACAGGTTCGTCTTCGAGCCGTAGTAGTAATAGACCATCGCCTTGGTCACACCGGAGCAGGACGCGACCGTCTCCGTGGTCACCGCGTCGTATCCCTGCTCCAGAAACAGCCGCGCGGCGGTCCGGATGATTCGATCCGCTGCGGGTACATCCACTTCGTTCGCCCTCGGTCGCCCGAGGCGGCGTCCCTCTGCGCTCATCGTCCTTCCCCCTGCCGCATTCCGTCCCCTTTATCGTAGCACAAGCATGGACGCGCCAGTGGACCACGAATTAACCAACTGGTATATATAAAAGGTGTGCAGGGCCATCTGTTGAACGCCACCGCCGAGGAGGAATGAAGGTGCAGGAACATTCATGGTGGATCCGTCTGGGACGATGGGTGACCGGCCGGTGGGGACGGTGGTGCACCCTCGCCGTCTGGTTGGTGTTGATATCTCTGCTGTCGATGGCCGCCCCCCAGGTCAACCGGGTGGAGGTCAGCAACGCGGAGGATCTGCCGCTGGAGTCGGCGTCCATCCAGGCTCAGAAACAGATCGACGCGGCGTTCCCGGATGAGAAGGGCATCCCGGCGCTTCTGGTCTGGTATCGGGACAGTGGATTGACCGCAGAGGACCGAGTGTCCATTCAAGCCGTGGCCAGGTCGCTGCGCGAACACCCGGTGGCGCATCAGCAAGGGGTGGTTCCCCTCGACCAGATGCCGGAACAGGCGCTGACCCATCTGGCGTCCGATGACGGGACGACGCTGGTGTTGCCCGTCTCCTTCGCCCCGGGGACCGGCACGGATGGGTTGCAGCAGGGATTGAAAGACATCCGGAACACGGTGCGCACCGCCTTGGGGTTGGATCCGTTCGCGGGTGATCTCGGCGCACCGGGCCTGCACGCGCGCATCACGGGCCCGGCGGGCATCGCCACCGACGCCATCGCGCTGTTTCAAAACGCGGACGTCACCCTGCTCGTGGCCACCGCGCTGTTGGTGCTCATTCTCCTGATGGTGTTGTACCGCTCCCCCGTGCTGGCGCTGGTGCCGCTTGTGTCGGTGTGCGTCGCCTACGGCGGCGCCAGTCCACTGCTCGGCTGGCTCGCCTCGCGCGGTTGGATCACGGTCGACGCTCAGTCCGTCTCCATCATGACCGTGTTGCTGTTTGGCGCGGGTACGGACTACTGCCTGTTTCTCATCGCACGGTTTCGCGAGCGGTTGTACCAGGAGCGGGATGTGCGCACCGCCCTGGTGCAGGCGATGGGCGGCGCAGCCGGGGCCATTGCGGTCAGCGGCCTGACGGTGGTGGTGTCGCTTTTGGCACTGCTGGCGGCCCGCTTCGGGAGTTACCATCGGTTCGCCGTCCCCTTCGCCATCGGTGTCCTGATGATGGCGCTTGTCGCGCTGACGTTTGTCCCCGCGCTCCTGGCCATCCTCGGGCGGCGGGCGTTCTATCCGTTCATCCCGGCGACGGCCGAGATGCACGGCCGGTTCCACCGCCACCGCACCGACCCGGCGGGGCGTCTGTCCCGCTGGAACGGAAGGGTGGTCACACGCCGGCCGTGGGCGGTGGGCCTCGCGGGGGTGGTCGTGCTCGGCGCGCTCGCCACGGCGGCGTTTGGCATTCGCCCCACGTACAACCTGTTGGCGTCGTTTCCGTCCGACATGCCCTCGCGCGAAGGGTACACGCTGTTGGCGGAACACGCGTCGCCCGGGGCGCTGGCCCCGGTGCAGGTGTTGGTGGAACCCGCGTCGCGCGGTCAGGCGGTGGCGGATCGGATCGCGGAGCTGCCCTTTGTCGCCTCCGTCGCCAAGCCGGAGTGGAGCGATGAGACCGACGCGGCCCTGGTGACCGTCACGCTCCGGTCGGATCCGTACAGCGCCGAGGCGATGGCGAATCTCCCCGCGCTCAAACAGGCGGCCGCCGAAGCGGCGCCCACGATCTGGGTGGGCGGCGAGACCGCGCGGCAGTACGACAGCCAACAGTGGACACAGCGGGACACGCGGTGGGTGGTGGGACTGGTGATCTGCGTGATCGCCATCCTGTTGCTGGGATACCTCCGGTCCGTGGTGGCGACCGTCTATCTGCTGTTGACTGTCCTGTTGTCCTTCGCGGCCGCGCTCGGGGCGGGCTGGTTGGTCACCCGCCACATCCTCGGCCAGGACGCGATGCAGGGGGCCATCCCGCTGTACGCCTTTGTGTTTCTTGTGGCGCTGGGGGAGGATTACAACCTCTTTATGATGTCGCGCATCTGGCAGGAGGCCTCCGCCGGTGTGTCGCTTCGCGACGCGATCCGTCGCGGCGTTGCGGCCACCAGCGGCGTGATCTCGTCGGCGGGCCTCATCCTGGCGGCCACCTTCGCCGTGCTGGCGGGCCTGCCGATTCAGGTGTTGGTTCAGTTCGGCGTGACCGCCGCCATCGGGGTGCTGATGGACACGTTCATCGTACGGCCGTTTCTCGTGCCTGCCATCACGAGTCTGCTCGGGCGGTGGGCGTTCTGGCCGCGGCGGATGCGCAAACGGGCGGACGCGTGAAGGGGCGGATGCGCGAACGGGCGGACGCGTGAAGCGGCGGATGCGCAAACGGGCGGATGCGTGAAGGGATTCCCAGCCCCCCGCCGGAGAGGGTACAATGCGATCACGGCCTCGCCTCGACCGGATGAGCAAGTGCGGCGCACCACCGGCCGTTGGCGAGGCACCGTCGGGATGGGAGGGGTGGCCGATGAAGCGCTTCTGGTTGCCGCTCGGGCTGTTCGCGATGGTGGTGATCGGCAGTTACGACATGCTGCGCGGCGCGGCGGCCCCCCTGATGCAGATGGATTGGCGGCTCGGGTACGAACAGCTGGGGGAGGTCTTCTCGGTCGGATCGCTCGGGTATCTGGCCGGGACGCTCACCGCCGGTCAGGCCGTCTCCCGCCTCGGGATCAGGCGGCTGGTGGTTCTCGGGGCCGCGGTGGTCGCGCTGGGCACGGCCACGGTGCTGATGGCTCGGGGATTTCTGTCCGCCGCCATCGGATTTGCGGTGGTGGGCTTTGGGACCGGGGGGCTTGAGATTGGGACCAACGCGGTCATTCCGGCCATCACGGCATCCGGCGCGGGCCAGGCGCGTTATTTCAACTGGTTGCACGGATTTTACGGCATTGGCGCGTGCGGTCTGCCCCTGGCGGCCGGCTGGTATCTGCAGACCTCGCACGCGTGGCGCGGGGTGTACGGCGTTTTGGCGGTGGCGGTGGCGGTCATCTTTGCGTTGGCCGCATGGCGCCGGCAGGAGGCCGGGGCCGACGCGTCGAATCGGTGGGGGACGGCGGGAACCGCCTCGGCCGATCCGGCGCCGGTGCCCTGGCGCAGCGGCGTGCTGTGGGGATTGATGGCGGCCATCGGGGTGTACGTGATGGCGGAGGTGGGCCTCGGCACGTGGCTCACGACCTATCTGAAGGAGGCGCGCGGACTGCCGCTGGGCCTCGCGTCCATCTGTCTGTCGGGGTTCTTTCTCACGTTCACCGCTGGACGTCTCGCGGCGCCCGCTCTGCTCAACCGCGTGGAGCCTCGGCGGCTCATCCTCGCCGCGCTGGCGGTGGCTCTGACACTGCTCGGCTCCTCGCTTCTGTTCCCGACCGGCACCATGGACGGTCTGGTGGTGGCCGGAGTCATGGCGTCCGGCGCCGGGTTTTCCGTGTTGTTCCCCACGCTGACGGCGCTGGCCAGCCACCGGTTCGCGGCACAGGCCGACCGGGTGATTGGGTTGATGTTCACAGCCGGGGCCATCGGAAGCATGGCGGTGAATACGCTGATTGGGGCGGTCTCGTCCGCGTGGGGCATCCGGATGGGATTCGGGCTCATCTGGGGGTTTTTATGGATCACCCTGGGGATGGTGATGGTGTTGCCGGGCGAGCACGGACAGAAATCCGGGCGCCGGGACGAAGACCTATCGGGATACCCCGGCCAGAGCGGGCCGGCGGAGACGAGGAGGGATGCGTGTGAGGACGCTGCGCAGCTTTGAAGCGCTCGAGGCGGCAGAGCGCTACGGCGTACCCGTGTACGATCTCGTCGGCAAACGCGAACTCGACGTCGAGGAGGCGCACCAGCTGGTGCAGGGAGGACGAGACCCGTCGACGTTCGTGCTGCAGCGCTGGCCGGACTCGGACGAGGAGGCGGAACAGCTGGTCCTCAAGGAGTTCCAGCGGGCGCTCAAGGAGCGCCGCTGGGCCGAGGCGAGTGTGTTCGATCTGTCCAACGCCATCAGCGGCGGACTGGCCATCCACCTGGAGGCGGCGGAGCTGGCCGCCGAGCGGTTGGCGGAGCAGGGCAAGTTGCAGTTCGTGAAATCCGGTCAGTACAAGGTGTACGCCCTGCCGCGCACGGTGCGCTTCAGCGACGCGTTCCTGGACAAACTGCGCGATCAGGTCTGCGACGCCTGCGCCACGCTCGACCTGGAGGGGGATTTCCACGAGGCCTGCCTGATGAACCTCCTCGATTTTCTGAGAGAGCACACGTTCGGCTTCGACGATATCGAGGAGGTGCCGGCGGATGCGGCCGGTGCCCGCGCCGGGCGGCGCGGGCCCGGCGTCGGGGCGGACTGGCTGCGCAGGACGGCGGAGTTGGCGCGGACCCGCTTTCGCGGGGTGATCCGGGCGCGGGCGGGGGGGGCGTCGCGCGGTGCGGCGGAGGCGAGGCCGACGATCCCGACCGGTGGGGAGGAGATGCCCGTGGTCGGCACCGGCCCGAATCGAACCGCCGGGACAGGGAGCGGTGTTGGCCCCGGGGCCGGGGGGGCCGTTGGCATTGGTGCGGGTCCCGGTGCGGGGTTCGCCTCGGGGACCATGGCGGGTGCCGTGTCGGGGACGGCTTCGGGTGTCGCGTCGGGGAGCGTCTCGGGGACGGGTGCTTTCACCGCGGAGGGGTCACCCGGCGGCGTGGCCGCGGCGGATCGCCCGCAGGTGACGAAGCGGGAGCTCATCCGGTACCTGCAGTCGGTGGAGATCCTCGATGAGAACGGTGAGATTGACCGGCTGCGCCAGGAGCGCGAGGAGTTGATGCAGCGCATCGCGCAGCGGGATAAACAGTTGGAGAAGATGCAGCGGGACAAGGCCTATTTCATGAAGCAATTCGAGGAGATGCAGCACGACATGGACGTGCTGGTCCAGGCGATGCAGATTGCCAAGCGCCGCGAGCAGCGGCCGGCTCCGGTGGTGGACGCGACGTTCGACGAAGCGGACGATTGATGGGCCTGGGCTGAAAGGGAACGGGTGCGGACGGCGGGCGTTTTTCATCCAGACGACCGGAAAATAATAGAGGGGTCATGGCGGCGGCGTGATCGACGGGCGAAACCGGGGCGATACCGGGGTGGGCCTCGCCTGTGGGATGGCCCGACGGCCGAACGCGTGGCCGATGGGCGGGGGATGGCTCGCGACTAGCACGCCGATGGTCCGCCGCGACGCAGGATGGCAGTCCCGGGAGCGTCCGGGCAGATTGGATGAGGAGTGCGGGAAATGGCTGACATCGAAGAATTGGTGGTCTCGAGGCGGCACATCAAGGAATTCAGCGCGCGGCCGGTTGCGGAGGAGGATGTGGTGGCGTGGCTCGACGCGGCGACGCACGCGCCCAACCACCGAATGACGCAACCGTGGGAAGTGATTTTCATCGGACCAGAGACGCGGGCGAAGCTGAATCACCCGGCGGATTTCGGGCATGCGCCCCTGGTGATGGCGATCCTGTCGAAGGCGCCGGAAAACGCCATCGAGCGGGATGAGAACCTGATTTCAACCGCCTGCCTGATGCAGAATTTCAGTCTCATCGCATGGTCTCACGGCGTGGGGGTGCGCTGGACTTCCATCGGTTGGCGGCAGGACATCCGGGA
The DNA here is from genome assembly GCF_023511815.1 of Alicyclobacillus sp. Lineage (GTDB taxonomy): Bacteria > Bacillota > Bacilli > Alicyclobacillales > Alicyclobacillaceae > Alicyclobacillus_H. The sequence continues at coordinate 7,394 of NZ_JAIMAV010000031.1, forward strand.
GATTCTGGGCGTGCCCGAGGGTTATGACGTGCTGGTGGTGGGCGTCGGTTATCCGGAGACCGTGCCGGCGGCCAAACCGCGCACGCCGATTGCGGAGAAACTGCGGCGGTTGCCGTGACGCTTTGGCCGGGTGACCGGGAATTCGTCGCGAGGTGGCCGACTCCGGCCTCGGCCTCGACTGGCTCGACCTTGGCCTTGCGGGCGGTGGGGTCCGAGCCATGCGTCCGCGGTCACATGCGGGGCCTCCGTTCCGTCCCCTGGAGGGATGGGAAAGGGGGCCCTTTGGTGTGAACAGGGCGGGGGATGGCCGGTGTCTCCGGTGCTCCGCGGGCTGGCCGCGGCCGGTTTGAGGCGATGATGATGGAGACCATCCGATCGGACGGTGGATGAGGGTCCATCCCGTCACTCCGTCGGGCTGGCCAAAGGAGCCTGGAACGCAGCGCAGAACGCGAATGGGTTGGCGAGGTGAGCTGGTGTGGGGAATTCCGTGTCCATGGCGGCGCCGACGGGGATTCGCCGGGTGTGGATGGCGGTGGTGCTGGGATCGCTGACCGCCCTGGCGCCCCTGTCGATGGATATGTACCTGCCGGCGCTGCCGGCGTTGGTCGGAGATCTTCGGACGCAGCCGTCGCTGGTTCAGTTGACGCTGACCGCGTGTCTGCTCGGGATGGCGTTGGGGCAGCTGACCGGCGGACCCCTGAGTGACGCGCGGGGGCGCCGCATGCCGCTGCTGGTGGGGCTTGGGGTCTACGTGCTGGCGTCCGCTCTGTGCGTCGCGGCGCCGTCCATCTGGGCCCTGTTGTTGCTCCGTTTTGTGCAGGGGTTCGCCGGAGCGACCGGGATTGTGATTGCTCGCGCGATTGCTCGGGACCATTACACGGGCCATGCGCTGACCCAGTTTTTCGCGCTTCTCATGCTGGTCAATGGGGCGGCGCCGGTGCTGGCACCGATTGTGGGCGGGCAGCTGCTGCGGGTGACCTCGTGGAGGGGCGTATTCGTGGTACTCGCGGGGTTGGGCCTTCTCATGTGGCTGGCGGTTGCGGCCGGGTTGCCGGAGAGCCTGCCGCGGGATCGGCGGTTGACCGGCGGTTTGGGAAAGACCGTTCGCGTGTTTGGGCAGTTGGCGACGGATCGGTTGTTCATGGGCTACGTTCTGGCGCAGAGTCTGGTGTACGCCGGGATGTTCGCCTATATCGGCGGGTCTCCGTTCGTGTTGCAGAGGCTGTTCGGAGTCTCTCCGCAGGGCTTCAGCCTCATCTTCGCGATCAACAGCATCGGCATCATCACGGCGACGCAGGCGGCGGCACGGCAGGCGTATCGGTTTGGTGAGCGGCGGGTGTTGCTCACGGGTCTGTCGATCGCGTCGGCGGGCGGCACGCTCCTGTTGCTGGCGGTCCTCGCAGGGGCGACGGGCGCGGCCAGCGCGGCGACGTCGGGTGCGGCGGCCGGAGTTGGTGCGGCCGGGGCCGCGGCCGGATTGAGCTCGGCCGCCCAATCGGTGCCGCTGTGGACGGTGCTGGTGCCGCTGTTCTTGTCGGTGGCGAGCGTCGGCGCCGTGGGGACGACGAGCACCTCGCTGGCCCTGCAGACGAAGGGAGAGTCGGCCGGGAGTGCTTCGGCCATGATTGGAACCTGCCAGATGATCCTGGGCTCCCTGGCGGCACCGCTCACGGGCCTCGGGGGATCGATGAGCGCGCTGCCGATGGGACTGGTGATCGCCGTCTGCGACGTGGGGGCATTGGCCGTGTTTTTGGTGCTGACGCGCCGCTGGGCCGCTGCGCGGAAGTGATGAGGTGACATGGGTGACGGGAGCGTGGGTAATGAGAGCGTGGGTAATGGGAGCGTGGGGCCTGCTCCGAGGGGAACCGGGGGTGTTGGTTTGGCCGGTGGGGCGGTGACATGATCTGCGCGCAGGGTGACCATGAGGCCTGGTGAAATGGACCGCGACGGCATCACGGCGTGCGGAGGCGGCTGCGCGAACCACGAGTGATGGCCGAAAGGCCGGGGGGTTCGCGGAAACCCGCAAAGCCGCATGATACCTGGACTTCCGGACGTTGGAGGGGTAGAATTGGATTGAATCCCATGGGAGCGCGGCTGCCGTCACGGCGAGGTTCGCGCAAAAATCGCGCGAAACGGCGCCAGTCGTGGCCTGATGGCGGAAGAGTTGATCCGCGGGAATGACCCGCGGCCCCATTGAAGCACGTTCAATAGCGAGTGGATATTTGTGGATTACATGTTGATCCGCGGGAATGACCCGCGGCCCCATTGAAGCCCCACCCGCTCTCTAACCGCGTTCCTCAACCATGATAGTTGATCCGCGGGAATGACCCGCGGCCCCATTGAAGCGGGGAATCGTTACGGGGACACCGGTGCCGAGCGTGGTTGATCCGCGGGAATGACCCGCGGCCCCATTGAAGCGGCCATGCGAGGTCCAAAGAGCACCCGAGCCACTTGTTGATCCGCGGGGATGACCCGCGGCCCCATTGAAGCACGCAGCTCATGCACTCCGCCCAGGGCGCCCAGCAGTTGATCCGCGGGGATGACCCGCGGCCCCATTGAAGCTGCATCTCCTCCAAGGAGATCCCAACCTGCTGTTGCGTTGATCCGCGGGAATGACCCGCGGCCCCATTGAAGCCATACGCTGGCGTATATCCGCTTGAAGGAGTCCCGTTGATCCGCGGGAATGACCCGCGGCCCCATTGAAGCAGTGGCAGCCGCCATAGACGCTGCGGGCGGCGCGGAGTTGATCCGCGGGGATGACCCGCGGCCCCATTGAAGCGGTCTTGGTCGTCTCCATTCCGAACATGTAGATGCCGTTGATCCGCGGGGATGACCCGCGGCCCCATTGAAGCACGCTCGCGGAGCACGCGATGGGGCAACAGTGCCGGGGGTTGATCCGCGGGGATGACCCGCGGCCCCATTGAAGCAACCTGAACACAAACCTCTCCGGCACATCCACCTGCCAGTTGATCCGCGGGAATGACCCGTGGCCCCATTGAAGCACGACAAAGTAATCCACGGCCTTGGGATACTCCTTGCCCTCGTTGATCCGCGGGAATGACCCACGGCCCCATTGAAGCCTGTTCAAGTCAGGGATAAGATCGAAGTCGTGCAGGTTGATCGGAGGGGATGGCCTGCGCCCCCAGTGAAAGTAGGAAGAAAGGAAGGGGCGCGGCGGGCGGCGGACGGGCTGAGAAGCGGGAGTGAGGCGCGCACGGCCGCGCCACGGCGGAGGGATTCCACGCTGGCAGCCGGGTGAGGGTCTCTCTCCCCTCGGAAGCCGGGTCACGGTCTCTCCCTCCTCGCTTCCGCCAGTGCGCGGACTCCTCCTGATGCCACACCTCAGAAGGTTCCCGCATCGCGCTGTTTCATTTTGAAACTCCTGTGACAGTTGTGCGAACGGTCTGGTCTTGCGGAGGGGAGATGGTAGGATGAAGGCAGTGGTGGTCTCGCGGTTGGGCGGGCCCGAGGTGTTGGAAGTGGTGGAGCAGCCGGTGCCGGAGCCGGGGCCGGGCGAGGTTCGGATCCGGGTGGCGGCGGCGAGCGTGAACTTCGCGGACGTGAAGGCGCGTTACGGAAAGTACCATCATGCCGGGGCGCCGCCGTTTGTCCCCGGGATCGATCTCGCCGGAACCATCGATGCCGTCGGCGACGGGGTGACGGAGCTCGTGCCGGGGCAGCGGGTGATGGCCTTCCCGAAGGGCGGGTCGTATGCCGAGTACGCGCTGGCCTCGGCGGCGCTGACGTATCCGGTGCCGGACGGAGTGGACCTGGAGACCGCGGCGGCGCTGGCGACGGTCGGGGTGACGGCCTACGAGTTGTTGACGAAGGTGGTCCGCCTGGCGGTGGGGGAGTCGGTGCTGGTGCACGCGGCGGCGGGCGGCGTCGGCACGGTGGCGTTGCAGCTGGCCAAGATCCTCGGGGCGGGGCGGGTTATCGGCACCGTGGGCAGTGACGCAAAAATCGAGCACGCCAGGCGGTACGGGGCCGATGTGGTGATCAACTACACGTCGGGGGGCTTTGCGGACGCGGTGTTGGCGGCGACGGACGGCCAGGGCGTCGACGTGATCCTCGACGCGGTGGGCGGCCCGAATTTCCCGGATAACCTGCGCTGCCTTGCGCGGTTCGGCCGGCTGGCGGTGTACGGCAACAGCGCGGGCGACTATGGCCGGGTGGACACGGCGGAGCTGCACAACACCTGTCGGGCGGTGCTGGGCTACAGCATGGGCACGACGCGGCGGTTTCGGCCACAGGTGCTCCGGGCGTCGGCGGCGCAGGTGCTGTCCTGGGCGGCGGAAGGACGGTTGCAGGTGCCGGTGTGCGGGCGCTTCCGCCTTCACGAGGCGGCCGAGGCGCACCGCCTCATGGAGAATCGGGGCACGCTCGGCAAGGTCCTGCTGGTGACGGGCTGACTCTTCGGCGCCCGCCATGCGGCCCGGGCCGCCGGAGTCCCCGCAGGGGCCTGCCTGGATGACGGGAGGCGATGGGTGTGGCGCGGGTGATCCTTCGAGACGGCCGGGTGGCGGAGTTGCGCGAGGCGCGCGAGGACGAGCGGGACCTGGCGATGATTCGGGACCTGTTTCAACGCGCATCGCCGAGTTCGCTGTACTTCCGTTTCTTCCACATGGTGCGGGAGGTGAGCGACGACACCATTCGCGAGATGGTGCGCGGCCGCGGCCCCGACGGGTTGTCGCTGGTGTGCGTGGCCGGGGATCGTGCGCTCGGCATCGGGACGTATTCACCGGTGGACCAAACCGGCGCGGAGGCCGCGTTCTTGGTCGACGACGAGGTGCAGGGCAAGGGCCTCGGCACCCTGCTTCTCGAGCATCTGGCACAGTGTGCGTGGCGGCACGGCTTCACGCGGTTTGAGGCGTATGTGCTGGCCGAGAATCAGAAGATGCTGGACGTTTTTCGCTCGAGCGGCTACGAGGTCAAGCGCCGCCTGGAGTTCAACCAGTACCATCTGGTGCTGCCGTTGGGCGAGACGGAGCGATCCCGCGCGCTCCAGGACGCCCGCGACAAACTGGCCACCGCGGCATCGCTGCATCCGTTCTTCCGGCCGAAGACGGTGGCGGTGATCGGCGCGTCGAGGGACGTCGACAGCCTCGGGCATCTGCTGTTGCGCAACGTGATCGCGGCGAATTTTCGCGGGATCGTCTATCCCGTCCACCCGGCCGCGCAGGCGGTGGCCGGGGTTCGGGCGTACCCCACCGTTCGCGACGTCCCGGATACGGTCGATCTCGCCGTCATCGCCGTCCCCGCCAAAGAGGTGTTGCCGGTGGTGGACGACTGCGTGGCGGCCGGGGTCCGGGCGGTGGTCATCCTCTCTTCCGGTTTCGCCGAGCAGAGCGACGAGGGCCGAGCCCTGCAGGACGAGGTGGTGCGCCGCCTGCGAGCGGGCGGTTGCCGGCTGATGGGCCCCAACTGTCTGGGTCTGTTGACGACCGATCCGGAGGTTCTGCTCAACGCGAGTTTCGCGCCCCTGCCCCGGCGCGGGGGGATGGCCATCGCCAGCCACTCGGGTGGATTGGGGGCGGCCATCCTGGCGTACGCGGAGCGGGCCGGCATCGGGGTGTCGAGTTTCGTCAGCCTCGGGAACAAAGCGGACGTGTCGGGCAACGATGTGTTGCAGTACTGGGAGGACGATCCCGCCGCCGACCTGGTGGTCCTCTACCTGGAGTCGTTCGGCAATCCGCGGAAATTCTCCCGCATCGCACGTCGGGTGACGCGCCGCAAACCGGTGCTGGTGGTCAAGAGCGCGCGCACGCCCGCGGGGGCGATGGTCTCGGAGGCCCGCGCCGCGGCGGCCGGCGCGAGCGAGTCGGCGGTCGAGGCGCTCTTCCAGCAGACGGGCATCCTGCGTATGGACACGCTTCAGGAACTGTTCGACGTGGCGGTGTTGCTGACGTTTTCACCGCTCCCGAGCGGGCGGCGGGTGGCCATCGTGACCAATTCGGCGGGGGGCGCGGTCCTCGCCGTGGACGCCCTGCGCCGGGAGGGTCTGGAGCTGGTGCCGCCACCTCTGGACCTCGGGTTTGAGGCGCTGGCGGAAGGCTATCGCCTGGTCCTGCCGCAGGTGCTGCGGGATCCCGGGGTCGACGCGGTGCTGGTGCTGTATGTCCCGGTCGGCCCCGGAGACGAGGCGGGCGTGGCTCGAGCCATCACGGACGCCGTGCGGGAGACGGACGCCGCCAAACCCGTCCTCGCCACGTTTCTCACGACGGACGCACCCGTCATCCGGACGCTGGATGCGGGCGCGCAGCGCGTCCCCGTCTATCCTTTTCCCGAGCAGGCGGTGCAGGCCCTGGCGAAAGCCGTGCAATACGCGGAGTACCGGTCCAGGGAACCCGGCCGCATCCCGGATCTCGAGCGGATGGACGTGGATGGGGCGAGGTTGCGGCTGCGGGCGCTGCAGACGGATGGCCCGCGCTGGCTGGCCCGCGCCGAGGCGGAGGCGGTGCTGGCCTTCGGTGGGATGGAATGTGGGGCTGGCGATGCGGGGGCGGCGGAACTGGTGCTCGGGGTGGATGTGGACCCTCTGTTCGGCCCGCTCCTGTTCGCTCGGACGGTGGATCCGGTTGCGGCGTCGTGGGACCGGCGCGAGGTGGGGCCGCCGAAGGCCTGCGTCCGGCTGGTGCCGTTGACGGACGCGGATGCGTACCGGATGGCTTCGACCGTATGGGACGGGGATGCCGCTGCCGCCGACGGGTTGGCGGACGTGTTGTTGCGCCTGTCCCGGTTGGCCGACGAGGTACCCGAGCTGCAGGCGGTGCGCGCCCTCGTCGGTTGGGACAATCCGGTCTGGCGCATGCGGGACGTGCGCGTGATGGCCGCCGCGCGGCCGGGGATGGGCGCGGACGGTTGAGGACGGGCGAGGGATGGCGGCCGGGAGCACTCGGCGCGGTGACGGAGGACGAATCAGGACGGGCGAAGAACCACGGGCGAACCACGCACTCCGGCGGGCGTCATGCGCTCTGTGGGACGCAACGGGCGAGCACCTCACCCGCCTTGGCGTGGATGAGCAGGTCGGCGTGCGGGTCGAACGGGGTCTCGTCGAGGTTGATGAGGACAATCCGTGTGGCGGCGTGATCGGCAAAGTGCGGGAGGCTCGCCACCGGCTCGACGGTCAACGAGGTGCCGACGATGAGAAGCAAATCGCACGCGTGGATGGCGTACAGGGATTTCTCGTAGTGCCGAATCGGTTGACCGAACAGGACGGTGTCGGGGTGCAGGATCCGTCCACACACGGCGCCCTTCTGGTCCTCCCAGGTGCAGCGCGGGATGTCCGACGCGAGGATGTGGTCGAGCCCGTACTCGGATCCGCAGCGCGGGCAGCGGGCGATGCGGGCGCTGCCGTGGACCTCGAGGACGTCGGAGCTGCCGGCGAGTTGGTGCAACCCGTCGACGTTCTGCGTGATGACGGTCACCCGTTTGCCGAGTTGCTCGAGGCGCGCCAGGGCCCGGTGTCCGGCGTTCGGTTCGGCCCGCAGGTATTCGGGCGCGAGGAACGTGCGTTTGTACTTTGGCCAGAAGTCCTCGGGGTCCTCGCGCAGGTGGTGATCGGTCATGGCGCCGAGCAGCGCTTCGTCCTGCCAGATGCCGTTTTCGGACCGGAAATCCGGAATGCCCGACTCGGTGCTCATGCCGGCGCCGGTGAGGACGGTGATCCGCCGGCTGTCTTCGAGCCAACTGCGGAGGGTGTCCAGCTGCGTTTCCGTCGGAGGTGTGTTTCTGGTCAATTCGATCCGCTCCTCTTCGCCACCGGCGATGCAACCGTTTTCCGTTCCGGGTCTCTTCAGAACAGTATACCGGGTTCGCCTGGGGGTGGGAACCCACCTGGCGCGTCCGGCCGCAGCGGGCCGCGTCCGGACGGGGCGAGGGGTGTGCGGATGGGTGGATCCGGGGTGATGCGGGTGTGCGAACCCGCTTACCACCACCAGGCCCAGGCGGCCAACCACCAGAGGGCGAAGAACGGGAAGAAAAAGAAGGGCCACCACGCCTGGGTCACGTCGCTTGGCGCCTCGGGGCCGGTGGTCCCCATCTCGGCCGCACTCGCGGTGCCGAGCAAGCGGACGTCCCGGTCCTTGGACCCATTCGCCAGCCGGGTCGTGGCGCCGCCGACGGGGCGCACGAAGATCCCCTCGTCGTTGACGGCCTGCAGGATCCCGTGGTGCAGCGCGCCGTCCCGGGTGCGGAAGATGATGTGCTGCCCGACAAAGCGCATCGCGTGAGCCCGCGTCACCATGGTTCGCTCCCCCCTTTCTGCTGTCACACCTGTATGCTCCCGGATTCACGCGCGTATGGACGAACTCCCAGGGCGAGTCCCCAACGTGTTGGCATGAAAATTGCTTGTGAGAGGAAGATGGGGCGACCGCGCACCGGACAGGCCGTGGTGTGCAAGCGCTCGCATCGGGCGCACCGTGAGGAGCGGTCGTGGAGAGGAGAGATCAGGATGGCGGAAAAGATCGGATCGCTGTTGCGGGTGATGGGACCTGCGGATGCTTCTCGATATGAGGTGCAAACTTCGGCGCCGGGGCCGGCGGGCCGGCTGCCGTTGACGCCGGAGATGCTCTTGAATGAGCCGAGCGGGAACCTGTTCGGTTGGACGCAGAACGTCGGCATGGGGTGGAATCCGTCGCGGTTGCACGGCAGGCAGGTGCTGATCCTCAGCACCCAGGGCGGCATCCGGGCGGAGGACGGGACGCCGATTGCCCTCGGGTATCACACCGGCCACTGGGAGGTGGGCCTGCTCGCACGGGCGGCGGCCGAGGAGATCAAGGCGGCCGACGGGGTGCCCTTCGCGGGGTATGTGAGCGACCCGTGCGACGGCCGATCCCAGGGCACCGCGGGCATGTTCGACTCGCTGCCGTACCGAAACGACGCGGCGATGGTGATGCGCCGGCTGATCCGGTCGTTGCCGACGCGTCACGCGGTCATCGGGGTCGCGACGTGCGACAAAGGCCTGCCGGCGATGATGATTGCCCTGGCGTCCATGCATCGGTTGCCGTGTGTGCTGGCACCCGGCGGGGTGACGCTGCCCGCGGAGGACGGCGAGGACGCGGGCAAGGTGCAGACCATCGGGGCGCGATTCGCGCACGGGGAGATCTCGCTCGAGGAGGCGGCGGAGATGGGCTGCCGGGCCTGCGCGACGCCGGGCGGCGGGTGCCAGTTCCTCGGGACGGCGGCGACCAGCCAAGTGGTGGCGGAGGCGCTCGGCATCGCGGTGCCGCACTCGGCGCTCGCCCCGTCCGGCCAGCCCATCTGGCTCGACATCGGCCGTCAGTCGGCGCGCGCGGCGCTGCAGCTCCTGGAGCTCGGCTGGAACACGGCGGACATCCTGACCGACGCGGCGATTGAGAACGCGATGGTGGTGCACGCGGCCTTTGGCGGATCGACCAATCTTCTGTTGCACATCCCCGCCATCGCCCACGCGGCCGGTTGCCGGATTCCGGAGGTGGCGGACTGGATCCGCGTCAACCGCGAGGTGCCGCGGCTGGTGAGCGTGCTGCCCAACGGGCCGGAGTACCACCCGACGGTGCGCGCCTTCCTCGCGGGCGGGGTCCCCGAGGTGATGCTGCATCTGCGGCGGCTCGGCGTCCTCGATACCTCGGTGAAGACGGTGGCCGGGGTGACCCTGGACGAGGTGCTCGATTGGTGGGAGGACTCGGAGCGGCGGCACGCGGTGCGCCAGCGGTTGGTGCAGGCGGATGGCGTGAACCCGGATGACGTCATCATGAGCCCGGATCGGGCGCGTTCGCGCGGCCTCACGTCGACCGTGACCTTCCCAGTGGGGAACATCGCCCCGCAGGGGGCGGTCATCAAGTCGACCGCCATCGATCCGTCGGTCGTGGGTCCCGACGGGGTGTATCGCCACGTGGGGCGGGCGAAGGTGTTCACGTCAGAGCGGGACGCGATTGCGGCCATCAAGCGCGGGGACATCGTCGCGGGGGATGTGCTCGTCCTGGCGGGTCGGGGGCCGTCCGGCACGGGCATGGAGGAGACGTACCAGTTGACGTCGGCGCTCAAGCACCTGCCGTTCGGCAAACACGTGTGCCTGATCACCGACGCCCGCTTTTCGGGGGTGTCGACGGGCGCCTGCATCGGCCATGTGGGCCCGGAGGCGTTGGCGGGCGGTCCGATTGGCAAGCTCCGCGACGGCGACTGGATTGCCGTGGAGATTGACCTGAACCGGCTGGAGGGCCGGGTGAACTTCGTCGGCGACGGCAAGGCGCCCGGGACGCCCGCGGACGGGGACGCGATTCTGGCGCGGCGCACCCCGCACCCCGGGCTCGGGCCGGACCCGGACCTGCCGGACGACACGCGCCTGTGGGCGGCGCTCCAGAACATCAGCGGCGGCACCTGGCGGGGCGCGGTGTACGACGTCGACCGGATCCTTCAGGCGCTGGAGGCGGGGAAAAAGGCGCTGGGATGGTAGGGTGAGGGTCCGGCCGCGTTGCCCGGGAATGTTCACCAGGGGCGCGCATATACATCACTCGTCATCCGATTCCAGGAGGAGGAGCGGTGTTGAAGCGTGCCAAGTGGATGGGGCGTGTGGGGTTGTCCGTGGCGGCGGTGGCCGGCCTGACCCTGATGGGGACGCCGGTCGGTGCGGCGACGCAAAGCGGGGTGGGGGGCCCGGCATCGGACGCGGGCGTGGCGCGGACGAATGCGGGAGGGCCCGCACAGGAGGCGCATCCGCCGATCAAGGTGCGTGGGAATGCCACCTCGACGTACCAGAGTGGATACGCGCCGGCGCAGATTCGGAAGGCGTACGGGTTGGACCAGGTGACGTACACCGGGGCCGGGCAGACCATCGCCATCGTCGACGCGTACGGCAGCCCGACCATTCAAAACGATCTCCAGGTCTTCGATCAGCAATTTGGCCTGAAACCCGCGTCGCTGACCATCGCGTATCCGTCGGGGAAGCCGCGGAAGACGGACGGCGGATGGGCTCTGGAGACCTCGCTCGACGTGGAGTGGGCGCATGCCCTCGCACCGGACGCGAACATCCTGTTGGTGGTGGCCAAATCGGCTTCCATTTCGGATCTGGTGACGGCCATCGACTATGCGACCGCTCATGGCGCGGTGGTGGTGTCCAACAGCTGGGGAGGCTCGGAGTTTTCCTCGGAGGCGAGCTACGATACGCACTTCCAGCACCCGGGCGTTGTGTACACCGCTTCGGCCGGGGACAGCGGTGCGGCGTTGGAGTGGCCCGCGGTCTCCCCGTACGTTCTGGCGGTGGGTGGAACGTCGCTGCAACTCGCATCCGACGGCACCTATCAGAGCGAGTCGGCGTGGAGCAGTTCCGGCGGGGGGCCCAGCACGTACGAACCCCGGCCATCCTATCAGGACAACTGGGTGTCTGTGGTCGGCGGCAGCCGCGGGACGCCGGACATCGCGTGGGTGGCCGACCCGAACACCGGCGTCGCCGTGTATGACAGCACGTCGTACCAAGGGCAGAAGGGCTGGTATGTGATTGGCGGCACCAGCGTGGGGGCACCGTGCTGGGCGGCGGTGGTCGCCCTGGCGGATCAGGGCCGCACCAGTCCGTTGTCCAATGCGGATCTGAACAGCCGCTTGTACAGCATCGCCGGGACGACCGGCAGCGCGGGGTACACCACGAACTACCACGACATCACCGCGGGGAGCAATGGGCATCCGGCGCAGGCGGGATACGATCTCGTCACCGGAATTGGCAGCCCGAAGGCGGATCAGCTGATTCCTGCGCTGGTGCGTTGACGGTTGTGCAGAGGGCCCGGATGACCGGGCCCTTCTTTTATTTGGGCGGAAGTTCGCCGTCGAGATCGTACCCGCGCTGCTCCCAGTACCCGACCTCCCGGTCTTCGGTGAACACCATCCTCCCCACCCACTTCACGCTCTTGTAGCCGTACAGCTGCGGCAGGATGATCCGGCAGGGTCCTCCTTGAGCGGGGGGCAGCGGGGCGCCGTCCAGTTCGAACGCGAGCAGCACGTCGGATCGAGAAATCTGTTCCAACGTATAGCTGTCGACATACACCCCATCGAGCGAATGCACGGTGAGGAAGCGGGCCTCGGGCAGAGGCTCGACCTGCCGCAGAATCTCGGCGATCGGTACGCCGGTCCACGTGACGTGAGTCACCGCCCAGCCGGTGACGCAGTAAAAATCGCGTGTGACGCTCACCTGCGGGAGAGCGGCGAGATCGGCCATGGTGAAGGTGACGGGATGCCGCACGAGGCCCTGCACCGCAAGGGTGTACTGTCCAGGCCGGATGTCGGGGGTTTTCTCGGCGACGTTGTACAGCCGGAATTGGCCGCGGCGATGTGCGGTGGCAGAGGCCGGCGCGCTCGCGGGGACGGTGCCGCGGACGCCGATCCACCGCAGGGTTGCGGCAACCGCGAGGCCGGCGAGGGTGGCGGTGCCATAGAGGAGAAACTGACGCCGAGAGATGATGGACGAGGTGGCGGGGAGCGTGGAGATCGCCGGACCCGGCTCGGCCGTGGGAACCAGCCCCATGCTTGGGGATGGGCCCGCCCCGGTGGTTTGTCTCACGTTCATCCGATATCTCCGCCGCCGGATCCATGTGCCGCCGATGTGCAGGGCAGCCCACGGGAGGAGAAGGGCGCTCAGCACGTCGTGGACCTGGGTGGCGATGGCCCGCCAGGCCAGGGACGCATGGCGGGTTTCGGCCATGAGAGCCCCGGAGCCCGCCCAAAGCAGGCAAGCGGCATACAGCCAGGCGATGTGGCCGCGGGCGATCCACCGGCGCACCGCGGGCCTTCTGGCCAGTGCCGATGCGTACCGAACGACCAGCGGTGCGTGGGCGAGCAGCAGAGCCACCCACACCCACCCGGCCCACTGGTGCCACGCGCGGATGGCCATTCGATGGGCGACCAGGCGGGTTCGCCAGGCGGGGACGTACAGCATCAGGCCGGTGATCCACAGTTGAAGCACCAGGAACACGTGCGCCCAGTGGACCCATCCCAGGTGGGTGCGCAGGCGCCGAAACGCGGTTTCGCGGGACGGGGCGGACGGCATGCGCGACGTCACCCTCGCTTTCGGAGTTTTCTGATGCTGAGTATACCCCGGTTCACCGGTTCCGTCGAAAGGGTTGCGAACCGGGGACGTCCCCGCCGGGGCGCCCCGATTGCGTTCGATCCCGATCATGGGTTGCGCTTCCTGAGATTTGGGACCATGATAGTAACGTACGACCGAATCCCGGGAGCGATGCAGGTGGCTTACATTCAACAGGGGACACCGGAGTTTCGCAAGGCGAGCTTCGGGCTTTTCATCGGCGCTTGGGTGACGTTCACCATCCTCTACTGCATTCAGCCCTTATTGCCCGCGTTCTCTCAACACTTTCAGGTTTCTCCGGCGGTCTCCAGTCTGTCGCTGTCGGTGACCACCGCCGCGCTGGCCGTCGGGATGCTGTTCATGGCCTCCTTGTCCCACCGGTACGGCCCCAAGCGGATCATGACCATCTCGGTTCTTTCGTCCTCGGCGCTCGTGCTCATCTCGGCGTGGGTGCAGGATTTCGCGAGTCTGCTGGTGGTCCGCACCATGCAGGGGATCGCCTTGGCGGGGCTACCTTCCATCGCGATGGGCTACCTCGGCGAGGAGGTGGAACCGAAGAGCCTCGGGTACGCGATGGGCCTGTACATCGCCGGCAACACGGTGGGCGGGATGTCGGGGCGGATCCTCACCGGCATGATCAGCGACTGGCTGTCCTGGCGGTGGGCGCTTGGGTTTCTCGGTGCCCTGGGGGTGCTGCTCGGCGTGGTGTTCTGGTGGATCCTGCCGGCGGCGCGCAATTTTCAGCCGCGTCGTGTGGACGCGCCGCTGTCGCGGCGACTGTGGCAGGCGCTGTCGGTGTACGCGCGACACCTGCGGGACCCGGGACTGGTGTGCCTGTTCTGTATTGGTTTTCTGTTGATGGGCGGATTCGTCGCTCTGTACAATTACATCGGTTATCAACTGATGGCCCCGCCGTACCGGTTGAGTCAGACCGCGGTGGGGTGGTTGTTCATCGTCTACACCGTGGGCACCTTCAGTTCGGCCTGGATGGGTAAGGTGGCGGATCGGCGAGGCCGGCGGCTGACCCTGTGGATCGGCACCGTCACGATGGTCCTCGGCGCCCTGATGACCTTGCCCGAGGCGCTGGTGTGGAAGGTGCTCGGCCTGGCGGTATTCACCTTCGGGTTTTTCGCCAGCCACTCGACCGCGAGCGGTTGGGTGGGCCGGCGGGCGTCCAGTCACAAGGCGGAGGCTTCATCGCTCTATCTTCTCTTTTACTACATCGGATCGAGCGTCGGCGGATTTGTCGGCGGACTGTTTTGGAGCGGGTTTGCGTGGCGCGGCGTGATCGCCATGATCCTCGCGTTCACCGTGCTGGCGATGGGCCTGCATCTGCGCCTGTCGCGGCTGACCGGCACGGTGGCCGCGGCGAAACCCAGAGGAGGAACCGTATGACGAACCAGGGGACGAAGCAGCGGTTTTCCCCGTACATCACCTTTTCCCGGGAAGAGTGGCGCCACCTGCGCGACTCGACGCCGCTTCCGCTGACGGAGGCGGAGTTGGACCGGCTGCGGGGCATCAACGAGCGGGTGTCCATGGAGGAGGTGGCGGACATCTATCTGCCGCTCTCCCGCCTGCTCAATCTATACGTCGCGGCGACGCAGAACCTGTATCAGGCGACGAACACGTTCCTCGGGCACCTGGAGGCGAAGGTCCCTTACATCATCGGGATTGCGGGGAGCGTGGCGGTGGGCAAGAGCACGACGGCGCGCATCATCCAGGCGCTGCTCGCGCGGTGGCCGAATCATCCCAAGGTCGATCTCGTCACCACCGACGGTTTCCTCTACCCGAACCGGGTTCTCGAAGAACGCGGGTTGATGAAGCGCAAGGGCTTTCCCGAGAGCTACGACGTGCGCCGGCTGATTCAGTTCGTCGCGGACGTCAAATCGGGGAAGCCGGAGGTGCTGGCCCCGGTGTACTCCCATCTGACGTACGACATCGTCCCCGGCGAGTTCATCCGCGTACGCCAGCCGGATATCATGATCCTCGAGGGTCTGAACGTGTTGCAGACCCATCCGAACGGGGGCCGGAAACGCGCGCCTCAGGTGTTTGTCTCGGACTTCTTCGATTTCTCTATCTACGTCGATGCCAAAGAGGAACACATCAAACACTGGTACGTGCAGCGGTTCCAGACGTTGCGCGAAACGGCGTTCCGTGACGAAAAATCGTATTTCCGCCGGTACGCGGACCTGACGGCGGAGGAGGCGGAGCGTACGGCGCTCGGCATCTGGGAGGAGATCAACGGGGTCAACCTGCGCGAGAACATCGCACCGACGCGAAACCGCGCGCAGCTCATTCTGGAGAAGGCGGAGGACCACGCCGTGCAGCGCGTTCTGTTGCGCAAGTTGTAGGTTGCAAACGGGATCGCATGCCACGCGCGTCGCCCCGGCGGTCTCCGTCGACGCGCAGAGGAGGTTTGCCAGTGAAACGGTGGTACGACCGGGTGTTCGGCGAGTTCTGGGGCGCCACGCCGGTGCTGGTGGTGGCGGGGGTCTTCGCGTCGTTTTATTTCGGCCTCACGGGGACCCTGTGGGCCGTGACCGGGGAGTTCACCCGCTGGGGAGGCAACGTGCTGCAACTGGTCGGGGTGGATCCGACGCGATGGGCGTACTTCCAGGCCATCCATCTGAAGGGTGGGCCGCTCCAACGGACCGACGGCTGGCTGGTTCTGGGCATGTTGTGGGGGAGTCTGTGCGCCGCGCTGCTCGGCGGGCACTTCAAGATCCGGACGCCGCGCCAGAAGCGGCGATGGCTGTGGTCGTTCATCGGCGGTCTGATGGCCGGATTCGGGACCCGGCTGGCCATGGGCTGCAACCTGGCCGCGTTTTTCACCGGCCTTCCCCAATTCAGCCTGCATGCGTGGTTGTTCATTGCCGGGACGGTCCTCGGGACGTACATCGGCGTCAGGCTGGCCGTGTTGCCGGCTTTCAAGGGCAAGCCAAGGCTGGAGATTGGCCTACGGCGCGTGCAATCCTTGGATGGAAGCGGTACGGCGCGGCCGTGGCAGATGTACGCGGGCCTTGCCGGCGTGTTGGTGTGGGTGGTGTGCGTGGGGTGGACGATGCGGGATCATCGCCCGCTGATGGGGCTGGCGGCGCTGTTCGGGGCCGCGTTCGGTGTGTTGATTCAGCGGGGGCAGATCTGTTTCACCTCCGGCCTGCGCGACCTGTGGCTGTTCGGCAACGGCCGGATGGCGAAGGCGATTCTGGCGGGCATGGCCATCCAGTGCGTGGGGACGGCGGTCTTCATCGATCGCGGGGTGCAGCCCGTCATCCACTGGGCGAGCCTCGGCACGCTCATCGGCGGGCTGATGTTTGGCGTGGGCATCGTCATTGCCGGCGGGTGTGAGACGGGGTGGATGTACCGGCTCATGGAGGGCCAACTGCAGTTCGCCGCGGTGGGTGTCGGAAACATCACCGGTGCGACCCTCCTCGCCTACGGTTGGGATCACTGGGGCCTGTACCGCGCATTGGTGCAGGGCGCGCCGGAGGTCAACCTGTTGCACACCCTCGGGTGGACGGGGGGCATTTTGGCGACGTTCGGATTCCTCGGTTTGCTGTACGTTCTGGTGCTGTGGCGAGAGGGAGCGTACCGCCGCCGCCTGGCGCTGCGGCGCTTGCCCTCCGCCGGCGACGTCTCCGCATGAGGCAAGGAGGTATGGGAATGGGCGACGCGGCACGCGTGTGGGCGGATGGCCGCCTAGATGTCCGGGGGGAGTCCTGTCCGTATCCTGAGCTGTACACCCTCGAGGCGCTGGACGCCATCGGGAGCGGGAAGGTCCTCGAGGTCATCACGGACTGCCCGCAGTCGTTCATCCGCATCCCGGAGTCGGTCCGGGTGCACGGGCATGCGCTTTTGTCGGAGCGGCGGGACGGGACCACGCGGGTGTATTACATCCGGGCGCGGTGAACCGGTTGGCTCCGGTTCACCGCTCCTCCACCCGGACCAGGTGCTGGGCGAGTTTTTTCTTCGCGCGTTGCAGGGCGTTGTCCACGGCCTTGCTGCTTTTCTTCAGACGCACGGACATCTCCTGATACGAGTATCCGACGGCGAACAGGAACAGGACGTCCCGTTCCAGCGGGGTCAGGCGCGTGTCGTGGCGGCTGCGGCGCACCAGGGGCAGCGTCCGGGTGTCACGCGCTTCGCGGATGCCCGCCAGGTACGCGCGCGCCTCAATGACGTCGGCCGGGTTGGGCATCCGCGGATCGGCGATGAGGTCTCCGAGCGCGCGCTCCTCGTCTTGCTCGCCCCGGACGGGCGCGTCCAGCGAGATGGCGGTGTTGAGCAATCGATGCTTGCCGCTGTTGGCAATCTTGACCGCCTGCAGAATCTGACGGGTGATGCACATGCGCGCGAACGGGCCAAACGGAGGGCCGCCCGGGCGGTAGGATTCGATGGCCTCGTACAGCCCGATGCGCGCCTCCTGTTCCAGGTCCTCCCGGTCTCCGCCGTTCAGATAATACAGCCGGGCCTTCCACTGCATGAAGGGCCGGTAACGTTCAAACAGAATCACCAGGGCCTGTCCGCATCCGTCCCGGTACGCCTGAACGAGGGCCTCGTCGCTGAGGACGGCGAGCGCTTGGTCGTCCAGCGGGGACGGATGGAGGTCGCGGTGGTCGGCGTAGGATGGCAGCGCCATATCGGTCCCTCTCTTTCTCACCATTGAAACCGCGCGATGAGCGCCTGCAGGCGTTCCGCGAGCTGACTGAGCGACTGCGCCGACGCGGAGATCTCCTGCATGGCGGCCAGTTGCTCCTCCGTCGCGGCGGAGACGGTCTGCATGCCGGCGGCGGTGGTGTCCGTCACGGCGACGATCTCGCGCATCACCGCCTCAAGCCCCTCGGCGTGTTCCGAGAGATGGTTTGCCTGTTCCGATACGTCGGACACGCGCCCGTGCACGTCGGACACGGACTGACGGATGCGTTCGAACGCCCGGCCGACCTCCTGCATGGTCGCCAAGCCCGCGGCGACGGTGTCCGTCCCGGTGCGCATCGCCTGTGCCGCCGTCCGGCTGCCGTCCTGGATGGCGGCGATGATGCGGGCGACCTCCTCCGCCGAGGACGCGGAATGCTCCGCCAACTTGCGCACCTCCCCGGCCACCACGGCGAAACTTCTGCCCTGCTCTCCGGCCCGGGCTGCCTCGATGGCCGCGTTGAGCGCCAGGAGATTGGTCTGCTCCGCAATCTGCGTGATGACCTCGACAATCTGCCCCGCCGCCTGCGAACGCTCGCCCAGCGCTTCGACGGCCGCCGCGAGCTGTTGGACCGTCTCATGAATCGTCCGCATCTGGGTGTCGATCGCGCGAACCGCCGCAAGCCCGTCGTCCGCCGCGCCCGCCGCGTCAGAGGCCGCCTTGTTGGCGTCCTGTCCGTGATCGCGAATGGTGCGGATGGTGCTCACCACCTGGCCGACCACCTCGCGGCCGGAGGTGACGGCGTGCACCTGCTGGTCGGTTCCACCGGCCACATCCTGCGCCGTCTGCGCCACCTGCTCGGTCGCGCGCATGTTCTCCTCGGCGCTGGCGGCCAGCTGCTCCGAGGCGGCCGCCAATTGCTGCGCACCATCCTGCGTCTGCTGGATGGTCGCGCGCAGGGTTTCGGTCATCTCCGCCAGGTGCCGAGACAGTCTGGCAATCTCGTCCCGACCTCGGCGCACGGCCGGCTGGACGCGCAGATCCCCCTCGGCGATGCGCTGAATCTCCCCCGTCATCTGTTCCACCGGTTTGGCGATGCGCCGGCTGAGCCAGACGCTCACCGCAACCCCGGCCACGATTTCGCAGACGATCACGATGGCGAGCCAGCGCAGCACCTGCTGGGCCGGGGCGTTGAAATCGACCAGGTAGGAACCGGCCGCCACGTTCCAGCCCCACACGGGATCCTTTTGGATGTAGACAATCTTTTCACCCACCTGCTGCGAGTTGGGGTAGGGCCAGGCGTAGGTCAGATAGCCGCCGCCCTGGTTGACCAGACGGATGTACTCCCGGCCGAGCATGACGCCGTCCTGGGTCTTTTTGTCCCAGAGGTCCAATCCTTCCGAGGTGGGGTGCATGATGTTGACCGCGTGGTCGTTGACGGCAAATATGTATCCGCGGGTTCCGATGGCGAACCGGGGATTGATGGGGCGCTTGCCATCCGGCCCTTTGGGACCCAGCACCTCTTCCCGGACCTGTTCCTGGGCGGCCTCCGGGGTCAACCGACCGGCCTTCACCGCCCTGTCCGCCTGTTCAATCACCGTGAACACGTGCTGGACATCCTGCTTGAGTTGGACACGTCCGGCTTCTTCCAGTTGCCGCTTGGTGATCTCGTAGCTGACGACGCCGACGAAGAGGCTTGGGAGAATCAGGAGCGACAGACAGATGGATAACAGTTTCCAGCGAAGAGAGGCCCAGGCGGAGAACACCGCCTTTAGGCGAGGTCGTTTCACAGTCATCACCCATCCCATGGAATGTCAACCCTGTTTGCGTGTCTCGCCGCACATCAAAACGGGCAGCCCTGCGAATGTGCGCAGGGCTGCCCATGGATCACCGGCCGATGCGGCGGCGTGTGGCAGCCCGGCTGTCGTAGACCCCCCATCCGGCCGGAGAAGGACCGGACGAAGGCGCCCGTAGACCCGTGGCTTTGCGTCCCAGCGTTTCCACTGGTTTGCCGTTTGCACACGAAACGATGTATTTTCTATCAAAAGTTCTCTCTGTCTTTCGTAGATTATGTGACAGGATTCGACACCTGTCAACCGGATCTTCGCCACAAATCGCCCGCCGCTCCGGTTCTGACCGGCAGGATTTCCAACATAAATATCGAAAGGTTATGAATGTGGCAACCGAACATTCGTTACATTGTGAAAGGGGTTTCATCGCGGGGTGAGGAAAGGAGTGGGATTGTGTCCGACCGCCACTTCGAATTCTGGCCGAAGGACGTGCCGAAGTCTCTGACGGTGCCGCGCACGACGCTCTTCGACAACCTGGAGGTCTCCGCCCGCCGGTATCCGGACAAGGCGGCCATTCATTTCTACGGCCGCGCCATCTCCTACGGCGAGCTGCACCGGGACGTCAACGCGCTGGCCGGGTTCTTGCAGGAAGATCTCGGTGTCCGGCAGGGGGATCGCGTCCTGCTGTACATGCAGAACTCGCCTTCTTTCATCGTCGCCTACTACGCGATTCTGCGGGCGGACGCGGTGGTGGTGCCCGTCAACCCGATGAACGTGACGGAGGAGCTGCAGTTTTACATCGAGGACGCACAACCCAAGGTGGCCATCGTCGGTCAGGAGCTGTACCCGCGCATCCAACCGCTCGTCGGCCGGGGGACGCTGGAGCGCGTGGTGGTCGCCGCCTACTCCGACTATCTGGGACCGCAGGCCGATCCGGACACGCCCGATTTTGTGACGGCCCCAAGGGCGGAGCTGGCCGACGCGTCCGCGGTGTCCTTCCACCAGGCGCTGGGGCTCGAGCGGTCACCGGCTCCCTCCAGGACCGGCCCGGACGATCTCGCCGTCCTCCCCTACACCTCGGGCACGACGGGCCGGCCCAAAGGATGCATGCACACCCATGCCACGGTACAGGCGAACACCGTCGGCGGGGTGGTCTGGTCGTCGATGACGCAGGACGCGGTGGTGCTCGCCACGCTCCCGCTGTTTCACGTCACGGGGATGGTGCACAGCATGCACGCGCCCATCTATTGCGGCAGCACCATCGTGCTGATGACCCGGTGGAACCGGGACCTCGCCGGGCGACTGATCGCTCGCCACCAGTGCACCGGGTGGATCAACATCTCGACCATGGTGGTGGATTTCCTCGCCAATCCCAACCTGGGCCAGTACGACCTGTCCTCGCTCAAGCGCATTGGGGGCGGCGGCGCGCCCCTGCCCCAGGCGGTCGGAGAGCGGCTGTTCGAGCTGACGGGGCTGCGCTACGCCGAGGGGTACGGGCTGTCGGAGACCATCTCGCAGACGCACTCGAATCCACCGGATCGACCGAAGATGCAGTGTGCCGGCATTCCGGTGTTCGATGTGGACGCCCGTGTGATCGATCCCGAGACGCTGCGCGAACTGGGCCCCAGGGAGGAGGGCGAGATTGTGGTTGCGGGGCCGCAGGTGTTCCTCGGGTACTGGCGGCGGCCGGAGGAGACGGAGCGGGCGTTTGTGCAACTGGACGGTAAGCGCTTTTTCCGGACGGGGGACATCGGTTACGTGGATGAGGAGGGGTATTTCTTCATCGTCGATCGCCTGAAGCGCATGATCAACGCCAGCGGCTTCAAGGTGTGGCCGACGGAGGTGGAGTCCATTCTCTTCCGCCACCCGGCCGTCGAGCAGGCGTGCGTCATCGGGGTCCCCGATCCGAGGCGCGGGGAGACGGTCAAGGCGTACATCGTGCTGCGGCCCGAGGCGCGGGGGCAGGTGTCGGAGGAGGATATCATCGAGTGGTCGCGCGAGCACATGGCGGCGTACAAGCGGCCGCGGATCATCCAGTTCGTGGACGCGCTGCCGCTGTCGGGCACGGGCAAGGTGATGTGGCGTCTGCTGCAGGAGGAGGAACGGCGGCGGTACCAGCAGGCCCAGGGATGAGCCGGAAGGTGCAGCCGTAACCCATAGCCGTCGTGTGAGGGGAAACCGCGGAGCGGGAGGCGATTTTGGTGGGGCGGATGGTGAACACGGTCACCGGACCGGTGCCGGTGGAGCGGTTGGGAAAGACGTTGATGCACGAGCACTT